>CALXWM010000001.1 GCA_944392425.1 uncultured Clostridia bacterium
TTTATTTATTTTTATATTATTTTTTATTTATTTTTTTATTTATTTTTTTATTTATTTTTTTATTTATTTTTTTATTTATTTTTTTTATTTATTTTTTTATTATTTAATTATTTTTATATTATTTATTTATTTATTTTTATTTATTTATTTTTTTTATTTATTTATTTTTTTATTATTTAATTATTTATTTATTTTTTAATTTAGGAAATTATTTCATTTTCAAAATCTCCAGATTTTATTTTTGTTAATATATGTTCTTGTCCAACAAACATTAAACATTCTCCTTTTCTAAATGATTTAATTTCTATTTTTTCTTTATTAGATAAATCTGTATATTTTTCTAATACTTTTATATTTTCTTCTTCTAAATTAAAAAATACTTTTACACTTGAGTTGTTTAATATACTTTTTCCATAGGTTCCTTCATCCAAACTAAATAGATCTGATACATCTTGTGTAATTGCTACACCGCTTCCACCATATTTTCTTATTGTTTTAAATATTTTATAAATAAAGCTCGCAACTTCTTTGTTAGAAGTAATTCCTATCAATCTCCATATTTCATCTAAATATATTGCTTTTTTTATTTTTCTATCTTGCTTTACCTTGTCCCAGTAAAATTCAATGAATACGTACATAGCATACTTTAGGTTATCTTCTCCAAGTTCATATATATCTGCAATTATTAGTTTGTTTTCTAATTTTACATTTGTTTTTTTATTAAAATAACTTAATGATCCTTTTATAAATGGAAATAATTTTATTTGCATATTTCCATCTAAATTATTATATAAATCTTCTAATATTGGCATGTCATCGCTTGTTTTAAATTTGCCATTTTTGTATAAAGATTTATCATTAAATGTTATTCCTTTTTGATTATATGTTTTAATAATTGCTTTTTCTAATATTGTTTTTTCTTCTTCTTTTAGATTTTCAAATATTAATTTAAAAAATCCTATTAATTTTCCTATTTTTGTAGACAAGTATCCTCTTTGTTCTTCTTCCAAACTTTCTTTCCTTATGTCTAACACATTTATATATGTATTCGAACTTGGTCCTAATTTTATTATTGTACCTCCTAAACTTTTTCCAAGTTTTGTGTATTCTCTATCTGGATCTATTACATATTGCTCTAGTCCAAATAGTGCATATCTGAGTATCATTAATTTTGTAAAATATGATTTTCCTGCACCACTTGTTCCAAATATACACATATTTGCATTTTTATATTTATTTGTATCAAATTTGTCTATAAATATTAGTGAATTGTTATAAATATTTTCTCCAATAAATATACCTGCTTCATCAAATACTGCTGAAGATATAAATGGATATGTTGCAACAATTGAATTTGTTAATATATTTCTTTTTGTTATTTCTTTTACATCTGAATTGTTTTGCATAAGGGGCAAGCAAGATAAGTATGTTTGTTCTTGTCTAAAATATGCTTTTTTAGGTAATATCCCTCTACTTCTGAGTAATCCTTCTATTTTATTTAAATTATATTCTAATTCTTTTGTATTCTCTGCAAATGTCATTATATATGTGTATAAAAAATATAATTCTTCATTATTTATTTGCATTTCTCTTCTTATATATTTTGCGTCATTATATGTAAATACTGCTATTTCTGAATCTTGTCTATTTTCGCCTATTTTTTCTAAGTCAACTTTTACATTTCCTATGTTATATGTTAAGTCCTTTATTACCTTATATGTGTCTTGCTTTTCATAAAACATTGAAATATATATATTGGTATTTGAATCTATTATACTTTTTAATATTAAGTCATCTTGCTCACGTAAGTAATTAACAATTAATAAACCGGAATAATACATTCCATCTATTTCAATGTATTTTGGATTGCTTAAATTTATATATGAAGGACTTAAATAATCTTTTTTGGTAAATATTCCTCCTAAATAATTATTCGCTATTATCACCGCCTTTTTATATTTTAATATTATTTTACTTTTGTAAATTTAATAGCAATATTTCTTTTGTTATCCATTTAAAAAAATTCTTGAATTTAAAAATGAGAATAATACTTCTCTTATTTGATTTTCTTTTGTATATTCAGAAACGATGTTGCCACATCTAGCTAAAAGCTCTTTGACTTTGAAATAATTTTCTTGCAAATTTTGTATTGTTACACTTTCTAAATTAGTAATGTCTTCTGCACTTTGGCTTATAATAATATAGAAATTTTTGTTGGAAGATTTTTGTTTTTGATTTAAAGAATTAATATATTCGATATACTTTTCTTTTATTTCTGAGTAAAAATTATTTTGATTTAATAAATCAATATGTTTTGTTAAATCTTCTTTTTTGCTTTGGATTAAAATTTGTAGATTAAAATTACAACTTTTTATAAAACTTTTATATGAATTTAAAATTGCTTCTTTTTCTAATTCAGATTTTAAATTATAGTTAATGGGCTCAACTTTTAATATTTTTACATAGGAGGAGTTTTTGAGTTTTATTATACCATTTTCTAAAATCTTATCATAAGGAAGCCAATTTTGAACAGATTTGAATTTTTCTGATTTCATTGATTTAATTCCTTTTAAGTATTTAGGTTTTTAAAGGTTACCCATAAACCTATAATTTTATTAATCTGCTCTTTTAATTTTCTCCTTTCAAATAAATAATACAACGCTTTCCATTATATGTCAACAGATTTTTACAATTTTCTTTGTTTTTTCGTCGACATTCTTCGACAAAATTCGACAAAAAAGGAACTCCATATATGAAGTTCCTTTAATTATATTATATATCTAAGTTTTTAACATATTTTGCATTTTGTTCAATAAATTCTTTTCTTGGTTCTACTTGGTCACCCATTAAAATAGTAAATATTTGATCTGCTTTTATTGCATCATCCATTGTTACTTTTATTAAAATTCTATTTTCTGGATTCATTGTAGTTTCCCATAATTGCTCTGGGTTCATTTCACCAAGACCTTTGTATCTTTGGATAGAAACATTATCTCTACCTATTTTAGCTAGTTCTACTTCTAGTTCTTCATCTGTGTAGCAATATACATCTTTCATTCCTTTTTTAGATATTTTGTATAGTGGTGGTTGAGCTAAAAATACATGTCCTTGCTCTAAAAGTGGTCTCATATATCTAAAGAAGAATGTTAATAATAATGTTCTAATATGTGCTCCATCAACATCGGCATCAGCCATGATTATTACTTTTCCATATCTAATTTTAGATATGTCAAAGTCTGCACCAATTCCAGCTCCAACTGCTTGAATTACTGGTTTTAATTTTTCATTATTGTATATTTTATCTGCTCTAGATTTTTCAACATTAAGCATTTTTCCCCAAAGTGGCAATATTGCTTGATATTTTCTATTTCTACCTTGCTTTGCACTTCCTCCTGCAGAATCTCCCTCAACAATGTATACTTCACATTCTTCTGCTACCTTGCTTGAGCAATCTGCTAATTTTCCTGGAAGAGTTGTAACTTCTAATGCATTTTTTCTTCTAACCAATTCTCTAGCTTTTCTTGCTGCTTCTCTAGCTCTTGAAGCACTAACACATTTTTCAAGAATTGTTTTTGCAACTGCTGGATTTTCTTCTAAATATGTAGATAAAGCATCAGTTACCATAGCTTGTACAATTCCTGCTACATTACTATTTCCTAATTTTGTTTTTGTTTGTCCTTCAAATTGTGGTTCTTTAACTTTTACAGATATAACAGCTGTTAAACCTTCTCTTATATCTTCTCCCTGTAAATTAGATTCTTTTTCTTTTATTATGTTATGACCTCTTGCATAGTCATTAAATACTTTTGTTAAGCCTCTTTTAAATCCTTCTAAGTGAGTACCACCCTCTACTGTATTTATATTATTTACAAAAGAATAAATATTTTCATTATATGCTGAAGTATATTGCATTGCTATTTCAACTGGTACTTCGTTTACTGTTTTTTCTATATATATTGGGTCTGGATTTAATTTTTCTTTATTTTGATTTAAGAATTCTACAAAAGACTTTAATCCTCCTTCAAAGCAAAATTCAGCTTTTTTAGGTGTTTCTTCTCTTAAATCTTCTATACTTATATATAAACCTTTTGTTAAAAATGCTATTTCTCTAAATCTTTCAGCTAATGTATCATAGTCATATTCTGTTGTTTCAAATATTTCACTATCTGCTAAAAATCTAACTGTTGTTCCTGTTTTTTTAGATTCTCCTATTTTTGAAAGCTTTTCGACAGTTTTTCCTCTTTCAAATTTCATTTGGTATATTCCACCATCTCTTTGAATAGTTACTTCTGTCCATTCAGATAGAGCGTTTACAACAGATGCACCAACACCGTGCAATCCTCCAGATACTTTATATCCACTATCTCCACCAAATTTTCCACCAGCATGAAGTACAGTATAAACAGTTTCTGCTGCGGATATATGTGTCTTTGGATGTATTTCTACTGGTATACCTCTACCATTATCTGATACGGAAATTATATTTCCTGGCTCTATTTTTACTTCTATATGTGTACAATAACCTGCTAATGCTTCATCAACACAGTTATCTACTATTTCGTATACTAAATGATGTAAACCTCTTTTTGAAACACTACCAATATACATACCTGGTCTTTTTCTTACGGCTTCAAGACCTTCTAATACTTGTATTTGGTTAGCTCCATAAGCGTGATTATATTTTTCCATTATATTTCCTCCTGCAAAATTCTTTAGTTTGCTACATATAAGTTTATTTTTATTTTTAAAATTTGTCAAGTAAAAATTTTTTAATTTTCAATATGTATTACTTGTTTCTCTCACCAATATAAATTGCTAAATCTTTTAGAAATTCAGCTTTTTCACCATATGGTTCCAAACAATTTATTGCTTCTTTTATATTTTTTTCTAATTCTTGCTCTGCTTTTTCTAGTCCATATTTACTTACGTATGTGCATTTTTTTCTTTTCCTATCGTTTCCAACTGGCTTTCCTAAAACTTTTTCATCTCCAATTTCAGAAAGAATATCGTCCTTTATTTGAAATGCTAGTCCTATTTTTTCTGCATAATTAGTTAAATTTATCAAATCTTCTTCATTCACGTTTGCAAGAATTGCACCTATTCTAACAGCTGATCTTATTAGAGCTCCTGTTTTATTTTTGTGCATATATTCAAGTTCATCTATTAATGCTTGCTTTCCTTCATATTCAGTATCTACATATTCTCCTATAAGCATTCTGTCTACAGCATATGAAAGTTCATAAAAACTATCAATATTTTCTTTAGTTAAATTATTTTTTAAATTTTCGCTTATTATTAAATAGGCATTATTAAGTAAACTATCTCCTGCTAAAATAGCTGTTGCCTCGTTAAATATTTTATGATTTGTAGGCTTTCCATGTCTAAAATCGTCATTGTCTATTCCCGGTAAATCATCATGTATTAAAGAAAAATTATGTATCATTTCAATAGCTACTGCATATGGCATACAAACTTTAGTATCATTTTTAAAAAGTTTATATGTTGCTAGAATAAGTGTTGGTCTAAGTCTTTTTCCACCTGCCATAAGGCTATATTCAACTGATTGATTTAACTTCTTTTCTAGACAGTCATTTTTTCTAACATATTTTTCAAGTTCTTTATCCACAATTATTGCATAATTTTTTAGTTCTTCTTTAAAATTCATAATACTCCCCAAATTACTATTTTATTTTTAGTACAACTTTTGTTTTTTATAAATAGAAAAATTAAATTTTCATATTGCTAAACTTTTGGCATTAATATTATATTATAAAATTTCACCATTTACAACCTTATGGGAAGTACTATTTTTTATATCTATATTTTTTGTACAGGTAATTATAACTTGTATATCTTCTATATTGTTTAAAAAATTAGCAATTCTTTTTTCATCTAGTTCAGACATGAAATCATCTAATAAAAGTATTGGATATTCTCCTAAATCTTCATAAATAACATTTAATTCTGCAAGTTTAAGAGATAATATAGCTGTTCTGTTTTGTCCTTGAGATCCATAAATATTAACAGGTTCATTATTTATGTATATTGTAAAATCGTCTCTATGTATGCCTTTGGTTGTATATCCCTTAAAATAATCATTATTTCTATTTTTCTTCAATTCTTGTAAAAACTCTTCCTTACTTTTACAGTCTGAAAAATATTTAATGTCTATTTTTTCATCGGTTATTTCCGAATGAATTGATGTTATTTTATTTTTTATTAAATTTATAAATTGTTTTCTATATGTATGTATTTTTTCTCCATACTCTGCAAGCTTTTCATCCCATATGTCTAGCATTGCATCATTTTTTATTCTTTGTTTTAAAAAATTATTTCTTTGTTCAAGTGTTTTTAAATATGAATTTAAGTTTAATACATATGCAGGTCTTAATTGTCCAATCATCATATCTAAAAATTTTCTTCTTGAAGCTGGTCCTGACTTTAATAAATTAATATCATCTGGTGTAAAAATTACTAAAATAATATTTCCTAAAACTTCACTAAGTTTTTTTAATTTTACATCATTTAAATAAACATTTTTTTTATCTGAAATTTCTACTTTTATTTCTCCGTCTCTATCTTTTTTTTGAAAATGAGTTTGAATTTTTAAAAAGTTCTCACCCATTTTTATTAATTCTTTGTCTTTATTTGTTCTAAAAGATTTTCCAAAACTAGAAATAAAAATGGATTCTAAAATATTTGTTTTTCCTTGAGCATTATCTCCATAAAAAATATTTATTTTATTTTCAAAATTTACTTCTTGAAATTTATAATTTCTAAAGTTTTGTATTTTTAAATTATCTATGTACATTTTATCTCCGGTTTTATCCACATATTATGCATAATATGTGGATAACTTATATGTTTTTTTAGTCATTTTTTAAACGAATTGGTAATATCATATATTTATAGTCACCAGTTTCTTCTACACTTCTTATAATACATGGTGAAATACTTGTACCAAAATCTATAAATACTTCTTCATCATCTATTGATCTTAATACATCTAAGAAATATTTAGGATTAAATCCTGCCTCTAAATCTTTTCCTTCTGTTGTAACATATAACTCTTCTTTTGCATCTCCAGTTTGGTTAGTACAAGAAATCGTAATTTTTCCAACTTCAACTGTAATCTTTACAGGATATTTTTTTTCTTTTTCTATACTTGAAGCAGAAATTAAGCTAATTCTTTCAAAACAGTTTAAAATAATTGATCTATTTACCCTAACTCTTGTCTCCCATTTTGAAGGAAGTACGCTAGCATAATTTAAGAATTCTCCATCTAATAATCTAGTAACTATTTTACAATTTTCTATTTCGAATAAAGCTTGATTTTTTGCTATGCCTATTTTTACTATATCAAATGAGTCAGATAATATTTTATTTATTTCTGTTAAAGTTCTTCCTGGTATTACTGCTGAAAAGTCATTTGTTTTAGTTTGCAAAAATTTACTTTTCCAAGCTAATCTAAAACCATCAACAGCAACAACATTTAATTTATTGCTTTTTACTTCAAATAAACATCCAGTAAATATTGGTCTATTTTCTTCTGTACTAATAGCAAATATTGTTTTTCTAATCATATCTTTCAATGTGTTTTGTTCTATTTCTATAGAATTTTCTACATTAATTTCTGGAAGTTCTGGAAAATCTTCTGGATTCATTGTTGCTAATTTATATAAAGAACCTTCACATTCAATAACTAATAAATTCTTATCATTTACTTCTATTTTTATTTCTGTATCTGGTAATTTTCTAATTATTTCACTAAACATTATTGCATTAACAACTGTTGCACCTTGTTCTTGTACATTACAATCTTTAATTACATATTCTATACCTAATTCTAAATCATAACATGTTAATCTAATATCATTATCATTAGTTTGAATTAATATACCTTCTAATATAGGCATTGTTGTTCTAACAGCGACAGCTTTTGTTACGGAATTAAGAGCTTTAAGGATTTTTTCCTTTTCACAAATAAGTTTCATTTTTCATTTCTCCTTCTTTTATAATAATATAAATATATTTAGTAGTAGTAGTAGTAGGTCCTGTGGATAATGTGGAAAACTATCTCAATCCCTTTAACCCTACGGAAATTCGGTGTGGATAACTCTGTGGAAAACTTAAAAAGTTATCCACACAATTCAAAAAGTTATCCACATTTTGAGTTATCCACATGTTATCCACAGGTTTTCCACAACCCCCCTGTGGATAACCAACAGGGCTCTTCCGTAGGAAGAGATGCACGTCCTAAAGTCAAACATTAATTTCACAAACAGAAATTCTACTAATGACTACTTTTGTCAGTTGTTGCAACTATTTGTCGGAAAGTAGTATGTTTTGCACACTTTCCACAATTAATCTTGTGTTTGAATTAGTTTTTATTTCCTTTTCAATTTTATTGACTGCATGCATTACTGTTGTGTGATCTCTTTTACCAAAATCTATACCTATTTGAGGTAAAGACATTTGTGCAACATTTCTACACAAGTACATTGCAATTTGTCTAGGAAATGTGATGTCATTAGACCTTTTTGAACCTCTAAGATCTGCTGGCGAAATATTAAAATATTTGCCTACAACATCTTGGATGTATTCGGATGATATAACTTTATCTTGCCTTTGAATAATATCATTAATTGCTCTTTCAGTCATTTCCATTGTAATTGGACTATTAGTTAGAGAAGCTTTAGCAACTAATTTATTTAGTGTACCCTCTAGTTCCCTAATGTTTGTGTCGACTCTTGTTGCAATTGTAGATAAAATTTCATCATCTATAATTATATTGTCTAATTGTGTCTTTTTTCTTAAAATAGCAAGACGTGTTTCAAAATCTGGATTAGATATGTCGGCAATTAAGCCCCAATCAAATCTTGATTTTAATCTGTCTTCTAGTAATTCTATGTCTTTGGGTGGCTTATCACTAGATAATACTATTTGTTTTCCAGCTTCATAAAGAGTGTTAAATGTATGGAAAAATTCCTCTTGTGTACTCTTTTTGTTAGCAATAAATTGAATATCATCTATTAATAAAACATCTATATTTCTATATTTTTCTCTAAACTTTTCAGTGGCTTGATCACGTAATGCGTTAATTAATTGATTTGTAAAGTTTTCTGATGTGACATATAAAATATTTGTATTTGGATTATTCATAAGTATTTGATTACCTATTGCATGCATTAAGTGAGTTTTACCAAGTCCAACTCCTCCATAAATAAAAAATGGATTATATTTTGCTCCGGGATTATCAGATACACCTTGTGCAGCAGCTTGTGCAAATTTATTATTACTTCCTACAACAAATGTATCAAATGTATATTTAGGATTAAGTCCAGAGTTAATAAACATTTTATTATTTGTCATATTACTACTTATAGGAATAGCTATATCTTCCTCATCTTGTAATTTTATAATCACATTGCATTTTTTATTTGTAATAAAATTAAAAGTGTTTGTAAGTAGAGTCAAATATCTTGATTCAATAGTATCTTTTTGAAATGAATTAGAGGCAACTAAAACAATAACGTTATCCCTAACGCTTTTAAGTTCTAATGGCTGAATCCATGTTTGATATGTAATTACTGTTGTTTCTTCTTTTAGAAGCTCTTTAGCTTTGCTCCATAGTTCGTTTAAATTTTCATTTGACATTAGTTTAGCCCCTATTCTGTTTAAAAATATATTTAGTGCAACATAAAAAAGTTATTTAATATCCACAATTTGTTCATCAACTGTGGATAAAGACTTAAATAACTTTTCTTTTGTGGACTTAAATATTTATTTTTTAAATGTATACATATAATATCAAAAAATGACATATATAGTCAAGCAAAATAGTATAAAAATATAAAAAAATTTACCCCTAATCTATTGACATAATTGGCATTCTTAGGGTATAATAGGTTGTACGATTGAGAATTAAATTGCAATAGAATTGGAGGTGCAATATAAATGAAAAGAACTTATCAACCAAAAAAGAGACAAGCTCAAAAAGAACATGGATTTATGAAAAGAATGTCTACTAGACAAGGTAGAAATGTATTAAAGGCAAGACGTGCAAAAGGAAGAAAAAAATTAAGTGCGTAAGCTTTTTTGTTGAGGTCACAAATATAGTGACCTTTTTTAAGGTATTATGTTATGAAAAGAATAAAAACATTAAAATTAAATTATGAATTTAAAAATGTTTTTAATAAAGGCAAGTTTTATATTGCTAATCAAATAATTATATATATAATGAAAAACAAATTAAATGAAAATAGACTTGGTATAGCAATTAGCACAAAAATAGGTAAAGCACACATTAGAAACAGAGTCAAAAGAGTAATTAGAGCGGCTTACCAAAATAACACAAAGAATGTTAAACAAGGCTATGATATAGTAATTATTTGGAATAAAAAAGCAGATGTAAAAGATTTGTCTTATCAAATAATAAATAAGGATATTGAAAAAATATTTTTAAATTCAGGAATTAAATAATGAAAAAAATTTTTATTAGTTTAATAAATTTCTACCAAAAATGGATATCACCATTTTTTCAAAGTATAGGGGTTCATTGTAAATATTATCCTAGCTGTTCAGAATATATGAAACAGGCAATTGAAAAATATGGCCCTTTAAAAGGTATTTTTTTAGGAATTAAAAGATTATTAAAATGTAATCCTTTTTCAAAGGGAGGATATGACCCTCTAAAATGAAGGGAGTTAAATAATGGGATTTTTAGCAAATCTTTTTGGATATGTACTCAACTTTTTATATGAATGGGTACAAAATTATGGTTGGGCAATGATTTTATTTTCAGTACTTTTACAACTTATTTTATTGCCATTGTCAATAAAACAGCAAAAGTCAATGAAAAAATCAGCCAAAATACAACAAGAAATGAAAAAACTTCAGGTTAAGTATAAAAATAATCCAGAATTACTTAATCAAGAAGTAATGGGCTTATATAAAAAAGAAAAAGTTAGTCCTTTTTCAGGATGTTTGAGTTCAATAATACAATTAATATTATTCTTATCAGTATTTTATTTAGTAAGCAGACCTCTTACTTATATGTTAAAAGTAGACCCTACAGTTATACAAAATTATGAGCAAGAGATTACAGAAAGTGGAGAAACATCTTCTTATCCGGAAATGAAAATTATAGAAGAAAAGGCAGCAGAGGATGAAAGCGTATATATTAATATGGACTTCCTAGGGTTAGACCTAAGTAAAGTACCAATGCAGAATTTAAGTGATATTAAAGTATTAATAATACCAATTATCTATGTAATAACTACATTTGTTAATATTAAACTTATTACAAATATGAATAAGACAAAAGAACAAAGAGAAAAGGAAAAAGAAGACAAAAAGCGTAAAAAACAAAAAAATGCTCTTACAGATGGAAAACAAGAAGAGTCTATGGAAGAACAACTTGAAAGTATGCAACAAATGACAAATAGTATGAATTATATGATGCCAATTATGTCCATAGCTATTGCTTTAATTGCACCTCTTGGTTTATCACTTTATTGGCTAGTAAAAAACATACTTCAATTAGGTGAAAGAGTTTTATTAAATAAAGTATTAAAAGATAAAGAAGAGGTGAAAGAATAATGGGTAAAACTATTATAGTAGAAGGAAAAACATCAACAGATGCAATTGAAAAAGGTCTTAGAGAATTAAAATGCAGAAAAAATGATGTAGATGTTAAAATACTTGAAAGTGAAGATAAAAGAAGTTTTTTTAGTATTTTAGAGCCTAGGGTTGTAAAAGTAGAACTTACAGTAAAAGAAGGAAAAGAAAATCATGAATTTCATGAAAAAGAATATAAAGAACCTTCTGATGAGGATGTAAATAATTGCCAAAATAATATAGAAACTTTTTTGAAAGAATTTACATCTGCTGTTAAGAATCTTGAATATAAAATTAATGTTCAAAATAAAGAAATAAATGTTGAATTATTGGGAGAAAAGTCATCAGACCTTATAGGATATAGGGGAGATACAATAAATGCTATGCAAACTATTTTAAGTAGTATAGGCAATAAAAATACTCTTGTAAGAGTTAGAGTTTTACTTGATATAGCAAATTACAAAGAGAAAAGAGAAGAAACACTTAAAGAGCTTGCTAGAAAACTAGAAAAGACAGTTAAAAGAAATGGCAAAAAAATAATATTAGAACCTATGAATTCTTATGAAAGAAAAATAATTCATACAGAATTACAAAATAGTGAATATGTAACTACTTATAGTATAGGAGAAGAACCTAGAAGAAAGGTAGTAATTGAGAAAAAATAATTATCGAAGTCAAAGTTCGAGGAATTGTTTAGTAATAAACATACCAGGGCTTTGACTTTTTAATATTATTTTTTATTATTTAATTTTATTTAATAATATTAATAATATTTAATTTTGCTTTATATTGATTAGTGTTGCTTAGTATGACTTAATATTACTTAGTATGAATTAAAGCTCCAATATGCATTCTTCCTCTTTTGCTTCTCGGTTTCGCTTGCGCGAAAACGCTCGCACGCTCCACTTCGCAGTTGATACGTATTGCTCATCTCTATTGCTTGTAACTGCTCCACTTCGCTTAAAAGCTTTAGAATGTATATTGTCGCTTTTTAAAATTAATTAAAAATATATAAATAAATTAATTAATTAATAAAAATAAATAATAAATAAAAAAATTTTAAAATATTTAAAAAAATAAAAAATAAAATAAATAAATAAAATAAAAATAAATAAATAAATAAAATAAAAATAAATAAATAAAATAAATAAATAAAAAATAAAATAATTAAATAAAATAAAAATAAAATAAAAAAATAAATAAAATAAAAAAATAAATAAAATAAATAAATAAAATAAAAATAAAATAAATAAAATAAATAAAAAATAAAAAAATAAATAAAATAAATAAATAAAATAAATAAAATAAATAAATAAAATAAATAAATTAATTAATAAAATAAAAAATAAATAAAAAATAAATAAAAAATAAATAAAAAATAATTAAAAAATAATTAAATAATTAAAAAAATAAATAAAATAATTTAAAAATTAAAATAAATAATTAAAATAATAAAAAATAATTTAAAAAATAAATTAACTAAAAATAATAAATTAAATTTTAAAAAAGAAAAAATCTTGTCGAAAAATGTAAAAATTAAATAAAAAACTACGCATGAAAATCAAAAATAAGACGATTTAATAAAAAAATAATATAACTTAATCACTAAAGGGGTAAAATTCAAATCTGACGATTTTGATGCGAATTTAGAAAAGGAGGTAAAAATGGAAAAAACAATTGTCGCAATTTCGACAGCAAGTGGAAATGGAGGTATAGGAATAATAAGATTGTCGGGAAGACAAACTTTTGACATAATAGATAAAATTTTTATACCAAAAAATAAATCGAAAGATATAAAAGGGTATACAATGAAATATGGAAATATTGTAAATCCTAAAAATAATGAAATAATTGATGAAGTTTTAGTAGCATATTTTGTAGCACCCAAAAGTTATACCACCGAAAATATGTGTGAAATAAATTCTCATGGAGGAACTGTTGTAGAAAAAAGGATATTGGAGTTATGCTTGGAAAATGGAGCAGAACTTGCAGAGCCCGGAGAATTTACAAAAAGGGCTTTTTTAAATGGTAGAATTGATTTATCACAGGCGGAAGGAATAATTGATTTAATTAATTCTAAGACAGAAATGGAAGCTAAAGAGTCTATAAATCAGCTTGAAGGTAATCTTTCTAAAAAAATTAAGAAAATAGAGCAGAAGATGCTTGATATTATGGTTAATATTGAAGTTACTATTGATTATCCCGAATATGATGTAGAAGAAGTTACTAATTCTGAAGCTCTTAAAAAATTAAATGAAATACATAATCTTTTAAATGAACTTGAAAATAGCTTTAATAAGGGAAAAATTATTAAAGATGGCATTAAAACGGTTATTATAGGTAAGCCAAATGCAGGAAAGTCATCACTTTTAAATAGTCTTCTTAAAGAGGATAGAGCCATTGTAAGCGATATTGCTGGTACTACTAGAGATACAATTGAAGAATACTTAAATATAGATGGAATTCCTTTAAAACTTATTGATACAGCTGGTATTAGAGATACAGAAAATACTATAGAAAAAATAGGCGTTGAGAAAAGCAAAAAGCTTGTAAATGACGCTGATTTAATTATAGCAATCTTTGATATTTCGGGCAGTTTAGATGAAGATGACAGGAAAATTATTGAACTTATTAGAGATAAAAAAGCAATAATTTTGCTAAATAAAGTAGATGTTTTGAAAAATAATAATAAAATGGAAGAAGAGATTAAAAAATTAAATAAGTCAGTAATAAAAATATCTGCAAAAGAGGAAATGGGTCTTGAGAATTTATATGATGAAATTAAGAAGATGTTTGAATTAAATGAAATTTCAAGTAATAATGAAATTCTTATTACAAATGAGAGACATAAAAATCAAATAATTAAAGCAAAACAAAACATTTTAGATGCGATAGAAATTGTGAGAAACAATACACCAGTAGACATAATTAGCATTTACATAAATCAGGCAATGGAAGACTTGGGAGAAATCACTGGTGTGAATGTTTCAGAGAACATTATTAATGAAATATTTGCTAAATTCTGTTTGGGAAAATAGTAAAAGAAAATGCTTAAATATCGCTAAAATAACGATATTTCTAAGCGAACAAAATTTGAAAATTTTGAGAAGGTTTACGAAATATCGAAAAAGAAAACTCAAAAAGTCTTGAAATTTTAGGATTTAAAAAAATGAAAAATTTTGCTTATAGTTTAAGTTTCACATTTAACAGATTTAGGTGTTCGGTTTTGTGAAACACGAACAAAAAAATGTGGATAAAGTGTGGAAAAATTTTTTGAAAAATGTTATAAAATTTTAAATATAATAAAATAAATATTAAAATGTGGAAAACTATTATTTTAAATGGAGGAAATTATGAGTTATTATGCAGGAGATTTTGATGTAGCAGTTATAGGAGCAGGACATGCAGGTTGTGAAGCAGGCTTAGCATGTGCAAGAATGGGGATGAAGACATTAGTTTTTTCAATTAGCTTAGAAGCAGTTGCTAATATGCCTTGTAATCCTCACATTGGAGGCAGTTCAAAGGGGCATATTGTAAGAGAAATAGATTGCTTGGGCGGAGAAATGGGAAAAAATATTGATAAAACTTATGTGCAATTAAAAATGTTAAATAAATCTAAAGGACCAGCAGTTTATTCTTTAAGAGCTCAAGCTGATAGAAAACAATATCAAGCTGAAATGAAACATACTTTAGAAAAACAAGAAAATTTATATTTAAAACAAGCTGAAATTGTTAATATTACTGTAGAAGAAGGTAAAGTCAAGTCTGTAGAAACTAATGTTGGTGCTATTTATGGAGTTAAGGCTGTTGTTTTGGCAACTGGTACATATTTAAAAGGTGAAATATATATAGGAGAAACTTCATATTCTAGTGGACCTGATGGGGTTGCGGCAGCAAATAAACTGTCAGAAGTATTAAACAATATAGGAATAAAATTAAACAGATTTAAAACAGGTACTCCAGCAAGAGTTAATAGAAGAAGTTTAGATTTTTCTAAAATGGAAGTTCAAAGAGGAGATGCTGAAATAGAGCCTTTTTCTATGGATGATAATTTAAAAAATGATGAAGAACAAATGGATTGTTATTTAACTTATACGAATAGTAAAACACATGAAATTATTAGAAAAAATTTAGACAGATCACCTTTATATTCAGGAAAAATAACTGGTACAGGCCCTAGATATTGCCCTTCTATTGAAGATAAAGTCGTAAGATTTGCTGATAAAGAAAGACATCAAATATTTATTGAACCAGTTGGCAGAGGAACAGATGAAATGTATGTTCAAGGAATGAGTTCATCACTTCCAGAAGATGTTCAAATAGCTATGTACAGGTCTATTGCAGGTATGGAAAATGTAGAATTTACTCGCCCTGCGTATGCTATAGAATATGATTGCATTGACCCTCAAGAATTAAAACTATCTTTAGAGCACAAAAAAATAAAAGGAATGTTTTTTGCAGGTCAAATAAATGGTACTTCTGGATATGAAGAAGCAGCTGCACAGGGGCTAATTGCAGGCATTAACGCATCTTTAGAAATACAAAATAAAGAACCGATAATATTGGATAGGTCACAAGCATATATTGGTGTTTTAATTGATGATATAGTTACAAAGGGAACAAATGAACCATATAGAATGATGACTTCTAGAGCTGAATATAGGCTACTTTTGAGGCAAGATAATGCGGATTTGAGGCTTACTGAAATAGGGCATAATGTTGGATTAATTTCAGATGATAGATATAATAGATTTTTAAATAAAAAGAAAAACATTGAAAATGAAATTGAAAGAGTAAGAAATACAATAATAAAGCCAACTGAAGAAGTAAATAAATTTTTAAAGAAAAATAATACAAGCCCAATTACTACAGGTGTAAGACTTTCAGAACTTTTAAAAAGACCGGAATTAAATTATGACATTTTAGAAGAAGTAGATAATAATAGACCAGATTTAACAAAACAGGAAACTGATGAAGTTAATATTTCTTTAAAATATGAAGGATATATAAATTTAGAGAGTGAACAAGTTGAAAGATTTAAAAAATTAGAAAATAAAAAGTTGCCAGAAAATATTAATTATGAAGAAATAAAGGGATTAAGACTAGAAGCAAGACAAAAATTAAATAAGGTAAGACCGCTTTCAGTAGGGCAAGCTTCAAGAATTTCAGGTGTTTCACCAGCTGATATATCTGTATTATTAATATTTTTGGAAACTATTAATAGAAAGTAAAATTTTTTTTAGAAAGGAAAAAATTATGGACTTTATAGGAAAATTAGAAGAATTTAATATAGAAATAAATGAAGAGCAAATAAAAAGTTTTGAAAAGTATATGAATTTGCTATTAGAGTGGAATGAAAAAATTAATTTAACAGCTATTACTCAGCCAGATGAGGTTAAATTAAAACACTTTGTAGATTCACTTACAGTGCTTAAATATATAAATGATGATGATAAAGTTATTGATATAGGCACAGGAGCAGGTTTTCCGGGAATTCCTTTAAAAATAATGAATGAAAATACAAAAATAACATTATTAGACTCTCTTAATAAAAGAATAAACTTTTTAAATATAGTTATTGAAACATTAAATTTAAGAAATATACAAGCTATACATGGTAGAGCAGAAGAAATTGCTAGAAATAAGCTTTATAGAGAAAAATATGATGTAGCCGTTTCAAGAGCAGTTGCAAATTTAAGTACTTTAACAGAATATATGCTTCCTTTTGTTAAGGTGGGAGGAAAATGCATTTGTATGAAAGGTGCTAATGTAAATGAAGAATTGGAAAGAGCTCAAAATGCAATTAAAGAATTAGGCGGAGAAATTGAAAGAGTGGATAATTTTTATTTATCTGATAATGACAATGAAAGAAATATAATAGTTATTAAAAAGGTAAAAGAAACTAATTCAAAATATCCAAGAAAAGCTGGAACGCCAAGTAAAGAGCCATTGTAATTGTAAATTTTATAAAAAAGAATACAATATTTATTGACATATTGTATTTTTTTTTATATCATATTTAGGAGAAATGGAGGGACAAAAGTGGGAAAAATAATATCTGTAGCAAATCAAAAGGGAGGAGTCGGAAAGACTACAACCACAATAAATGTAAGCTCAATACTTGCTAAAAAAAATAAAAAAGTATTGTTAGTTGATGCTGACCCACAAGGTAATGCGACAAGTGGTTTAGGTATTAGTAAAGATTGCGAATTTTCGACATATGATGTATTAATAAATGATGTAGAAATTTCTAATACTATTCAAAAGGTAAAAGTTAAAAATCTTGATGTATGTCCGGCAAACATGAGTTTGGCAGGAGCAGAGGTTGAGCTAGTATCTGCAGTGGGTAGAGAGTATAGATTTAAAGATAAATTAGATAAAGTTAAAGACTATTATGACTATGTTTTTATAGATTGTCCACCATCACTTGGTTTAATTACGCTAAATGCTCTTAGTGCTTCAGATAGTGTGCTTATACCAGTTCAATGCGAATATTTTGCATTAGAAGGAGTTGGAGAACTTCTAAAAACAGTAGAGCTTGTTAGAAAATATTATAATAGAAATTTAACTATTGAAGGTGCAGTTCTTACTATGTATGATGCAAGAACAAAATTGTCGAATCAAGTTGTTAAGGAAGTAAACAAATACTTTGAAAATAGAGTATTTGAAACAGTTATTCCAAGAAATGTAAGATTAAGTGAGGCTCCAAGTTATGGTTTACCAATAGCTATTTATGATCCTATGTCAAAGGGTGCTAGAAGCTATGAAAAACTTGCAAAAGAAATATTAAAAAAGAATAAGTCATAAATATACATAATCAAAATACATAAAGTTAATAATCTTGTTTTATAGCAGAATAACAAGAAAAAACGGTATTATTTAATAAAAAAACATTGACGAAATATAATTAACAAGTATATAATAAATGAAAATTTATTATTAAGGAGGAATTTATATGGCAGGATTAGGAAGAGGTTTAGATGCATTATTTGCAGAAAGTGCAGTTTTAAAAGAAATGAAGCAATCTGAAAATAGTAGCGAAAATATAAAAAATATTAAATTAATAGAAATAGAACCCAATACAACTCAAGCAAGAAAAAAATTTAATGAAGATACATTAAATGAATTAGCTGAATCAATTAAAACTTATGGAATCTTACAACCTATTATAGTAGAGCAAAAGAAAGATTATTATAGTATAATAGCTGGTGAGAGAAGATGGAGAGCTGCTAAAATAGCAGGTTTAACAGAGATACCTTGCTTGGTTAGAAATGAGGACGAGCAAAGAGTTAAAGAAATATCTTTAATAGAAAATATACAAAGGGAAAACTTAAATCCTATTGAAAAAGCTTTAGGATATAGAGAACTCATAGATAATTATAATTTAAAACAACAAGAGTTAGCTGATAAATTAGGTATTAATAGAACAGCTGTAACAAATACATTGAGAATACTTAATTTAGATAAAAGAGTAATGGAACTAGCTATTGAAGGTAAGTTAACAGAAGGACATTGTAGAACATTACTTTCAATAACAGACCCAGATAAACAATATAAAGCAGCTTTAAGAATTATAGAAAAAGGACAATCTGTAAACGAATTAGAAAAATCTATGAAAAATAGAAAGACTATAAAAGAAGTTACAGCTAAATATGAACCTTTATATAGAGAAATTGAAGATAGTTTTCAAAGTTTCTTTGGAACAAAAGTAAAATTAACACCAAAAAAACGTAGTGGAAGAATAATTATTCAGTATAATTCAAATGATGACCTAGAAAGATTACTAGATTTAATTAAAAATCAACAATAAGGGGTGTAAAACATGCAAGACATATATTTAGTTATCTTATCAATTATCTCTCTTATAATCGCAATTATAAGCTTAGGTATTTCTATAAAGATATATAAAAAATATGAAAAAAATATGAATAAGTTGGGAGAAGGCAAAGACTTTGCAAAAATGATTGAAAGTTATGTTTCACAAGTAAAAGAACTTAATAAAAGGGATGACCAAATAATAGAAGTATGTAATAATATAAATAATGAACTATCTCATTGCATTAAAAAGGTTGGTTTATATAAATATGATGCTTTTGGAAATACTAAAAACAGCTTAAGTTTTACTTTAGCTTTGCTTGATAGAGAAAATAATGGAATAGTTATTAATTCTATTTATGGACAAGATAACTCTAATGTATATTCAAAGCCTATAGTAAAAGGAACTTCTAAATATAATTTATCTTATGAAGAAAAAGAAGCCATAAATATTGCTATGGAGAAGATAAGTAAATAGCCTTACTTTTTAGGTGGCTACTTTGCAGTTGCCACCGCACTTTTTTTGTTAAAACTATTGACATACAATTAAATAATGTGGTATTATAATTATTGTTACGAATGTCGTAGCCTATTATGGAGAGGTGGTCGAGTTGGTTTATGGCACCAGTCTTGAAAATTGGCGTAGGTTTATAGCCTACCGTGGGTTCGAATCCCACCCTCTCCGCCATTTTTATATTTAAGGTGATTTGTTACCTTTATAATAATTAAATAAAATATATGTAGGTGTACCCAAGTGGTTGAAGGGGCGAGTTTGCTAAACTTGTAGGGTTCGTTTTAGGGCCGCGGAGGTTCAAATCCTCTCACCTACGCCAATGTAATATAAAGTATTTGCTTTATATTATTTTTTTTGCTATAATATGTATTAGTCGAAAAAGCAAACTTTTGAAACTTAAAGATTGGGGAATAAATGAGTTTAAGTAGAAGAATAAGGTTAATGGCAAAGAGTCTTACAGATAGAGACGTTTATTTTTTTAGAAAAGATTTAAAATCATTTCAAGAGTTAATATCTAGAATGAGAGAAGCTAGTCCAAAAGCTTCTATTTTAGACTGTATTCAAGGATATAATAATGCACTTGAAGAATTGATATTAAAAACAAATACAATTAGGTCTTCGCAAATTTATAGATATATAGCCATTGAATCTTTGCTCAATTCAAGAGATTATAATTCTATTGTTAGCAAAATGAATTCTAAAGAAAATACAAGTGGTAAGGACATAGAATTTACGGGGAATTTGCAAAACGATTATCAATCGCTTGTTAAAACTTTTTTCTATTCTGAGTATATTTTAAGATATAAGGAGTTAAAAAAATATTTAAAAATGTATCCAAATGATAGAAGAATACAAGAAGAATTGAAAGAAATAGAAGAACATACAAACAAAATAATTGCTGGAAAACTTTCTGTATATGATTATAACAAAATTCAAAAAAAAGAAAAAGCATATTTTCAAGAACTAAGAAAAATGATAAAAGTAGATTTGACACAAATCTTAGCAAATAATATTTATTTAAAAATAGATTTTTTAAGACAAATAGGAGCTTTGAATAATTATGAAACTGAATATAATCATACATTAGAAAAATTATCTATGCCTTCTAACTTTAGAATAAGAGATAGAAAAACGTTTGAACAAGAATTAATGGATAAAAACAAGTTGAAAAATTATTCAGTATCTGAATTAGTTGCTTTAAATGCGTTTTGGACTAATAGACTTGTAAAAGAAGTAGAGCGAAGAAACGAAGTAATATATGTTTTACAAAATTCAAATAATTTTACTGATTTTAGTGAAGGAAGAGAATTTGAGCTTATAGATGAAGATATAATGTATTATTTAGCTGAATATAGAGCAATAGTTCCTTATATAACAAAATTTAAAAATGATAAAAAGAATTCAGGAAAAACCAAATCAGTAGATGGAAATAGCAATTTAGCTACAGTAGTTTTTGATATAGAGGAGATTTTTGAACAAGGAGATATTGACTACTATGGATTTAATGATTTAGATGCAATGTCTTACAATGTTTTATTACTCAATAATCGCTCGCAAATTTTATATGATCAAAAAGACATAGCAATTCAAGAAATGATTAGTTTTATAGTTAATACAAATGAATATAGAAATGCTGGAATATCTTTTGAAAGTGATGAAAAGGCAAATACAAATAAACCTTTAATAGTGATAGATTTGAAAGGATTTAATGCTCCACTTATGTTGAATATGATTAAAGGAAGTTTAACTAGATCTGTTAAAAATGTGAGTGGAAAAGATGTTTTTCCTGTTTATAGAGGTGGTAAAGATTTAATTGTTGAATCATCTCAAAGAGGTAGATATACAGCAAAAACTAATTTATTATTTAAATTAAATTCAGAGCAAAGAAAGGATATTTCTGCAAGAGCTGGATTAGTTGGACCGAGAGACACGAATGCTAAATATGTTACACATATTTCTTGGATGCTTAATCCTAAGAAAGATATGCCTGAGCTCATAAGAGAACCTAAAAAAGTAATAAGTTTAGAAACTGGCGAAATAACTGATATGGAAGAAGAACAAGCAAGAAGAAGATAAATAAAAAGTAGAAAGATTTTTACTTTCTACTTTATTTTTTTTATACCTAAATCTTTTAACCTATCCTCTACCCTTTTTTTAAATCTATGACTATTCAGATTTTGAATGTATATTGAATACATATTTGCTCTATTTGCTCCCCATATGTCTGAGATTCTATTATTTCCTATTACAGCAATTTGGTCAGGTAGAAGTTTCATGGTTTTTGCCATATCAAGAAATGGCTTTTTAAGAGGCTTACAAGCAAATTTTTTTGTCGTAGGTATACTTATTGTTTTTAAAATTGTTTTGCTAACATAAGGATTGTTACTTAAAATAGATAATTTTAGACCTCGTTTTTTTGCTTCTTTTAGAAAATTTAATGTATCTACAGATACAGTTTTATTTCTAAGCAAAGTACCGTCAAAATCAAATATTAAACCTTTTATGCCAACATCTAATATTAAATAATCTAAACTTATATCCGATATATTACTGTAACTATCCTTAGGTGTTAAATGTCCCATAAAGCCTCCTAATTAAATTTCTGTTAAAATATAATATAAACTTATTTCTTAGCTTTTTCTTTGCCTTTTAAGTTATTTTCGCTTGAAAGGTGAGCATTTTCTTTTTCAATAGCCTTTTTACTATTATTTTTAGTTTTTAAATTATCTTTAGCAACAGCCATTAATAATTTAATTCTATTTGTTTGATTTGCTTCAGAAGCACCTGGGTCATAGTCTATAGCAGAAATATTTGCTTCTGGATAAGCATCTCTAATTGTTTTTATTACACCTTTACCAACGACATGATTTGGTAAGCAAGCAAATGGTTGTACACATACAATATTTGGAATACCGTGCTCTATATATTCAACCATTTCAGCTGTTAAAAACCATCCTTCACCTGTCTGATTTCCTATGGAAAGGATATCTTTTACATTCTCTTCTAGTTTGAATATGTCACAAGGAAGTAAATAGCCTTTTTTAGAATTTTTTAAAGCTATTGTTTCATCTTTTTCAAGAATTTCAATTAATTTTATTGCTAACTTAAATATCTTAGCTTTAGTAGCGTCAGTTTTAATTAATTGGTTAAAAGTTATTTTATGTGTAGCAATAAATTTAATGAATCCCATAAAGTCTGGAAGTATAACCTCAGCACCTTCTGCCTCTAATTTATCTGCAACAAAGTTATTTCCAAATGGATGATATTTAATTAGAACTTCACCAACAATACCTACCTTTGGCTTTTCTACTGAAGTATCTAATTCTATTTTTTCAAAGTCTTCTACCATATCATAAATATTTTGTTTAAACTCTTTCATGGTTGATTTAGCAACTAATTTCTTGCATTTTTCCATCCATTTATCAAATAAAGCTTTTGTTTCACCTTTATTTACTTCATATGCTCTGTTTTTGGTAAGCATTTTTTGAAGAATATCACCATAAATTACACATTTTATTAAGTTTTCAACAAGTTTTGGAGTTATTTTAAATCCAGGCATTTTTTCCATGCCAACAACATTAAATGATATAACTGGTACATTTGGATAACCTGCATCTTTAAGAGCTTTTCTAATAAATCCAATATAGTTTGTAGCTCTACATCCACCACCTGTTTGTGACATTATTAATGCGGTTTTATTTAAGTCATATTTGCCTGATTCTAATGCTTCAATCATTTGACCTGTTGTAAGTATAGATGGATAGCAAGCATCATTATTTACGTATTTTAAACCTACTTCAACTGTGTGTGGAGTGCATTCTTTAAGCAAATGTACATGGTATCCACAAGCTTCAACTGCTGATTCTAATAATTCAAAATGAACAGGTGCCATTTGTGGAATTAATATTGTATAGTCTTTACGCATATCTTTTGTAAATATTTTCTTGTCAATTTCATAATTTCCATTATTAGAATTTTCAGATTTCTTTTTAGCAATTCTTTTATTCATACTAGCTAGTAGTGAACGAATACGAATTCTTACAGCTCCCAAGTTATTAACTTCATCTATTTTTATTAATGTGTACATTTTATCATAGCTTGATAATATTTCTTCAACTTGGTCAGTTGTTACTGCATCTACACCACAACCAAATGAGTTTAATTGTACTAATTCTAAATTATCATGTTTGCCAACAAAATCTGCTGCTGCATAAAGTCTTGCATGATATACCCATTGGTCAACAACTCTAATTGGTCTTTTTACTTCTGTTTGATTACTTATACTATCTTCAGATAATACGCATAATCCTAAACTTGTAATAAGTGTATCTATACCGTGATTTATTTCAGGGTCTACGTGGTATGGTCTACCTGCTAAAACAATGCCATGAACATTATTTTTTTCCATATATTCTAAAGCTTCTTCACCTTTTTTGCGAACATCATCTTTGAAATGTTGATACTCTGTTTCAGCTTCTTTTGCAGCTTCTAATAATTCTTTTTTAGTGAAATTATATTCTTCAAATTCAGGTAAAGACATTATTGTTTCAGCCAACTTCTTTGGTTCAAAAGGCAAAAATGGATTTAAGAATTTTATACCTTTTTCTTTTAATTCAGGAATATTATTTTTTAATACTTCTGAGTAAGATATAACTATTGGGCAGTTATAATGGTTATCTGCTTTTGTGTATTCTTTTCTTGAAAATGGCATACAAGGGTAAAATATTGTTTTAATACCTTTATTAATTAAACTTATAATATGCCCATGTGAAAGTTTTGCAGGATAGCAAACTGATTCAGATGGCATTGATTCCATACCCTTTTCGTATGTTTTTCTATTACTCTTTTCTGATACTACTACTCTAAAACCAAGTTTAGTTAAGAATGTAAACCAGAAAGGATAATCTTCATACATATTTAAAACTCTAGGAATGCCAATTGTTCCACGTTTTGCATCTTTTTCTTCTAGTGGAGTATAGTTAAATAATCTTTCAAATTTGTACTTGTAAAGGTTTGGTAATTCTTTTTTTCCTGTAACTATTCCTTCTCCTTTTTCACATCTATTTCCGGAAATATGTCTTTGACCATTGCTAAATTTATTAATTGTAAGTAAACAATGATTTTCACATCCATTACAACGAACATGAGAAGTTTCAATTTTTAATTTATCTAAATCTTCTTCTTTAGATATTTTAGACATATATTCCATATCCATGTTTGCTTCAAATTGTTTTCTAGCGAGTATAGCTACACCATAAGCACCCATTAAACCTGCAATATCTGGTCTTATAACTTCTTTACCAACAATAAGTTCAAATGCACGTAAAACAGCATCATTATAGAATGTACCACCTTGTACAACTATATGTTTACCAAGCGTATTTACATCTCTTACTTTCATAACTTTTTGAATAGCATTTTTTATAACTGAATATGAAAGTCCAGCTGAAATATCTCCTACTGTTGAGCCTTCTTTTTGAGCTTGTTTTATTTTAGAGTTCATAAATACTGTGCATCTTGAACCTAAATCAACAGGATTACGTGATTCTAGAGCAGCTTTTACAAAATCTTCAATAGATAAATTTAAGCTTTTTGCAAAAGTTTCTATAAATGAACCACAACCTGATGAACAAGCTTCATTAAGCATAATATTGTTGATTGTGCCATCTTTAATTTTGATATATTTCATATCCTGACCACCAATATCTACAATACTAGTAACATCAGGTAAAAATCTTTGTGCAGCTGTGTAGTGTGCAATTGTTTCTATTTCGTTCAAATCAACATTTAAAGCAGTTTGAATTAATTTTTCACCATAACCAGTTACACCACTATATCTTATTTTTGCATCTTTAGGTAATACTTTGTATAAATCTCTTAGCATTTGCATAACGCTTTTTAGAGGATTACCTTCATTGCTACGATATAATGAATATAAAAGTTTATCATTGCTATCTGTAACAACTAATTTTGTAGTTGTTGAACCAGCATCTATACCAATAAAGCAATCACCTTTAAAGTTTTTTAAATTACCTTTTTCTACTTTGTCTTTGTCATGTCTTTCTTTAAATTCCTTATAGTCTTCATCTGTTACAAATAATGGTTCAAGTGGTGTTGATGTAGAATCATGAGATGCTTTTAACATTTGAATTTTAGCTTTTAGTTTTTCATTAGAAATAGGTTTATTTTCTATTGAATCTAAAGCTGCACCCTTTGCAACAAGTAAATGTGCATTTTCAGGAACTATTGTTTGTTCAGGTGTTAAATGTAAAGTCTCAATAAATCTTTGTCTTAATTCAGATAAATAATTTAAAGGACCTCCTAAAAATGCTATATTTCCTCTTATAGGTCTACCACAAGCTAATCCACTTATTGTTTGATTAACAACTGCTTGGAAAATTGAAGCAGCAATATCCTCTTTATCTGCACCTTCGTTTAAAAGTGGTTGTACGTCAGTTTTTGCAAAAACGCCACAACGAGAAGCTATTGGATAAATCATTTTATGCTTCTTAGCAAGTTCATTTAGACCTTGAGAATCAGTATTTAAAAGTGATGCCATTTGGTCTATAAATGCACCTGTACCACCTGCACAAGTACCATTCATTCTTTGCTCAATTGATTTACCAAAGTACACTATTTTAGCATCTTCTCCACCAAGCTCAATAACTACATCTGTTTGAGGTATGTATTTTTCAACAGCTCTTTTACAAGCAACAACCTCTTGTATAAAAGGTAGGTCTAAAAATCTTGCTGCTGACATAGCACCAGAACCTGTTAAAGCTATTGTATATGTATAATCTTTATAATCTTCGGCAAGTTTTTCTAAAACTTGGCATACTGTATTTTTAGTATCTGAAAAATGTCTTTGGTAATTTTCGTATATAATATTTAGGTCTTCGTCCATTACAACGATTTTAACTGTTGTTGAACCAACGTCAAGACCAACATGTAATGTATTACTCATATAAAATTCACCTTATTTAAAAATTTAGGTTTTTAAGGTTACCTATAAACCTAAATTTTATATCCTTATTTATAAAAAAATAAGAACACAAAATCTCTACCATATTGTATATGCAAAAGACTTATTTGTCAATAACTAAAGATTGGCAAAATGCCTAATAATACTGTAATTCTCGCAAAAATGAGTTATATGTGTTTTTTACGAAAATATAAAAATTAAGTTATATTTAGATTATTTATTTCATAGTATTTGATAGAAAAATCTTTAAAGGAAGGACAAAATGTATATGAAAAAAATGTTTATTTTAAAGGTAGTTATAATTATTGCTATTATTTCTATATTGGCTATATTAATTGTTTTAAATTTTTCCACAGAAGTGGTAGAAAATGTGGAAAATGAAACTGTAATTGAGCCAGAAGAAGAGATTTCAGAAGAACAAATGAGGCAAACCGCAATCACATTATATTTTGAAGATAAAGAGAGTATGCAATTAGTAACAGAAGAGAAAAAAGTTGATGCCAAAGATTTGGTGGATAATCCATATTTATATATAGTAAATTTATTAATATTAGGACCAAATAGTGAGAATTTACAAAATCCTATACCTGAAGGAACAAAGGTTAATAAGGCAGAACTTAATGGAGATTGTGTTACTGTTGATTTATCCCAGGAATTTTTAAATAGTAGTGGAACAAATGCTATTTATGCTATAGTAAATTCTTTAACTGAATTAAAAGAAGTAAATAGCGTAAAGTTTTTAATTGATGGTGAAGAACAAGATAATATGAAAGAGGCATTTGTGAGAAAGTAAAGTTTGTTACTATTCACAGCTATACATCTTAACTAAGTCTCCAATATACATTCTGCCGCATTTGCTTCGAGGTTTCGCTATTCGCGAAAACTCTCGCTCGCTGCCACTCCGCTCCTACGTCGTCTGCGTTCGCTGAAATGCTTTAGAACATATATTGGAGACTTTATATAAATAATATAACTGAGAATAGTAACAAAATTTTAATAAACCCTTAAATGTTATGATTTAAAGGGTTTATTTTTTACCAGAAATATGCTATACTAAAACTATTATGGAAAGAATAGATGATTTACAATATAAAGGTTTAAAAATAATTCAAAACACAGAAGGCTTTTGCTTTGGCATAGATAGTGTCTTACTTACAGAATTTGCAAAGGATATGAAAAAGCATAGTTCAATAGTAGATTTGGGAGCAGGCACAGGGATAATAGGAATATTACTTAGTAAAAAGGTAGAAGCTTCAAAAATAGTCGGTGTCGAAGTTCAAAATGATGTAGCCCAAATGGCTAAAAGAAGTGTTGAATTAAATAATCTACAAAATATAATGAGCATAGTTAATGAAGATGTGCAAAATCTAAGTTTAGAAAAAAACTCTTTTGACTATGTAGTAACAAATCCACCATATAAGAAAAAAGGTACGGGAATTATAAATCAAAAAGATAAACAAATAATTTCAAGGCATGAAACAACAGTAGATTTAGAGGGATGGATAAAGGTTGCAAGTAAATTATTAAAAGATAATGGTGCAATATATATGGTGCATAGACCTGAAAGGCTTAATGAAATAATAGAAATATTAAGAAAATATAGGTTAGAACCAAAAAGAATAAGATTTGTATATCCTAAAATAGATAAAGATGCAAATTTAGTATTAATAAAAGCTGTAAAATATGCAAATTCTTTCCTTAAAGTAGAGAAGCCATTAATAATATATAAAAATGACGGAAGTTATACAGATGAAATATTAAAAATATATGAAGAGGGAAAATAAATGGGAAAAGGAACTTTATATTTAGTTGCAACTCCAATTGGCAATTTAGAAGATATAACATTGAGAGCCATAAGAATTTTAAAAGAAGTAGATTTAATTGCAGCAGAAGATACAAGACAAACATTAAAATTATTAAATCATTTCGAAATATCAAAAAAATTAATTAGTTATCATAGGCATAATGAAGATATAAAAAAAGATTTATTAATAGAAAAATTATTAGAGGGGCAAAATATAGCTATTGTTACAGATGCAGGAACTCCGGCTATTTCAGACCCGGGAGAAGAAATCGTAAAAGAAGCAATAAAAAACAATATTAAAGTAATTCCAATACCGGGAGCTTGTGCTTTAATAAATGCACTTATTGCTTCTGGACTAGATACAAAAGAATTTTCTTTTTATGCTTTTTTACCATTAAATAAAAAATTAAGAAAAAATAAATTTGAAGAAATAAAAAAAGACGGAAAAACTGCAATAATATATGAGGCTCCACATAAATTAATAAATACTTTAAATGATGTATTAAATAGTTTAGGAGATAGGAATATTGTTTTAGCAAGAGAACTTACAAAAATACATGAAGAATTTATTAGAGGTAAGGCAAGCGAAATAATAAATAAATATAAAGAAACTGAACCTAAGGGAGAATTTATTATATTGATTGAAGGAATTAAAATTAAAGAAGAAAATAATTTAAATAATTTAAGTTTAGAAGAACATTATAAATATTATGAGAATCAGGGTCTAGACAAAAAAGAAATAATTAAAAAAATAGCTAAAGATAGAAATGTAAATAAAAATGAAATTTATCAGAAATTTATAAAATAATAAAAAATTAAAATAATTAATAATCAATAGAAAAATAAATAAAAGTCTACCTCTGAAGTAGACTTTTTTATGTATATATTGTTTTTCGTTAGTTAAGTTTTTTCATTTCACTTAAGCATTTTGCACAAACGTTTTTGCCTTTGTAAGGAGTGACATCTTTAGAACTTCCACAAAATATGCAATCAGGTTCGTATTTTCTAAGCATAATTGTTGTTCCTTCTACATATATTTCTAGTGGGTCGTTGCTAGAAATATCTAGTTTGTTTCTCATTTCCATTGGTATTACAAATCTTCCTAATTCATCAATTTTTCTAATTATTCCAGTTGATTTCATATTTTTCCTCCCAATCTTTTAAAAATTCGTAAATATTATAACATAAATTTTGGAAAAAAGCTAGTATAATTCTAAAAATATTTGAATATATTTGGAAATAGTAGCATTATTTTTATGAGAGGATATAAAATGTTAAATTATATTTGGCCTATTCTAATATTGGCTTCTTTTATATATGCAATTTTTAGTGGAAATGTACAAAATCTAAATAGTTCAATTTTTAAATCTCTTGAAGAAGTTATCACTCTTTCTATGACTCTAGTTGGTACGATGTGTTTATGGTGTGGTATGATGGAAATAGTAAAAAATACATCAATAATGAAAAAAATAATAAGAATGCTAAGACCAGTACTAAATTGGCTTTTTCCAGAGAGCAAAAATAATGAAGAAGCAATGGAAAATATATCGATGAACACAATTTCAAATATATTAGGATTAGGAAATGCATCAACTCCAGCAGGAATTAAGGCTATGGAGAGCCTACAAAAAGAAAATAAGAATAAACAAAAATTAAGTAATTCTATGTTAATGTTAATTGTTTTAAATACTACATCGATAGAGCTCATACCAACAACAGTAATTGCAATAAGAACATCTTTAAATGCACAAAATCCTGCTGATATAATTATTCCAATATGGTTTGCAACAATAATAGGAACAGTAGTAGGGGTGATATCTACTAAAATTTTAATAAAAAGGAGTAAAAATAAATGACATATATTTCAGCAATGATTATTCCTACCATTATCTCAATAATATTAATTGTTGGGTTAAAAGAAAAAAAGAATGTATATGATTTATTTATTAATGGAGCGAAAGATGGTATAAAAGTCGTATTAAAATTATTCCCTACTTTAATAGGAATTTTTTTAGCTATATATATGCTAAGAAGTTCTGGATTAATTGATTTTATATGTAATATAATTTCTAATGTAACAAAAATATTTAGTATACCTAGTGAAATATTGCCATTAGCAATTATTAAGCCTATTTCAGGTAGTGGTTCAATGGCAATTGCTACAGAAATAATGGCTCATTTTGGCGTAGATAGTAATATAGGAAGAATTGCTGCAACAATTATGGGATCATCTGAAACTACTTTTTATGTAATAGCTTTATATATGAGTAGCGTAAAAGTTAAAGATGGAAGAAAAGTTGTAATTCCTGCCTTGCTTGCAGATTTAGCTAGTACAATTTCTGCAATTCTATTTTTAAGTTAAAAATTATTTTTATTATATTAAACTAATTAAAAAAATTAAATAGAAATAAAAAAATAAATAAAAAATAATTAAATAAATAAAAAAATTAAATAAATAAAAAAATAAATAAATAAATAATTAATTAAATAAAAAAATAATTAAATAAAATAAATAATTAAAATAAAAATATAAAAAATAGAAAAACAATTAATAATAAATTAAATAAAATATAAAAAAGAAATAAAAATTTTTATTAATGTTAATATAAAAATAAATATGTATATTAAAAAAATATATATAAGATAAAAAACATAAAGTTATTTACAAATTGACAAAACTAAATTTAAAATTTAAAAAATAATTTAAAAAATCTTCTGAATAAAAACTCTTAATTACTAGATAAAAATTTAAATAAAAATCTAAAATTTATTAAGGAATAAAAGATTTTAAGAATTAACTTGTCTAAAAATAGCAAAACTATAAAACATTTAAATTGTATACATAAAGTAAAAAATATATAACTTAATGAACTAAATTATAAAAATAAAATAATATTATTGTCTTTTTGATAAAGTGAGAAGTGTCGAAAAAAAGCAAAAAATGTACAAAAAAATGATAAAAAACTTAAAAAATAAATTATAATGGGCAAAATAATAATAAAAAATTAAAAAGAATGAGTGACAAAAAGACAAGATTTAATTTGAATTAATTATATTAATAAAGCATAATTTATTAAAAATTGTAAAAATAATATGAAAAAAGGTAGATAATAATTGGAAAAAATATATTCAAAAGCCTAAGGAATTAGCTAAAAACAGATTTTTTGAATTTCTTAACAAATTATTTTAATAAGGATAAAATAAATTAAAAATAAATAATTATTTTGAAAAGGTAAAAAATATTTTATTAATAATTGTTAAAATGACAAAATTAAATTTACAGTAAATTTAACCTTTTTAGTGTAGAAATATAGTACCAGGTTTAAATATGGAATAAAACTAAAATATTTTATTAGAATTAATAATTTATATTTTATAAAAAATATAAATTAAACAAAAATATAAATTAAACAAAAATATAAATTAAAGAAAAAAATAAATTAAATAAAAAATAAATTAAACAAAAAACTAAAATAAATTAAATAAAAAATAAATTAAATAAAAAATAATTAAATAAAATAAATTAAATAAAAATAAATAAAATAAAATAAAATAAATTAATAAAATTAAATAAATATTAAATTAAAAATAAATAAAATATTCAGAACTAATTAAACATACCCAAGATATATTTTATTATAATCAAAAAATTGATATAGAAGTAAATATATTAAATTAAAAAATTAATATCTATATAAAAAGATAAATATATTATAATATTTTATAAGTTTTAATAAATTAAATGTAAATAAATGAATTTGTTTTACAAATTGACAAATCTCGAATTGGTAAAAAAATGAATTCCAGTAAAAATACTTTAAATTGATTTCAACAATTTTGAGTATAAATGATACTATGGACTTCTTCAAATACTGAGGAAATAAGACTTTTGAGAAGAAGGTTTAATCTTCTTAAAAGAATTCAAACTTCAAAAAATGGTATACATAAACATTGAAACGACAATACTGTACAGAAGATGTACTTTTATCAATTGTCTTTTTGAATAAACGAAAAATAAGAAATATAATAAAAAAAGCTTTTTAAAAACTTAAAAAGCGCAAAAAAATTGAAAAAATGAAATAAAAATTTAATAGATAAAAAAATAATTGATTGGCAAAAAAGCAAAAAATAAAATTGAGTTAATTACATAGAGATTAACAAAAAATCGAAATGGCGTCAATAATATGATTTAAAACTAGAGTGTTTTCTGAAAAAATATTTTATTTTTTGCTAAGGGATAGGCAAAAAATTGAATTTTTTGCTTTGATGAAAGATTTTGGAACTTTAATTAAATTTATGTAGAATTTTTTAAAGAAAGATTGGAGTGATACAAAAATAAAAAGGACAGTTGTTAAATTGACAAGATAATGCTAACAACTGAAAATGGTAGAGTATGGCAAAAAAGATAGCTATATATAACACCAGATGGACAATTTAAAAATATAAAATTAAAACTGATAATAAATAATAAAAAAATAAAATAATTAAAAAATAAAATAATAAAAAAATAAAATAATTAAAAAATAAAATAATTAAAAAAATAAAATAATTAAAAAAATAAAATAATAAAAAAATAAAATAATAAAAAAATAAAATAATTAAAAAATAAAATAATTAAATAAAATAAATTAAATTATAATAAAATTAATTAATAATAAAAAAATAAACTTAATAAAAATATTAAGCTTATTTTTTAAATAATATTAATTTAATAAAATCATAAATTAATTACATTACTTGGTTTTAATCTGCTAGCAACACATAAAGATAATTCTTTATTTATTTTATTATTAATTATTTCTTCCATTACTGTTTTATAAGCAAGCTCTGGAAAATTATTTTCTTTACTTAAATGTCCTAACATTATATTATTTACACCACTTGAAATTAATTTAATTATTGTATCACTAGCTTCCTGATTAGATAAATGTCCATTTGGACCAGCTATTCTTTGTTTTAAATAATAAGGATATCTTGAATATTTTAATATAGAGGGCTCATAATTTGATTCTAATAATAAAAAATTACTTCCTTCTAATTTTTTTATAATATTATTTTCCATATGACCTATATCTGTTGCAACGCTAAGTTTTTTATCATTATTATAAATATTATATCCACAAGGTTCTGCTGCATCATGTGGAATATGAAAAGGATGAATATCTAAATCTCCTATTTCAAAATGGTCATCAGTATTAAATACTCTTTTATTTTTTTCATCTATTAAATTAGTTTGGTCTGGCATATTATCAAAAGTTTTTTGATTTGCATATACTGGAATATTATATTTTTTAGAAATTGCGCCTAATGTTTTTACATGATCGCTATGTTCATGTGTAACTATTATTGCATCTATTTGAGATAAGTCTTTTCCTATGCTTTCTAAGCCTGTATTTATTTTCTTTTGACTTTCTCCACAATCTATTAACACATTTACGCTGTCTGTTCCAACAAAAGAGCAGTTACCAGAACTGCCACTATATAAATTACAAAAATTAAACATTTGTTATTCCTCATTCTTCTGTTATTCTTTGTATATTAGCACCTAAGCTTCTAAATTTATCTTCTATATGTTCATAACCTCTATCTATGTAATGAATATTATATAATTCTGTTGTGCCATTTGCTATAATTCCAGCAATTAATAGTGCGGCACCTGCACGTAGGTCTGTTGCATATATAGGAGCACCTTTTAAGTTTTCTACTCCTTCAAAAATAGCAGTTTTGCCTTGAGCAGTTATTTTTGCCCCCATTTTGTTTAATTCATTAGTATATTGAAATCTTGATTCCCATATGCTTTCATTTATTATACTTGTTCCTGATGCAACAGATAAAGCAACACCCATCTGTGGTTGCAGGTCTGTTGGAAATCCTGGATATGGTAAAGTTTTTATATTTGCTGAACGAGATCTTTTGTTACAAGAAACTCTTAAACTATCGCCTAAATCTTCAACCGTTGCTCCCATCTCAAGAATTTTTGCAGTCAATGAATCCATATGCTCAGGAATACAATTTTTTATTAATATATCTCCCTTAGAAGCTACTGCTGCAAGCATAAAAGTACCTGTTTCTATTTGATCGGGAACTATTGAGTAATTACAATTTTCTCTAAGATTTTTTACACCGTTTATTTTTATAGTATCTGTTCCTGCACCACGAATATCTGCACCTGCTGCATTTAAAAAGTTTGCAACGTCAACTATATGTGGTTCTTTTGCAACGTTGTCTAATATTGTAGTACCTTTTGCTAAAACTGATGCTAAAATTAAATTAATTGTTGCTCCGACAGAAACAACATCAAAATATATTGAAGTACCTGTTAATTTTTTCGCTTTGGCAGTTATTTTTCCTTGACTAACATCAACAACAGCACCTAGTGCCTCAAAGCCTTTTATATGTTGATCAATTGGTCTTGCTCCTAAATTACAACCTCCTGGAAGACCTACTTGAGCTCCACCACATCTACCAAGAAGAGAGCCTATTAAATAATAAGAGGCTCTAAATTTACTTGTTTTATCTAATGGAGCATTTGTGCAACTTAGATTTCTAGCATCAACAGTTAATGAATGTTCTCCTGTCCATGTAACTTTTGCACCAAGCTCATTTAATATATCACATATAATTTTTACATCACTTATATTTGGTACATTTTCTAAAGTTGTTATTCCATCTATTAGAAGTGTAGCTGGAAGTATTGCTACTGCAGCATTTTTTGCTCCGCTAATTTCTACTTCACCTTTAAGCTTTGTTTTTCCTTTTATTACAAATTTATCCAAAATTTAATTCCCCCAATGTTTTGTCTCTTTTAATCATATATTTTATAACACAATCTTTAATTATTTGCAAGCTTTGTTCCTATGTTTTCAAAAAATTCAATAATCTTAAATTTGATATTAGTAATTCCATTTTCATCAGTATCTGAAATTATACTATACTCTTCATCTCCTAAGTTTTCTTCCAAATTTTCTTTAGATTCTTCTGGAACAACTCCAGATGTAACATCTACAAAACATAGAGGAGGAAACATTACACACCACCAGTTTTGACCTTCTGCTTTACCGATTTTTACTCTTAAAGCATCATAAAAACCTGCAGGAAAGCTAATATCTCCATAAGTTTTTGTTGGGAATGAAAAGTTACCTATTTCTATATTAACTTCATAATTATATCCATTTTCTTCTACAACATTTTGAGCAATGTTTTTGAAATCATCAATGTGTTCATGTGCAATTTCAATAACTTCATCTTTAGTATTCAAATCATTTGTTAAAGTATTCATATAATTTATAAGGCAATCACGAACTTTGTATTTTAAATTTTGATCCTCTTCACTATCACTATTTGCAATTACGTGTAATCTAAACACGCTATCCGCTAAATTATTACTTACAGCATTAACATAAGAATAAGCAGAAAGTAATAAAAATGCAACTGACACAATTAATAAAAGTAGATATTTTTTCATATAAATCACTATCCTTTCAAAATCAGGTAATTTATTTACTAGTAGAATTTAATAAATTTGTATTTGATAATTTCATAAATTAAAATTCATTAGCAAAAAATTGGCTACCTTGATTTTCTATTTAATAAAATTATTACCTAATATTTTTAAAATATACATAAATGGAATAAATTAATTATTTTGTCGAATTTTGACGAACGATTTTTTTGTAATAATCTTGACACATTTGTAACAAAATGGTAAAATCTACCACATAGAGAAGGGGGACATTTATGAAGATAGAAAACGTATGCAATTTTTATGCAAGTAAGTATCATCTAAGTGTTGTACTATATGAATACTTAAGAAAAAATTCTAGAAAGGAAATTATTACATTTTTTGAAGATGGAATTAATGAAGAAATGAAAATGGTAGAATCAAGAGCAAAGCGTCATATTAAAAATAAAATTAATTTTAATGCAAATAATGATATACAAAATACATATATTAACCAAAGCAAAAACTTAGTATTTATACTTATGGGAAGTAATTTATATTTGAAGGAGGCGAATAGTTATATTAAAGAAGAGCTTAAATTCATGAAAAATGTAAAAGCTAAAATTATTAATTGTTATGATTTTGATCAGCAAAGAAATTTTATGAAGGACATTATTAAAGGTAGTGATAAAATTTTGTACACTACTGGTGAAAAGGTGATTGAGTAGAATGTGGAGCTATATTTATATAGCTCCATACTTTTTTAAAAAATATGGAAAAAGTAATTGACCATCAAAATTCCACAAAAAACTAATTGACTAATTTACTTTAATGTTATATATTATATTGTATCTAAAAATTCACATTTTTAGTTGTAATGGCATGAAGTGTCTATCGTGGCCGAAGCCTAAATAAAATATGGCAAAGGAGAATTAAAATGGACGAAAAATTAAAGCAAATTGAACAAATACTTAAAAAGTATGGCCAGGAGCAACTATTACAAGGATATAATAGGCAACCAGGCGAAAAAGAAAAGGAAGAATTCTTAAATGATCTTCTTACAATTGACTTCGCACAAATTGAAAAATTATACGAAGCAAGCAAAAAAGCAAAAGACTTTTCAGAGTCAAAAATTGAACCAATTGATTTTGTAGACAAATCTAAATTATCTAAAGAAGAGTATGCAAAATATGAAAAAATCGGTTCAGAAAAAATTAAAGAAGGTAAACTAGCTGTAGTTACAATGGCTGGTGGACAAGGAACTAGACTAGGACATACAGGGCCAAAAGGAACATATGACTTAGGATTAGACTCACACAAATCTATATTTGAAATTCTTACTGACACACTAAACGAAGCAAGAAAAAAATATGGTGTGGATATTCCTTGGTATATAATGACAAGTGAAGAAAATAACGAAGCAACAGTTAATTTTTTCAAAGAACACAATTTCTTTGGATATCCAGAGAGCTCAGTAACATTCTTCAAACAAGGCAAATTACCTATGCTTAGCACAGATGGAAAAGTGCTTTTAAATGAAGAAGGAAAAATAAAAGAAGCAGCAGATGGACATGGTGGAATATTCCAATCAATGCTAAAAGATGGTGTTATTTATGACATGAAATCTAGAGGAATTGAATGGGTATTTATAGGCGGAGTTGACAATGTTTTAGTAAACATGGTTGACGCTGTTCTAATAGGTTTAGCAGAAGATAAAAATGTGCTAGCAGCAGGAAAAAGTATTGTTAAAGCAGGACCAAAGGAAAAAGTTGGTGTATTTTGCAAAAAGAATGGTAAACCAAGTGTTATTGAATATAGCGAAATTTCTGAGGAAATGGCAGCTGAAACAACACCAGATGGAGAGTTAAAATATGGAGAATCACATATTTTATGTAATTTATTTAATATAAAAGCTATTGAAAAAATTAGTAAAATGGATTTACCATACCACGTAGCTTTCAAAAAAGCTAAATATTTAGATAAAGATGGAAATATTGTTTCACCTGATAGCCCTAATGCATACAAATTCGAATCTTTCTTATTTGATGCTTTTGAAAGTTTAGATGATATGGCTATATTAAGAGTAAAAAGAGAAGACGAATTTGCACCTGTTAAGAATGCGGAAGGTGTAGATAGCCCAGAAACAGCTAGAAAATTATATACAGATTTTCATAGCAAAAAATAATTAGTAATGGTTGAAAAATAATTGCGTTTTGGCGTCGTTTAACTGCGCTGCGAAGGTCCTCAATGTGCAAAAAAGCACACTTCCGGCCTTCTTGCTTGTTAGCCTAGCCAAAATCACAATTCTTTTCCAACCTATTTTAAAATATAGGAAATGAAAGGAACTTAAAATGGAAGAATATTTAGTTAAATATGAAAAATGGTTAAATGATCCATGCTTTGATGAAAATACTAAAAAAGAACTAAAAGAAATAAAAGAAAATGAAAAAGAAATAGAGGATAGATTTTATAAAGACTTAGAATTTGGAACCGCAGGCTTAAGAGGTGTAATCGGAGCTGGAACAAATAGAATGAATAAATACACAGTAGGAAAAGCAACACAAGGCTTGGCCAACTTTATATTAAAAGAAGGCACACAAGATAAAGGTGTTGCAATAGCATATGATTCAAGACATATGTCAAAGGAATTTAGCGAAGAAACAGCTTTATGTTTAAATGCAAATGGAATAAAAACATATGTATTTGAATCTTTAAGACCAGTGCCAGAATTATCTTTTACAGTTAGAAAATTAGGTTGTACAGCAGGTGTTATGATAACAGCAAGCCATAACCCACCTGAATATAATGGATATAAAGTTTATTGGGATGATGGAGCACAAATAGTTCCACCAAAAGATAAACAAATAATTGATGAAGTAAATGCTATTACAGATTTTTCTACTATTAAAACAATGGATAAAAAAGAAGCGGTAGAAAAAGGTTTATATGTACAAATAGGAAAAGAAGTTGATGATGACTTCGTAAATACTTTAAAAAGTTTAGTACTAAATCCAGATATTATAAAGAAAGAACAAGAAAATGTTACAATAGTATATACACCTCTACATGGAGCTGGAAATGTACCAGTACAAAGAGTTCTTAAAGAATTAGGATTTACTCACGTATATGTAGTACCTGAGCAAGAAAAGCCAGATGGAGATTTTCCAACAGTAAGTTATCCAAACCCAGAAGATAAAAAAGCATTTAAGTTAGCACTAGAACTTGCGGAAAAAGTAGATGCAGATGTGGTTTTAGCAACAGACCCTGATTCAGATAGACTAGGTGTATATTCAAAAGATGAAAACGGCGAATATGTACCATATACAGGTAATATGTCAGCTATTCTTATTGCAGAGTATGAACTATCTCAAAAGAAGGAAAAGGGATTACTTCCAGATAACGGTGCTATTATAACAACAATAGTTTCTTCAAATATGACAAAAGATTTAGCAAAAGAATATAATTTAACAATGTTTGAAACATTAACAGGTTTCAAATGGATAGGCGAAAAAATAAGACAATTTGAAGAAAATAATAATAGCTATTCATATCAATTTGGATTTGAAGAAAGTTATGGATGCTTAATAAGTCCTCACGCAAGAGATAAAGACGGAATATCTGCAGTTATGGCACTATGTGAAGCAACAGCTTATTATAAAAGCAAAGGAATAACTTTATGGGAGCAAATGATTAACATTTATAAAAAATATGGTTTTTATAAAGAAGGACAAGTATCAATTACATTAAAAGGTGCTGATGGTGCTGAGCAAATTAAAGCTATGATGGAAAAAATGAGAAAAAATCCTCCTAAGAAATTAGGAAGCTATGATGTATTAGAAGTAAGAGATTACAAAGAACATACAATAGTTAAAGCTGATGGAACTAAACTTAAAACTGATTTACCAACATCAAATGTATTATATTATGATTTGAATGATAACAGCTGGTGTTGCGTAAGACCATCAGGAACAGAGCCAAAAATTAAATTCTATATGGGTGTTAAAGGCGAATCTATGGAAGAGGCAGAACAAAAATTAGAAGAATTAACTGAGGCAATGAAAGAATATTCAAATTCTTAATAAATTTTAATAAAAATCTGACAATAATTATTAATTTAAAGAATAATTGTTGCAGATTTTTATTTTATATTAAAAGTAATATAGAGAAAATATGTAGAAAAATGTCGAAAAAAGTCGACGAAAAATAATGATTATTTATATAAAATTAATTGACAAGAAACAGAAATTAACATATAATGAGGACATAATTTAAAGCTTTAAATTAAAAATATTTTATCATGAAATTTTTTATATAATTAAATTGATTCAAAATTTAAATCTTAAAAATTTCAATAAAAAATTTTATTAAATGTATAACCTATATTTGAGGTTTTTTTTATAATTCTTGTTAAAAATAAGATTTAAATCACGAATTCTCACAGAAAATTATAATGGAGGATTATTATATGGCAGAAAAAGAAGAAAGTATAAAATTATTAAAACCAAAGATAGACATAGTTTTTCAAAGCTTATTTAGCAAGAAAAATGAAAAAATAACAAAAGCATTTGCAGAAGCAATGTTAGATGAAAAAGTAAAAAAAATAACAATAAACGATGATAAAGAATTATTTAGAGAAAAACCAGAAGATAAACTTGGGATATTAGACCTAGAATTAGATATAAATGACAGAGAAAAGGTAGATATAGAAATACAATTAGTGGATAGATCAAATATACAGGAAAGGTTATTGTTTTATTTTTCAAAATTGTATTATAACGAAGTAAAAAAAGGGGATGACTATAAAAAGGCTAAAAGAGTAGTAATGGTAGCGATACTAGATTACGATTTTAACCTAACAAAAGAAATTAAAAGAATGGAAACAAAATGGAAACTTAGAGAAGAAAATGCAAAAGACCTCGTCTTGACAGACAAAATTGAAATAGATATAATAGAACTATCTAAAGTAAGGGCTGAATATGAAAAAAATAAGCAAAACAAAAAGGCACAATGGGCATTGTTCATAAACGACCCTAATACTAAGGAGGTCAAAGAAATTATGAAGGAAAATGAAGATATAGAAGAAGCAGTAGTAACAGTACATAAAATGACAGAAGATGAAAAAATGAGAAGACTAGCAGATTTAAGAGAAAAAGCCATATTGGATGAAAAGGCAATTAGACGTAAAGGCTATGAAGATGGACATGAAGCTGGTTACGAAGATGGCCGAACAGAAGGCCGAGCAGAAGGTCGAGCAGAAGGTCGCGCAGAAGGACTGGAAAAAGGAAGAACAGAAGGAAAAGCAGAAGAAAGAAAAGCAATATTAAATAATTTAAAGAAAATGAAATTATCAACAGAAGAAATTTGCAAAATTTTAAATATAACAACAGAAGAATTAGAAAAAATGGAATAGTCCTTATAAAATGGAATTAAAGGTAATGTTAATTTTAATATTACCTTTTTTAATGCGGTAATTTATAGAAGACCTCAATTATACTAATTTGCAATATTATGTAAAAAGTTGTATAATAAGCAAATAGTAAATATAAATAGTTAAAAAGGAAATGAAAATGCAAAAAATACTTAGCAAATTAAGAAAAGCAATTGAAGACTATAATATGATAGAAGAGGGCGATAAAATAGCAGTTGCTCTTTCTGGAGGTAAAGATTCTGTTACTTTACTGTATGCTTTGAAAAACTTACAAATATTCTATCCTAAAAAATTTGAATTGATTGCGATAACTGTAAATCCTGGATTTGATGGATTTGATACTAAAATCCTCAAAAACATTGCAAAAGATGTAGGGGTAGAATTAGTTATTGCACCGAGTGACATTAAAGCAATAGTTTTTGATGTTAGGAAAGAAAAAAATCCTTGTTCATTATGTGCAAATCTACGTAGAGGAATATTAAATTCAGTTGCAAAAGAATATGAATGCAATAAAATAGCACTAGGACATAATGAAGATGATGTATTAGAAACTTTTTTATTAAATTTGATATATGCAGGAAATTTATCTACTTTTGCTCCAATGAGTTATATGGACAGGTCAGATATGACTTTAATAAGACCATTAATATATACTCCAGAAAAAATGACAAAAAGTTTTGTTAAAAAGAATAGTATAGAAATAATGCCAAAAGTTTGCCCTATGGACGGAGTATCTAAAAGAGAATATGCAACTGAACTGTTAAAAAGTTTTGAATTACAATATAAACATTCTCGTGCAAATTTAATTGGAGCCATTAAGAGAGCTAATATAAATGGTTGGAAAGAAATAAAATAGTTAAAAATATGTAGAAATAATTGAAAAAGTGTGCTATACTAATATAGTCAGATGTTTCCGTAGCTCAGTTGGATAGAGCAATCGCCTCCTAAGCGAGAGATCGGCAGTTCGACTCTGCCCGGGAACACCATCATAATATTTTATAAAAGTACAAAAATAAAATTGTACTTTTAATTTTTGGTCATAAAATGTCAAATTATGTAAAATTAAATATAAAAGATAAAATAATCACGAGTGTAAAAATTATATAGAAAATCGCACAATAAGTTTACAATAATTTAATTATGTATCTTGAAAATATACCATATTTTAGAAAAAGTTTAATAAATTTTCAATTATCACGATTTAACGTTGATGTAGTATGATTTATTGTGATAGTATTTATGCTGTGCTTACAGTACAGCTGAAAACACGACTTTTTATAAATAGCAAAACATCGCAACTAATGTACCAAAAAATGTAGAAAAATATATATAAATCATCCTGTAGCGTAATTGCCAACTTGTATATGTAGAAAGGGATAATGCTATTTATTATAATTTCATTGTTGTACAGAGCAGGGGGTGATTTATAGGAGAGGAAAGAGAAAAAACAAATGAGCTTTGGAGAAAACTTAACTAATTTAAGAAGACAAAAAGGTTGGTCACAAGATGATTTAGCAAACAATTTAGATTTATCAAGACAAGCAATTTCTAAATGGGAAAATGAAACTAGTAAACCTGATATTGATAACATTAAAAAGATAAGTAAAATTTTCTCTATAAAAATTGATGACTTGATTAATAATGAGCTACCTGATGATAAAGCAGTTACATTGGATGTTAAAAAAGAAGAGAAGAGAGAGAAAACTATTACCATTATAAAATTAATGATTATCGCTGTGATAATTTTATATGTAATTAGCGTTATCTATAAGTTTGCTTCATTATTAGTAATTGTTAATGGTGTGCAAAAGTATGCTAACTTAAATAATTATCATTATGTTATTACTACTTACGATGAAAACGGATTAGCTGAGAAAGAGGAATGCTGGTTTAAAGACGGAGTATCGAAAACAATAAATACAGCGGTGGAAGATGAAATATTATATGAAAAGCAAACGTATATTGATTATAATAATGCTCTAGGATATACAATTATTGACAATAATAAACAGAGGATAAACTATGATGAATATATAAAATATAATCTGAATTTTGAATTAGGTGGGCAAATGTTTTCAAATTTTCCGGTTGTAATCCAAGAGAATAATGTTGTTTCAATTTTAGCAAAAGCTTTTAGAGTTAATAATAGTTCAATCAAAATTGAAAATAATTCAATTATTTTAAACTTTGATAAAAGTTATGTTATTTTAGATAAATCAACATTGCTTCCAATAATGGGGATTTATGAGAGCAATAAAAATGATAATAATATTCAATCCTATTTTATTGAGCTAAATAATGTTTCAAAATTATAAAAAAACAGGTCTATTATAGACCTGAAATAGGAGAGAAAAGAATTAATCATAAATAAAAGCAGCAACTTGGTAGGGTGTTGTGATTCCAGAGGAAAAATAGAAAGTATAGTTCCCTGCCGGAGCATAAGTTAATTCACGAGAATAGGTGGAACTACCGGTTCCAACCATACTTCCCAAACTTATTGTTTGACCGTTGGGAGTAAGAACAGAGCATGTAACCACGCTATTCTGATCAGTGTATCCAATTTGGGCAACAATGTCGGCCCAAAAGTTGCCACTCGGAAGGGTTACTGTCAGAGTACCACTGCCACCATAAATGGTTGTAGCACCACCTGCAATCACATCGCCCAAGCTGGCCCGGGTGCTGACATCTTCCGAAGCAGAAACAGAATCGACTTCTTCAGAGACCGAAGTCAGATTGATCGTTTCAGACTTGGCAGGCTCAGCGGCAAAAGCCGAAGTGGTAAAGCCGATAGCCAGAGCCAAAGTCATCAGAAGAGCAACAAACCGTTTCTTCATAGCATTCATCCTTTCTAATTTGTAATGAGTTGATAGTCGGACATTTCTACTCTCTCCTATTTTTTATATTACCATACACTCTGGAAAGATTCAGAATGTAATAGTAATCAAATTATGCTAAATGCATACATCAAGATATTTACCACCTACGAGACCAAACTTCTGTATAAAAAGATGAATTGTGAATTACTGGGAAACTTTTGGAATTGACCAAAGGTCCATAATAATTAGGCACATATAAATGCGAGTCGAAGATAGAAAAATTATTGATGCAATTATGGTGGAACTAAATCACTTCAAATTTAGTCGTTCATCAATATCGTACCAATATTTAATCGACGCTATCCACATAGTTGTGAAGAGCCCAATTTCTATCAAGAATTTTAATAAAAGTATTTATGGGCCAATTGCAAAAAAATATGAGACAAAACCTGAAAATGTACAATGGTCATTAAGTAAATTAATTGATTTAATGTATTCAAATACTCCATCAGATGTAATTTATGATTATTTCAGATTTTTTATGGATGAAAAACCTACGCTCAAATTTTTTATTATAACGGTAGCGAGAAATGTATATGATAACCAAGTTGGTTACGGTTAATTATTATATACGTGCTTTGTATAACAAAATATTTAAAAGAAAGAAGGATTAGAACTATGGACAAAAAGTTATTTGCAACATTAAGTGTTGCAAAAGGGGATACTACAGACGAGATTAAAATCTACAAAATTAAAGGAGAAAAATTCGGCATTCAAATCGAATCAACTGTTGATTCTAAAACTATGGTTAATACTGCCGAAAATATAACAAGTAGTGAGGAGAAAATAAATAAGCTTCTTGATACTCTTGTTATGAACTCAGAAAATTTTACATTATTAGAAGATTTTGCGTATGATTTCGCAGACATTGCTCTATCTGTTTAAATGAATAAGCATATTATTTAATATGCTTTGTTATTAGGCAAGTAGGGCATTTTTTAGAATTTTATTGTAAAGTATTTTTTGTAATTGAGCGTAGCAGAGGGTATAAATACTTTACAATTAGTTGGGAATTTATTTGGAACGCTTCGTGTAAATTTATTCAAAATACGGAGGACGATAAGCTTGAACCTTAGAGTAAATAAGCTTTATAGAAGTTTATGTGCATAAACTGCATAATTACGCACATAAATCTTTGTTAATTTTATAAGTTGCGTAAACTTGCAACAATATTAAATATATGTTATTATAAATTATGTCTTTTATAGGTTTAATAAAACGCCTTAAGATAATATATTTTCTTTAGAAAGGGTTTGCATAGTGAATAAAGAAGATTATATGAAGTTAGCATTAGAAGAGGCAAAAAAGGCATATGATGAATTAGAGATTCCAGTAGGTGCCATCATTGTTAAAGATGGTAAGGTAATAGCCAAAGCATATAATGAGAAAGAGAAAAAACAAGATAGTACAAAGCATGCAGAAATATTGGCAATCCAAAAAGCTACTAAAAAGTTAAAATCATGGAGATTATATGATTGTGATATGTATGTAACTTTAGAGCCATGTAGTATGTGTGCTGGAGCACTAATCCAGTCAAGAATTCGTAAAGTATATATTGGAACTATGGACGAGAAGACTGGTGCCTGTGGATCTGTTTTAAACCTATTAGAAGATTATAAATTTAATCATAAAGTTGATGTAGAATATGGTATTTGCCAGGTAGAATGTGAGAAAATCTTAAAAGATTTTTTTAAATATCTTCGAAAGCTTAAAGGTAATAAATAGTCTACATTCATATGATTTATATAATAACATGTTTTTTTATGCCATAATCTGAAGAGATACCGAAGTGGTCATAACGGAACTGCCTCGAAAGCAGGTGGTCACATTTAGTGGCTCGTGGGTTCGAATCCCACTCTCTTCGCCACTTATAAAGGATGTTTGAATTTTACAGCTTTTTATGTATAATATTTGTGATATAATGTTAATTAGCATATAAAAAGCGAAAGGATGAAAATAATGGAAAAAGATAAAAAAGAAAAGCTGAAACTGGCTATAACACTTGCAATAATAGTTATTGCATTTGGAGTAGCAATAACTATTATGCTAAAGTATAGTCAAGAAGGCGAAAACAACATGCCTTTTAATTTATCTGAAATAATTGTTGTAAGTAGTGCAGAAGGTGTTACTAAATCTGAAAATCCTGAGAATTATAAATGGAATTTGGATATAATGCAATATAATGATATTTATTTAAATATTTCTAAAAATGAAAATTATGATAAGAATGCATATATAGAAAGTGTTAGCATAGAAAATTTTTCATTTACAACTCCAAAAGTGGGAAATACTAGAGTATATATGCCAAATAGTACAGAGGGTGCTTTGTTTACCTTTGATGATGAATATTTAATAAATAGAACTCTTAAATATAGTGGAGGAAAGAGTAATAATACTAGAACCTTAGAAATATCTAGTCAAGGGGGAAATGTACTTTTTAGAGCTGCTAATACACAAGTTGGTGAATATGTTTCTAATGATGATGCTGAAATTGCACATAATGGAACTTTAATAACTAAAACAGGTGTGTCTATAGAAGATTTAAAATACAGTATTTCTTTTGATGTGGTTATAGACACAAATATTGCAACTTATAGGGGAAATGTAAACTTAGATTTACCTGTCGGAGATATCTTAACAGAAGGCACGTCACAACTTGATGAAAAAGACTGCTCAAATATTGTATTTAAAAGAGAAACAATGTGAAAAATTTCACTCAATATACTTGATATTATCTTTAAAATAATATATAATGCGTAAGGGTATGAGAATGTTTCTTTATAGAGGATATTCTCAATAAAAGGCTATGAATCTTGTCAGGACCGGAAGGTAGCAGCAATAAGTAGATTCTTTTATGTGGGGATATCCTCTATGGAGAAAGGTTTTTGTACCTTTATTTAAAATTAAGATGCTTTATGTGGGCAAGCAGCTTTGTTTACATTAGGTAGATTTAAAGCCTTTTAGCTTAGGCGGAAAGGACAAAAAATGGAGTATACAGCTTTATATAGAAGATTTAGACCTACAACTTTTAAAGATATTGTTGGCCAAGAACATATAACTACTACTTTAAGAAATCAAGTAATAGCAGATAGAGTTGGACACGCATATTTGTTTACTGGTTGTAGAGGCTGTGGTAAAACATCTTCAGCAAAGGTTTTGGCAAGAGCGGTAAATTGCTTAAACCCTCAAAATGGAGAGCCTTGTAATGAATGTAGCATTTGCAAGTCGGCATTGGATGGGTCTCTTACAGATATTGTTGAAATGGACGCGGCTTCTAACAATAGTGTTGACGATATTAGAGCTATTCGCGATGAAGTTAATTTTTTACCAACTGTTGCTAAATATAGAGTATATATTATTGATGAGGTTCATATGCTTTCACCAGGAGCTTTTAATGCATTGTTAAAAACATTAGAAGAACCACCAAAACATGTTAAGTTTATACTTGCAACAACAGAACCACAAAAACTACCTGCTACTATACTTTCAAGATGTCAAAGGTTTGACTTTAAAAAGATTTCTGAACCAGATATTACGCAGAATTTAGAAAAAATTTGTAAAGAATGTAATATACAATATTCTGTAGATGCATTAAACCTTATAGCAGAACTTTCAGAAGGAGCCATGAGAGATGCTTTATCTATTCTTGAAAGATGTTCTCAAGGAGAAGATAATAATATCACAGAACAAAAGGTTAAAGAGTTGGTAGGAATACCAAAACTTGAGTATATTTCAGGAATTACTAAGGCTATTTTAGAATATGATGTAAATAGTAGCTTAGAAATATCTAATAAAATTATTCTTGAAGGCAAAGATCTAATAAACTTTTTGTGGGAAATTATAAAATACATTAGAGACATTATGATTTTAAAGACAACGGGAAATGGTTCTAATATTTATTCAGAAGATGATAAAAATCTAATGCAAGATTTAACTAAAAATGTTAGTAAAGACAGACTACTTCAAATTATATACACATTATCTAACTTGGAAAATGAAATAAAATGGTCATCACAGAAAAATATAATATTCCAAGTAGGTATAATGAGGCTTTGTAGTAAAGAAAACAGGTCACTTTCTGAAAGAGTTGACGCCTTAGAGGAAAAAATAGCTACAGGAAATTTTAATATAAATGGAAGCGAAACTTCTGCAAAAATGGGAAATGGATCAACGCAAAATAGAGATGCAGTATCCACAAGTTCTGCACAAAATGTGAATAACTTGGCTCAAAATTCAGGCAAAATTGCAAATAATTTTTCATCAAATAGTAATTCAAATGCGGATGCAAATTTGCAAAGTAGAGCAGATGCAAAAGGAAAGGGTACATCAGGTGGTAATACAAATTTTTGGCCAAATGTAATAAATAGGTTAAAAGAAGAAAGAAAAGCAATGCTATTTTCTAATTTAAATAATACAAATGCAGTAATGTTAGATGACATGACAGTTGGAATACAATTTACAAATGGATTAAATAGCTTTGGTAGAGCCGTTATAGAAAGGCCGGAAAACATGAACGAGCTTAAAAGATTGGTATCAATGGAATGCGGAAAAGACATGAGAATAAAAATTTTAGATAAACAAGAAAACAAAAAAGAAGAAAATACGGCAAATAAAATTGATTTAGGAATAAATATTAATTATATTGATTAAATTTAAAGGAGGATTTAGATATGGCAAGAGGAGGATTTCCAGGTGGATTTGGTGGTATAAACATGAACCAAATTATGAAACAAGCGAAAAAAATGCAAGAGGAAATGGAAAAATCACAAGAAAATTTAGCAAGTCAAACATTTGAGAGTACAACAGGTGGAGGAGCTGTTTATGCTAAAGTAAATGGTAGTAAAGAACTAATGGAGATAAAAATCCAGAAAGATGTTGTTGACCCAGATGATGTTGAAATGCTACAAGATTTAATTTTAACCTGTGTTAATGATGCTCTTAAAAAAGTGGATGATGCTCAAGCTAAAGAACTTGGCAAATATAACATTCCGGGACTAAAATAGTATGTCATCATATTATTCACCATCAATAGAAAAACTAATAGAAGCATTTCAAAAACTACCAAGTATAGGAGAAAAATCAGCTGTAAGACTTGCATTTTATATTTTAAATTCTAGTGAAGAAGAAACGAATAAATTTATACAAAGCATACAAGACGCAAAGAAAAATTTGAAGTTTTGTTCAAAATGCTTTAATATATCTGATACTGACCCATGTCCAATATGCTCAGACCCAAAACGTGACCAAAGTAAAATTTGTGTTGTTGAAGATGTTAAAGATGTGGTAGCAATGGAAAAAACTCATGAATTTAAAGGGCTTTACCATGTACTTCATGGGTCTATTTCGCCAATGGATGGAATAGGGCCGGATGATATTAAAATTAAAGAATTGCTAGCTAGGCTTATGGATGGAACAGTAAAAGAAGTAATTTTAGCAACAAACCCAAGAGTTGAAGGAGAAGCAACTTCGATGTATATTGCAAAACTTATTAAGCCAATGGGAATAAAAGTTACAAGAATAGCTCACGGTATTCCAGTTGGAGGAGATATTGAGTATACAGATGAATTTACTTTAGGAAGAGCTCTTGAAGGAAGAGTGGATTTATAAAATTAAAATAGCTACAGTTCAGTAATTGTTATTTAACTAAAAAAGTTTCAATATACATTCCAGAACATATATTGAAACTTTTATATTAGATTATATATCTTTACTGAACTGTATTTATTTTAAGTTTTGTCATTCATTATAATTCTACAAATATCCCTTGTAGAATTCTTTTTTGCCATTAATTTAGAGCGTATTTTCATATGCTTTATTTGCTCAGGATTTTCTAAAAGTTCTTTAATTGCTTCGTTTGGATTTTCAGTTTTCCTTATCCAAACGGCAACACCTTTTTTCTCTAAAAATTCTGCATTTTCTATTTCTTGACCAGGTATTGGGTTAATAACCACAATAGGTAGTCCAGAAGCTAAAGACTCTGTTATTGTTAAGCCACCTGGCTTAGTAACAACTAAATCAGAAATGCTCATTAATTCAGGAACTTCATTTGTATAGCCATAAACTTGAACATTTGGATTTTCTCCAACTAGTTCTTCAAATCTAATCTGCATTTTTTCATTTTTACCAGAAATAGCAATTATTTGATATTCATCGTGAATATTATCTATAAAGGCTTTTAATATTTTTAGTGTTTTTTCTTTGCCTAAACCAAATTCACCACCACCAAAAAATAAAATAGTTTTTTTGTTATAATCTAAATCAAAAGAAGCTTTAATTTCTTTTCTATTAAAATGCTCTAAGAACCTGTTTGAAAGAGGAATACCAGTTGCATGTATTTTGCTAGCAGGTATACCTTTTGCAATTATATCTTTTTTCATACCTTCATGAGAAACAAAAATATGGTCTATATATTTACTACCAACTAGCCATTGGTCATGTGACGCAAAATCTGTCATAACACTAGCTAAAACACAATTTGTTTTACCTTTTTCTTTTAAATAAGCAGTCATTTGACTTGCAAAAGGATGGGTGGAAATAACAATGTCTGGTTTAAATTCCTCAAACAATTTGTTTAATTTAATAGACATGAATTTATTAGCACCACTACTTATATGTGACATTGCACCTTTTTGAGAATGATCATAAATTTCTCCCCAAGCCCAAGGTGCTTTTTTTGCCATTTCTTTATATGCAAAAGTTGTAAGTGTATTTAATCCTTTATTTATATATTCTACACAATCAATCATTTTTGTTTTAACATTTGGATAATTTTCATCTAAATATTGTTTTATAGATTTGGCAGCAGATAAATGACCACCACCATAAGATGCATAAAAAATTAAAATCTTCATTATGTTTGAACCTTTCAATAAAATCTTTATGACAGTTCAGTAAAGTAAATTCTACAAAAACAAAACTGTAATGAATTTCAATAAGATTTGTGAATTATTTACTGATAAAATCTTTATACCACAATATATGAAATAAATCAATTGAATATTTTATAAAATTTTGGAAAAAATACAATAAAAAGTTACAATTCATAGTCACATTTTTTTAATACAGGTTGCATTATATATTTTTCCGCTTTTGCTTCGAGGTTTCACTATTCGTGAAAACTCTCGCATGCTCACTTCGGCAGGCATACTTCACTAAAATTAAAAAAGTTTTCTATGCCTCAGGTCGCTAAAAGCTCCAAATATATATTGCAATTTTATAATAAATTTAAATTGCTATGAATTTTAACAATATGTGAGGTATTGTATGAGTAAAATTAAAGATAAAATTTATGATTTTAAAGATAGGTTAAGAGATAGGAAGATGCTTACTTTGGTTGTTACTTTAGTTGCAATCATAGTTGTGCTTGGAGTTGTTATTTTTAAAAAGCAATTAGAGTATAGGGGATTAGCAGAAAACAGTTACAATAACGCATTTTATCAATTGGTTGAATATGTTAATCAAACAGAAGTATTGCTAGCAAAATCAACGATTACAAATAGCAGTAAACATGGTGCAGAAACCTTAACAAATATTTGGAGAAATTCTGGTTTAGCAGAAACTTATTTAGCAAGACTTCCAATAGGAACACAGGAACTTGAGCAAGCACAAAAATTTTTGAATCAAGTTTCAGATTATAGTTATACATTGGCAAATAAAACAATTGGAGGAGAAGACTTAAGCCAAGAAGATTTAGATAATTTAACAAGTTTGCATCAATACTGTGGATCACTAAAGGACACTTTAAATCAACTAGAAATTGATTTGTATTCCGGTAACATTAAATGGGGAGAACTAGAAAAAGCCGGAGGAGAAGCTTTAACTCAAGAAGCAAGTAATTTATCTCAAAGTAGCTTTGGAAGTATGGTAGAAAATTTACATGAATATGCTGGTTTAATTTATGATGGAGCTTTTTCAAACCATATGACAAATCCTGAAAGAGTTGGACTTACAGGAGATGAAATAGATGAAACAAAAGCAATGGAAATAGCAAAAGATTTTATAGGAAATAATAGAATTACAGAAATGACTTCTAATGGTCAAAGTCAAAATGGAAATATTGAATGTTATAGTTTTACGGCAAAAGTAGGAGAAAAAGAAATATTTACAATAGCCATTTCTAAAAAAGGTGGACATGTAGTATTTATGAATTCAAACAGAGATATAGCAAATGAATCTATTTCACCAGAAGATACTGTTGCAAAAGGCAAAGAATTCCTTGAAAGCAAAGAATTTAAAAATATGAAATCAACATATTACATGAACAATGGTGGCGTATTAACTGTGAACTATGCGTATGAACAAGATGGAATTACTATGTATCCAGATTTAGTTAAAGTAAAAATAGCATTAGATAATTGTGAGGTATTAGGAATTGAGTCTACAGGATATTTAAATTGCCATAGAGATACTAGAGAAGTATCAGAAACAAAAATTACTTTAGAAGAGGCTAGAAGTAAAGTTAACCAAAACTTGAATGTTAGTTCATCAGGATTAGCAGTTATACCAACAGAGTGGGGCACAGAGGTACTTTGCTATGAATTTAAAGGAAATACTGCGGACAATGATTTTATAGTGTATATAAATGCTGAAACAGGTGAAGAAGAAGATATTTTGATGATAATAAATACACCAGAGGGAACATTGACGGAGTAATGTGTCAGTAGGGACGCTCCTGTTTGACACAGTTTATTAGTGAAAAATTCCTACTTGTAAATTTCATCTTATTGTCATATAATTAACGCAAATTTAATAATAATTTATTAAGTTGGTAAAATTATTTTAAGGATGTAAAGTTTAAAAATAATTGCGTTTTGGCGTCGTTGAACTACGCTACGAAAATCCTCAATGTGCCTAAAAGCACACCTCCGGTTTTCTTGCTTGTTCGCCTAGCCAAAAGCACAATTCTTTTTAAACTAGATATAGACCTTAAAAAGAAATGAGACAAAAATGAAAGTTAAAGATATAGTAAAAATAACAAATGGAAAAATTTTATGCGGAGATGAAAAAATACCTTGTAATCACTTTGTTAGAGATTCAAGAGAAGTCAAAGAAGGGGATGTATATGTTGCACTAAAAGGAGAAAGATTCGACGGAAACGATTTTTGTCAATCTGCAATAGATAATGGAGCGAAAGTATGCATTGTTAGTAAAGATGTTAGAGAAAAAGAAAACGATACAAAATTAGTTAATACTGAAGCGGATAAAATAAATAATTCGATTAAAGAAAATGAAGTAACAATTATCAAAGTAGAAGATACTCTAAAGGCATTACAAGAAATAGCAACATACAAGAGAATGCAATACAATATACCAGTAGTAGCAGTTACTGGAAGTGTAGGCAAAACAAGTACAAAAGATTTAATTGCAAGTGTTGTATCTCAAAAATATAATACTTTAAAAACAAAAGGGAACTATAACAATGAAATAGGACTTCCTCTTACAATACTTGGGTTAACAAATGAAGAAGCAATGGTTGTTGAAATGGGAATGAACCATTTGGGAGAAATAAGAAAATTAACCAATATAGCTAAGCCAACTGTTGCTGTTATAACAAATATAGGAACTGCACATATAGGAAATTTGGGTTCAAGAGAAAATATTTTAAAAGCTAAGTTAGAAATATTAGAGGGCTTGCAAGGAAATACTGTAGTTATAAATAACGACAATGATTTGTTACATAAATGGGTAAATGAAAACAAAGAAAAATATAACATTATAACTTATGGAATAAAAAATAAAAGCAAATACATGGCAACAGATATTAAATCTTTTGAAGATAAAAGTGAATTTAAGGTTGTATGTGAAAAAGATGAAAGCATAAATAACAAAATGGTTACTGTACCAGTAGGTGGAGAGCATTTTATACTAAATAGTCTTTGTGCAATTGCAGTAGGAGAGTACTTAAACGTTCCAACTGAAAAAATAATAAATGGAATTGCAAACTTAGAACTAACTAAAAAAAGAATGGAAGTTTTAACTAGTAAATCTGGAGCTACTGTTATAAATGACACATATAATGCAAACTATGACTCTATGAAGGCTGCAATTACATATTTAAAAGAAATAAAAGATAAAAGAAAAATAGCAGTTTTAGGGGATATGCTTGAGCTAGGAGATTATTCAAAAGAGTTACACGAAAAAGTTGGGGAAGAAGTTGACGAAAGCATAGATATTTTAATAACAATTGGAAAAGAAGCAAAATATATTGCTGAAAAAGCTAAAGCTAAGCAAATTATAGAATGTAAAGATAATGAAGAAGCTGTTCGTAAATTGAAAGAATTAGAAACAAAAGATGATGCAATTTTACTCAAAGCATCAAATGGAATGAAATTTTTTGAAATTGCAACCGCACTTTGTGAGGAGGTTTTATGATTAAAATAGCTGTTATTTATGGTGGAATGTCAACAGAACATGACGTTTCTGTTGTTTCTGCAAAAAATGTTATAGATAATTTAAACATAGGAAAATATGAAATACATAAAATAGAAATTGCTAAAAATGGTGAATGGTTATCAGGTGGAAAGAGGATAAAAAACATTGTAGAAGAATTACAAAAAGTAGACGTTGTTTTTCCAGTATTACATGGTCTTTATGGAGAAGATGGAACAATACAAGGAATGCTAGAACTTTTAGGAGTACCTTATGTGGGTTGTAAAGTTCTTGCATCAAGCGTGTGTATGGATAAAGTATATACAAAATATATACTTAAAAATGCCAAAATAACTCAAGCTAAGTTTGTATATATAAAAAATGAAAATACATATGTAGATGATGATTTAGAAGAGATAGAACTTCAAAATGATGAAATAATAGATGTGGTTGAGAAAAAGCTAGGATTTCCAGTGTTTGTAAAGCCATCAAATTCAGGTTCATCAGTTGGCGTAACAAAAGCAAATAATGGTGCAGAACTTATTAAAGCGTTGCAAACTGCAAGCCAATATGATAAAAAAGTTTTAATAGAAGAAGCAATTGTAGGCAAAGAAGTAGAATGTGCTGTGTTAGGAAATGATAAAGTGCTAGCATCTACTGTAGGAGAAATATTATCTGCAGAAGATTTTTATACCTATGATGCAAAATACAATAATAGTGAGTCAAAAACAGTAATACCAGCATCTATACCAGAAGAAACAATAGAAGAGATAAAAAGACTTGCTGTTAAGGCGTTTAAAGCTGTTGATGGAAGCGGACTCGCTAGAGTAGATTTCTTCGTAGAAAAAGACACAAACAAAATATATTTGAATGAAATAAATACAATGCCGGGATTTACATCAATTAGTATGTATCCTAAATTGTGGGAACATGAAGGGTTGGAATATTCGGAATTATTAGATCAGTTGGTTAAACTAGCATTGGAATAATAAATTTAATATAATGTTTCAATATATATTCTCTCTCATTTAATTATTATGTAAGAAAGGCTTATTTATGGTAGAAGATCTTGAATTATTAAAAGAAGAAATTAAAGAAAAATTAACAGAAAAAAGATATGCACACAGCATTGGAGTAATGGATATGTGTGAAAAACTTGCGAATCATTATGGCGGAGATGTAAAAAGAGCAAAATTAGTAGGCTTAGTACATGACATGGCAAAAGAAATGACAGATGAAGAAATGCTTAATTATGTTAAGAAAAATAAAATAAAAATTACAGAAACAGAAAAAGCTATACCGCAAATATTGCACGGAAAAATAGCAGCAGATTTAGCGAAGAAAAAATATGATTTTGATGATGAAATGTGCAAAGCCATAGCTTGTCATACAACTGGAAAAGAAAATATGACATTACTTCAAAAAATACTATTTGTTGCTGACAAGACTGATGAGACTAGAAAGTATGAAGGTGCAGAAGAATTAAGAAGTCTAGCATTTGAAAGCTTAGATAAAGCTGTTATAAAAAACATAGATGATACTTTAAAAATAAATATAGATAAAGGAAAAGTTATTATTGAAGAAAGCATTAAAACGAGGAATTATTTGCTGATGAATAATAATTAGAACTAATTAAACAAGTTTGAAGTAGCTGTTTTGTGGCACCTATCCCAAAACAGCTAAAATGTAATTGCAAAAATAAAATAAAAAAATATATAATTAAGGAGTAAATTCTAATATTTGTCATTTTTTGTCATATCTTGTCGAAAAAAGTCGACGAAAAAGTGAAATAAATTTGTCAAAATATATTGACATAAAAAATTAAAAAATGTAAAATATAACCATAAATTTTAATCAAGAAATTAATTTCAAAGTTAATTTATTCTATATTTTTTCAATAAGACAAAAATCATTTTAAAAGGAGGTGAACTTTTAAGCGAAGGACAAAAAATTAATTGTAAAAGATAAAATTTATAATATACTAAAATTTGTATCAAATAATTTCGGTCGACAAGTTTATTTATTTTAATTCAATATATTTTATATCTATGTTATATCAAATATGTAGAAACAAGAAAAATAAAAATAAACAAAAATAAAAAGTAGTTGAAAAATCGTAATATATTTGATACAATAGAAACGGAGAACATATGTCAAATATTAAAGTAAACAAAGTTGACGCACCACTTTTAGATGATTATGTCTTTAAGCGTACATTTACAAGAGATGATCCAAATGGAATACTTAAAGATTTTTTAGAAGCAGTATTAAAAATAAAAATACATAATGTACAAGTATTGAATGCAGAAATACCAAAGGACTTGTTAGATGAAAGAGGAAGCGTTTTAGATGTTAGAGCGGAGTTAGACAATAATAGAATTGTAGATATCGAGATGCAAGTAAATGATGAAGGCAACATAGATAAACGCAGTTCAGTGTATATGAGTAAAAATATTTCGACTCAAATAAAAGTTAGAGAAGATTATAAAGGCTTAAAACCATCAATAGTGATAAACATTTTAAATTTTAATAGATATAAGAGAAATAGCTACCACTCAGTGGCACATATGAAATTTGAAAAAACAAGTCAAGAAGAATATGTAGACTTAGGATACAAAAAGGAAGAAGAAAATGCAACAGATGTGCTAGAAATGCACTTTATAGAATTGCCAAAATTTTTAAAGAAAAATCCTGAAGCAAAGACTAGCCTAGAGCAATGGCTATGGCTGATAGCAGGAAGGGAGGACAAAGTAAAAATGTCAAAGTTAGATAATCCAGAAGTAAAAAAAGCGATGAAGTTGGTAGATGAAATAATGTCAGACCCAAAAGAAAGAGAAATAATCGAAGCAAGAGCAATGGCAAAGTTTAACTATGACACAGGAGTAGCATATGCCAAAGAAACTGGCAAAAAAGAGCGGAATTCAAGAAAACAAAAAAGAAATGGCCAAAAGGATGAAACAACTTAAAATGGCAGATGATCAAATATGCCAGATATTAAATATATCAACAGAAGAATTAAAAAAGCTGATTAATGACTAAAGGTGTTTTTGAATTGCAATTTAGATAAAAAGAATATATAATTAAGAAAAATTTAAGGAGTAAATTCTAATGACAAAAATCGCTGAAAGCCTTGGGGCTGTATATATATATATATATCGTAGGATTTAACAAAGTAAATTTATGTGAACATAGAGAAAAAACTATGCTTTTTAGACGTACTAAAATTGTCTAATCGGCATAATTTTTTTTGTGAAAAATAAGAATTTTAAGAAAACAGGAGGAAATTTTAAGTCTATGAAAAAATTAAGTAATAAGCAAAAATTAGTGAGTGGAATAGCAATAATTTTGGTAGCTATTATAATAGCAATAATAGTTACAACAAATGTAATAAATAACAATGTTGGAACTGAAAGCTATTTAGTTACAACTGCAAATGCAAACTCAAATTTAGTTGCTAGTTACATAAAATGGGGAATAACCATAGGTGGCATAACAGGCACTCTAGAAAGCCTAAACACATTTGATGCTACAGCTACTGCAGAAGATATAATTTGGGGAGAAACAGCATATGTAAAAGGTGAAAAAATTACAGGAACAAAAGTAGTAACAGTGGCACAAGCACAAGAATCACAAAAAGTATTTGAAGAAAATACAGTTCTAATAGATGATTATGGAAATAGTGTAAAGGTACCTGAAGGTTTTAAAATAGCAGAAGATTCAGCAACAGCAGTTACAGAAGGAGTAGTAATAGAAGACTTTTCTGCAGAAGGAGCAACAGAATACACAAAAGGAAGTCAGTTTGTCTGGGTGCCCATAGGAGATATAAAAACAAATGATAATGGAGACATATCGTCTATCGAATTAGGAAGATACTCATTTTCAAGTGATGGAAAAGAAACATTAATACAAGAAGGATTGAATTGGAGTGATACATCTAACTCAGTAGTAATAGAAGAAACAACAGGAGAATCTATGAAAGAGTTGTCAAGTAGTACTTATGGTAATGCAACATCAAAAGACTTAGGAGAATTTGTAACAAAAGCTTTGAATAGTAGAGGCTACTATATTGGCAGATATGAAGCGGGAGATGCATATGCGACAAATTCTCCAAGAACAGGTTCTCCAAATGTATCAAATTACAATAATCCTATTACATGCAAAAAAGAAGTATATCCATATAATTATATAAATCAATCAGATGCATCAAAATTGTGCCAAGGTATGTATAACAATGATGATTTCAAAAGTGATTTAGTAAACAGTTATGCATGGGATACAGCGATAGTATTTATACAAACATTTAGTAATGACAAAAATTATTCTGTGCAGTCAGGAATAAATACAGCAAAAAAAATTCAAAAATGTGGTGAAAGTATATTAGAAAATTTAGACACAGGAGATGATGTGAATGATAGAAGATGTAATATATATGATATGGCGGGAAATATGTATGAGCTTTCAACTGAATGTTGCTTTACAGGTAATAATCATTGTGTAAGAAGAGGAGGGTGTTTTGATACTCCTGAAGGTTATTATGGTATGTTAGTAAATGATCGTGCTAGTTGCAATCAACTGTCTGCCATTGATTTTTATTCATTTAGACCAATTCTATATTTATAAAATAAATACATTTGCACATAAAAAAGCGGAATATGGTCATTGCTTTATTGCCGTTTTTTTTATACATAAGAATGTTTATGAAAAATAACTAACTTTGTCAAATTTTATCGAAATAACTAGGCTAATTAATTGTACTCAAAATCTTGACGAAACATCATTAAAATAGTATTATAAAGGAGTGACGATGATTTAATAAAAAGAGAAGGAACAGTATCAAAAGTAATAGTATTAGACAGATTGAACAAAAGAAAAATAATATATAATATAAATGAAATAATATTAGAAATATATAAAACATTAAAAAATACAGAAGAAAAAGAAATAATAGAAAATTACATAAGATCTTCATTAACAGAACTTATAAATAATGCACAACTAGATGAAGTTATAAAGAAAATAAATAAAAATGAAGGAGGAGAGAATAGTATGTTAAGACAAACTATAATAGAAATGATTGAAGATGGAAAAGAATCTGGCATAAGCCAAGTAGCAATTAATATGTTGAAACAAAAACATAAAAAAGAAGAAATACAAAAATGTACGGGCTTAAGTTATGCTAAAATAACAAAGTTAGAAAAATCATTACAAAATGCATAAAAATCTTTCTATAAAATTTCCCTAAAACTAATGAAATTTGAAAATATATATGATATAATAAAAATGCCATTTATTTTAAACTGCATTAATCACAATGCAAAATTAAACAAAATGGCATTTGCTACTTTTTAAAACATAGAAAAATATTTAATTTTAGCTATATTTTAAAAGTTTCCATTAAAATATGTTTATGCATATTTAACAGAGTGGAGGATGTTAAATGAGTTTTAAGGATTACTATAATGTACTTGGACTAAATTCGAATAAAGTAACGCTAGATGAAATAAAATTTGCATATAGGGAACAAGCAAAAAAGTACCATCCAGATATGCATGCAGGAGATAGCGTACTTGAAGAAAAATTCAAAGAAATAAATGAAGCATATAGAATTTTATCAGACCCTAAGTCAAGAAAAAGATATGATAGAAATTGGTTTATATACACAGAAAGAAAAAAGAGACTACAAAATAAAGATAGAGAAGTAAAAAAATCTTTTAAAGAAAAAATGATTGATATATTATTTGGAATGACTATACCAAAAGATCAAACTTCAAAAAAAGTTAAAGAACCTATAAATGGTGAAAACATAGAGACAGAAGTTGATGTTAATGTTGTGGAAGCTTTTAATGGTGTTTCAAAAAAACTAAAATTATTAGCTGTAGACGGAAAAACAAAAACCTTTAACTTAAATATTCCAGAAGGAGTACAAGATGGAGATAAAATTAGATTTATTGGTCAAGGAAAGCCTGGAAAAAATAATGGTGATAGAGGGGATTTGCTAGTTAAAGTAAAAATCACCAATACAAAAGAGTTTAAATTAGTTGGGGCAGATATTTATACCGAAATTTCAATATCTCCATGGCAAGCAGCATTAGGAACAAAATTAAATTTGCAGTCCATAGATGGTGAAATTTCATTAGTGGTTCCAAAAGGAACAGAAAGTGGAGAAAAATTTACTATAAAAGGAAAAGGATATAAATTTGGTAGAGGAAATAGAGGCAATTTTTATATTATTACTAAAATAGTAGTTCCTAAAAAATTAACAGAAAAGCAGTTGGAACTTTATAATGAATTAAAAGAAATTGATGAAAAAATATCTTAAAAACTTGAAATATGCATGTTTCACAATTTTAGTTGACATATTATACATAATGTAGTATAATAAAATTGTTGAACTAATGAGAAATAGAGAAAAGAGGTGCTAAGATGACTGATGAATTTCAAGGTAAAAGTTTTAGTATAACTGATCCACAAGGGGTAAATACAGTTATATATAGAATTAACAGAACAGCCAAGGAATTACAAAAGCAGTATCCAAAATATACTGTTGAAAGATTAGTGTACTCTGAAGAAATGAATGGCAATATGAAAAAGAAAACCTTTTATGTTGATTATCCAGAGCCAGAAGGAGAAGACTTAGTAATATTATCTTTTGGACAAGAAAAAGTAGTTGTCAATATGGGATTACTTAAAGATAATAAATTAAAAATATCTAAAAGACCTATTCCAGTCAAATTTGACACTGTTTATTCAGAAACCCCAATGGAAATGAAAGACTTTAATTATACGCCAAACTTACAAAGAGCGTTTACAATTATCGACCCCGAAACAACAGAAGAGGTTAAGCCAAAATTATACATAGATAGTCAAACAAATGAAGTCAAAGGAAAATGTAAATTACAACCATACAAATCTTATTTCACTTTTGAAATAAAATAAAGGAGGATTATTTAGTGGAAGGAACAAATAATGAGAGACCAACAGTAAGAGCTTCAGCATTATATTTTGTACCTGAAAGAACTACAGAAAAAGTTGGTAGTGCTGTTCAAGGAAATGCTGATGTAAAAGAAAGCCCAGAAGAAATAGTTAACTTGGGTGGACTTGAAATAGATGTTAGAGATCTTGAACTAAATATTTTATCTCAAGATAAACAAGAACAAATAAAAGACAATATGAAGAAAAGAATAACAGACTACTTCTTAGATCTAAATGTAAAAGAAAAATTGTCTAAACCAGTAAATAAAGAAGCAGTTGTGCAAAGCAATAAAAACTTATATACACCTAATGAAGCAATTAGACCAAATAGCGATTCTATAGAAAAATAATTTCTAAGGTTTTTATTAAGAAAAGGTATAAAAAATCATAACCAATGAGAAGGTAGATTATGGGAAGTTCGTTTAGTGAATTTATGAAAAAGAATTTAAAATATATAATATTTGCGTTAGTATTATGGGCAATAGGCGAAATCTTTTTAGTTGCGCCTATTGCTTTAAGCATTAGCCAGAGCTATGTTGATGGATTATTCGATATAGCTCTTTTTATCGAAGCTTTAGTTGAAAATATAGTATCATTCTCATCAATTGGTAAAGTATTCACAAGTGAGGCAATTGGAGCATTTGGTAGCTCAACTTTGTGGTATACATTAATTGTTGCTTTGGCAGTAGGTATAGGAGCGTTTAAAAATAGAAAAAAGACAAAATATCAAAATATAGAACATGGATCAAGCGATTGGTGCCAAGGTGGAGAACAATATAGGGTTTTGAGTAGAAATTCTGGGTTACTTTTAGCTCAAAATCATTATTTACCACTAAATAAATTAGGAAATATAAACGTATTAATTGTCGGTGGTTCTGGTTCTGGTAAATCTTCAAGTTACACTATTCCAAATGCACATCAAATGCTTGGTTCATATGTATTTACAGACCCTAAGGGTGAAATATATGATACAACAGCAGGCTTTTTACAGAAAAATGGATATGAAATAAAAATATTAAATTTAGTTAATCCAACAAGTAGTGATAGTTACAACCCATTACAGCACATTCAAAATGAAATAGATGTAGACGTTATAGCAAATACAATAGTAAAAGGACAGAAGGCAGAAGGAACGGCAACAGACCCATATTGGGACAATATGGCTGAAATTTTGCTTAAAGCTCTTATTTATTATATTATTGCTACAAGACCACCAGAAGAACAAAACTTAGCAAGCTGTGCAGAACTAGTTAGAGCTGCAAATAATAATGGTGGAAGCAACTTACTTACAGAACTCATGAGCCAGTTACCTTATGACCATCCAGCAAGAATGAACTACAAATCTGTTGAAATAGCATCAGAAAAAACATATAGCTCAATTTTAAGTACATTGCAATCAAAACTTGGTAAATTTGACTCAAAGGAAATAGCAGATGTAACTTCAACAAATACAATAGATTTTGTTGACATAGCAACTAAGAAAACAGCTTTATATGTTGTATCATCAGATACACATAGTGCATATGACTTTTTACTTACAATATTCTTCTCACAAATGATACAACAGTTATATGATTTTGCAGATAAAAATGGTGGTAAATTACCAATTCGAACGTTCTTTATACTTGATGAGTTTGCAAACATAGGTCAAGTACCAGACTTCGATAAAAAGATATCAACAAGTAGAAGTAGAGGAATTTCATTTAGTGTTATATTACAGAACTTAGATCAATTAAAAGCAATATATGAAAAGTCTTATGAAACAATTATAGGTAACTGTGATACTCACGTATTTTTGGGAAGTAACTCGTATGCAACAGTTGAATATTTTTCAAAGGAATTGGGAGAGAAAACAATTACTCATAATAGCAAATCGGTTAATAGAAATAATGTAGATGTAAGAACAGGATTTAGTGAATCAGATCAAATTATGGCAAGAGCTTTAATGACACCTGATGAACTTAGAAGAATGGATAATAATGATTGTATTATCTTTGAAAAAGGATTAAAACCAATAAAAGCTAAGAAGTTTTGGTATTTTAAAACTCCAATGCTTAAAGATTTTAATGCAAATAGAATTGACCATAATGATTATGAATGTCAAGAAAGAGGAAACTGGAGAAAATACAATCCATATAATCCTTATACGGGTAATGAGAATGTAAATGAGCAAAGCAAAGATGTTAAGATTGAATCTTTGGATGACCTGTTTGAAGATGCTAAACCAGTAGAGCCAGTAAGTGATGTTCAGCAAAATTCTGGAATTCAAGGATTGCAAGGCACATCAGCAGTTTCAAATAACGGGTTTAATGCAGATGTAATTCCAAATGCAGGACCAAGTTTTGCATCAGTACCAAATAATCAGCCTTTGAATAATGGTTCAAGTGTTGAGAATCAGCCAACTAACATTCTTCCGGGATTTGAAGATGAAGCTACAAAACAAATGCAAGATACATCAGATGATGAAATAGATATTCAAAAAGAATTAGAAGCAAAATTTGACGAATTGTTTGGAAGTGATTAAAAAAATCAACCTAATATGGTTGATTTTTTTTCTTTTATACTACTCGGTCATATACTTGCATGATTTTTTTCTTTTTTATAAAATATATATGTGAAAAATATGGATGAAATAAACAAAATTAAATACTATGATGAATTGCCATCAACGCATTTATATATTAAGGAAAATCAAGATAAATTAGAAAGCGGAACAGTAATTATTGCTAATAAACAAACTGCAGGAATAGGAACACATGGCAGAAGTTGGTATACAGGTAGCGGTGATAATATTGCAATGAGTATGTTATTTAAACCTAAATGTGATTTATCTAGTTTAAATAATATAACGGTTGATGTAGCACAAAGTGTTAAAAATGTAATAAAAGATTTATATGATATTGATTTAAGCTTAAAGTACCCAAATGATTTATTATTAAATGATAAAAAAATATGTGGTATTCTTACAGAAATAAATACTATGTCAGGAAAAATAAATTATTTAATAATAAGCTTAGGGTTTAATGTAAATGAAATGGGTTTTGATGATGAAACAATAAAAATTGCAACATCATTGAAAAAAGAATATAATAAAAATTTTGATAGAAAAGAAATTATACTAAAAATAATTGAAAGTATAACGGAGCATATATGAGTGGAATAAAAATTATAGGTAGAGGAAAGTATTTGCCAAAGAAAGAAGTAACATCTGCAGATTTAAGCAAAAAGTTTAATGTAACAGAAGAATACATATGCAAAGTTTGCGGAATTAAAAGCAGATGGTATGGTAGTGCTGAAGATAGCTTAGAGAGTATGGCATATAAAGCAAGCTTAGATGCTATAAAAAATGGAAATATAAATTGCAATGATATAGACTTAATAATCGTGGCAACAACATCTTCAAACATGATGATGCCGGGAATTTCATACTTAGTGCAATCTCTTTTAAATATAAAAGATTGTATGTGTTTAGATATTTTGGCAGGTTGCAATGGATTTGTAAATGCATTTGATATAGCACAGAATTATATAGAAATTGGAAAAATCAACACAGCTTTAGTTATAGGTGTAGAAAAATTATCATCAGTGGTAAACGCAGACGATATGTCTACAGCTATTCTTTTTGGGGATGGAGCAGGGGCTACCATTATTACAAAAAGTGAAAATAATAAAAAATATTATTCTAAATTTAAAAGCCAAGGGCAAAATGCAGAGTGTTTAACTTATGAAATTGGAAAAAAACTAGCTATGGATGGAACAAAAATATATAAATATGCAGTTGCAGAAGTTCCAAGATTGGTTAATGAAACATTGAATGAGGCAAATTTAGATATTGAAAAGATAGACCATATAGTATTACACCAATCAAATACTAGAATAATGAGTTCAATAGCGAAAAAACTAAAAATAAGAGATAATAGATTGTTTTCAGATATAGAGAATGTAGGAAATACATTTTGTGCAAGCATACCAATAGCTTTAACGGAAATAGAATTACAAGAAGGACAGTATTTACTAATGTGTGGTTATGGTGGAGGATTAAACACAGGGTGTATTTTACTAGGATTATAGTTCTAATAAATTTTTAAAAGTTACAATTCACAGTTAGATTTTTTATAAATATAATATGAACCGTGAATTGCAATATGCAGGAGCTTTTATAAAGAAATAATTATAAAATTAATTGAAAGGATGAACCAAATGAAAACAGCATTTTTATTTCCCGGTCAAGGAAGTCAATTTACAGGAATGGGAAAAGATTTTTATGATAAATTTAGAGAGGCAAAAGAAGTATATGATTTAGCAAATAAAGTAACAGAAATATCAGTTAAAGAATTATGTTTTGATGGGAGCGAAGATGAGCTAAAAGAAACAAAAAATGCTCAACTTGCAATTGCCACAACCTCACTCGCAATACTAGCAGTTATAGATAAATTGAACATTAAAGCAGAATTTGCAGCAGGATTAAGCCTTGGAGAATACGTTGCATTAGTATATGGAGGCTTTCTAAAATTAGAAGATTGTTTTAAACTTCTAAAACAAAGAAGTTATTATATGCAAAATTTAGTACCAAATAAAGAATATGCAATGTCTGCTGTTATTGGCTTAGATTCTAGTAAAATTGAAGAAATTTGCACAAAACATGAAGCAAATGGAGAATTTGTAGTACCAGCAAATTATAACTACAGTATGCAAACAGTAATATCAGGAGAAGCTAAGGCAATAGAAAGTGTTTCTCAAGAATTAAAAGACGCCGGTGCTAAAAGAGTAATACCACTTAAAACATCAGGACCATTCCATACAAAAGCACTAGAAAAGGCTAGCAAAGAATTTTATAAAGATTTACAAAAAGTAGAGTTCAAAACAGGAAATGGCGTAAATGTAATAAAAAACTTAGATGGAAACATATATAAAGCAGGAGATAATTTTGCAGAAATATTATCTAAACATATTATAAGTCCTGTAAGATTTGATAAAGCTTTAAACATATTAAAAAATGAAAAAGCAGATACATTTATAGAAATTGGACCGGGCAAATCAATGACAGGATTTATAAACAAAGAAAAATTAGAAGGTTTAGCTTTGAATGTACAAAAAGTAGAGGATTTAGAAAAATTAAAATAATTTTACGTTTGGGACGGTTCTTTTTGTAAAATATTTTACGATGGGGACGGACCAAAACGAAAAAAAAGAAAGGAATTATAAAATGGAAGAAAATAAAGTTGCGTTAATTACAGGTGGAACAAGAGGAATAGGTAAGGCTATAGCTAAAAAGTTTGCTGAAAATGGTTATAATTTAGTTATAAATTATGTTTCAGAGAATACGGATTTAGGAAAATTAAAAAATGATATAAATAGTAAAAATGAGATATTATTTGTAAGAGCAAATGTTGGAGATTTTGCATCTTGCGAAGAATTAGTAAAACAAGCAATAGATAAGTTTGGAAAAATAGATGTATTAATTAACAATGCAGGAATTACAAGAGATAATCTGATTATGAGAATGAAAGAAGAAGATTTTGACAATGTAATTAATACAAATTTAAAAGGAACATTTAATGTTACAAAAAATGTAGTTCCATATATGATGAAAAAAAGAAGCGGGAAAATAGTTAATGTATCATCAGTTGTTGGATTAAGCGGAAATGCTGGTCAATGCAATTATGCAGCTTCAAAAGCAGGTATAATAGGATTTACAAAAAGCATAGCTAAGGAATTAGCAAGTAGAAACATATTAGCAAACTGCGTAGCACCAGGCTTTATAGATACAGACATGACAGAAGTTTTAAATGATAGTGTAAAAGAAAATATAAACAATCAAATACCATTAAAAAGAATGGGAACTGCTGAAGAAATAGCAAAAGCTGTTTACTTTTTAGCAGGAGAAGATAATACATACATAACAGGTCAAGTTTTAAATATAGATGGCGGAATGTTAATGTAAATTTTACGTTGGGGACGGTCCTTTTTGTAAAATATTTTACGATGGGGACGGACCAAAATGTAAAATAATACTAAAAATTTGATTTTTAAGAAAAAGGACCGTCCCAAACGTAAAAAGAAAGGAAAATTAAAATGGACAGAAGAGTTGTAGTTACAGGAATGGGAGCAATTACTCCTATAGGAAACAATGTAGAGGAATATTGGAAAGGATTGCAAGAAGGTAAATGTGGTATTGATACTATTACTACATTTGATACTTCTGACTTTAAAGTAAAATTAGCAGGAGAAGTTAAAAATTATAATCCTGAAGAATATTTTGATAAAAGGTCAGCTAGAAGATTAGACAAATTTGCTCAATTTGCAATGATAGCAGCAAGAGAAGCTATGAAAGATAGCAAAATGACAAAAGAAAATACTGATTTTGAAAGAGTTGGTGTTTTTATAGGTTCTGGTATGGGTGGATTAGATACAATTGAAAAAGAATTAAATGTATGCTTTGAAAAAGGATATGATAAAATTTCACCTATGTTTATACCTATGGTTATTTCAAATATGGCTACTGGAAATGTTGCAATTGATTTAGGATTAAAAGGAGAATCTTTTTCTATAGCTACTGCTTGTGCAAGTGCAACTCATTCAATTGGAGAAGCTTATAGAGCTATAAAACATGGTTACCAAGATGCTGTATTTACGGGAGGAACAGAAGCTTCAATAACTAAATCTGGTCTAGCAGGATTTACAAATATTAAGGCTTTAACTCAAACTACAGATAAAAATAGAGCAAGTATTCCTTTTGATAAAGAAAGAAGCGGATTTGTAATGGGAGAAGGAGCTGGCGTTCTAGTATTAGAAGAATTAGAACATGCTAAGAAAAGAGGAGCAAAAATATATGCTGAAATAGTTGGATATGGTGCTTCTTCAGATGCATACCATATTACATCTCCTGCACCTGGTGGAGAAGGTGGAGCCAGAGCAATGGTTAATGCAATTAAAGATGCAGGAATTGAACCTAAGGATATTACATATATAAATGCTCACGGAACATCAACACATCTAAATGATTCTTGCGAGACTTCTGCTATAAAAACAGCTTTGGGCGAGAGTAGTAAAAATGTAATGGTAAGCTCAACAAAAGGAAATACAGGACATTTACTTGGAGCAGCAGGAGCTGTTGAAGCAATTGCTTGTGTAAAAGCAGTTGAAGATGATTTTGTACCACCTACAATTAATTACAAAGTTTCTGATGAAGAATGTGATTTAGATATAGTACCTAATAAAGGAAGAAATACAAAAGTTGAATATGCTATGTCAAATTCTTTAGGATTTGGTGGACATAACAGTTCAATAATTTTTAAAAAATTTGAAGACTAATAATGTTCAAGAACATATATTAAAGCAAAAATAAAAATCAAAGCTGTAAATTGCATTAATAAAGCGGTTAAATTTATAAAAAAGAAAGGATGTTAAATTTAATGGAATACAAAGATATTAAAGAAATAGTTAAAGATATGGGAGAGTCTAAAATTGATGAATTAAAAATAGAATTTCCTGATGGAACTAAAATAAGTATGAAAAAAAATGACCAAAAAGTTGTGTATAAGGCTGAACCAGAAGTACATGAGGTGGTAATTCCACAAACTTCAACAGTAAGTACTATTGTGAATGCTAACTCTGAAAATAAAGTAGAAGAAAACTACAAAGAAATAAAGGCTCCTATGGTAGGAACATTTTACAGCAAATCATCTCCAACAGCAAAACCTTTTGTAAGTGTTGGCGACAAAGTAAAAAAAGGAGATGTTGTTTGTATAATTGAGGCTATGAAGCTTATGAATGAAATAGAAAGTGAATTTGATGGCGAAATAGTTGAAATTTGTAAAAAAGACGAAGATATGTGCGAATATGGAGAATGTTTATTTAAGATTAAATAATTTTATTTCACAATATATATTCTTCCAAATAATATTGTGAAACTTAATCTAAAATTAGAAAGGGTAAAGAAATGTTAGATATTAATGGAATTATGGAAATAATACCACAAAGAGCACCATTTTTGATGATTGATAAAGTTGAAGAATATGTACCCGGAGAAAGTGCAGTTGCATATAAAAATGTATGTATAAATGAACCTCACTTTGCAGGTCATTTTCCAGGAAACCCTATTATGCCGGGGGTATTGATAGTTGAAGCATTGGCTCAAACTGGAGCAGTTGCCATTCTATCTAAAGAAGAAAATAAAGGTAAAAATGCTCTTTTTGGTGGAATAGATAAGCTAAGATTTAAAAAGCAAGTTGTTCCTGGAGATACTTTAAAGTTAGAAGTAAAAATAATTAAACAAAAAGGACCAATAGGAATAGGTGAAGCTATAGCAACAGTTGACGGAAAAGTTGCATGTAAGGGAGAACTTACTTTTGCAATTGTTTAAGCTGTGAATTGCAACTAAAATTGAATTAAATTTTAAAAGAAGGAGTTTAAATGATACGTAAAATATTAATTGCTAATAGAGGAGAAATTGCAGTAAGAATAATCAGAGCTTGTAGAGAAATGGGAATTGCAACAGTTGCTGTTTATTCTGAAGCAGACAAAAATGCTTTGCATGTGAAATTAGCTGACCAAGCTGTATGTATTGGTCCAGCTCCATCACAAAAAAGTTATTTAAATGTAAAAGCTATATTAGAGGCTTGTTGCCTTACAGGTGCAGATAGTATTCATCCTGGATATGGCTTTTTATCTGAAAATGTTTCATTTGCAAAAATGTGTAGTGAGATGGGCATTAATTATATAGGACCTTCATATGAGTTAATTGAGCTAATGGGAAACAAATCTAAAGCAAAAGAAACAATGAAGAAAGCTGGTGTTCCAGTTGTTGAAGGCTCAGAAGGAAATGTAGAATCACTTCAAGGAGCAAAAGATATTGCCAATAAAATTGGCTACCCAGTAATAATGAAAGCCGTAAGTGGTGGTGGCGGAAAAGGTATAAGAATAGCAAATAGTGAAGAAGAACTTATTAGATATTATGATGTAATAAGAGCCGAAGCCAAATCAGCATTTAATGATGACAGTATCTATATAGAAAAATACATAAAAAATCCTAGACACATAGAAATTCAAGTAATTGCAGATAAACACGGAAATGTAGCACATTTAGGTGATAGAGACTGTACAGTACAAAGAAAAAATCAAAAAATGCTTGAAGAGAGTCCATCAGATTACATAGATGAAAAATTAAGGCAAAAGATGGAAAAAGTTTCAGTAAAAGCAATAGAAAAAATAGGATACACAAATGCTGGAACAATAGAATATTTGGTAGACAAAGAAGGCAATTTTTACTTCATGGAAATGAATACTAGACTACAAGTCGAGCATCCTGTAACAGAGTTGGTTACTGGTGTTGACTTAGTTAAAGAACAAATAAATATAGCATCAGGAAAAAAACTTTCAAAAGAAGTAATGAATTTACACATAAAAGGTCATAGTATTGAATGTAGAATAAATGCTGAAAATCCAGATAAAAACTTTATGCCTTGTCCAGGAAAAATAACAGGACTTCATATACCAGGAGGAAATGGCATAAGAGTGGATTCAGCAATTTATCAAGACTATATAATACCACCAAATTATGACTCAATGATAGCAAAACTAATTGTTCATGGTAAAGACCGTGAAGAATGTATTAATAAAATGAAGAGTGCATTAGGTGAATTTGTAATAGAAGGTATAACAACAAATATTGATTTCTTGTACAAAATACTAGAGAATCCTGAGTTTATAAAGAATGATTATGATACATCTTTTATAAAATAAAGTTATTTTCTACTTAAGCTTCAATATATGTTCTGAAGCTTTTAAAAACTATTATAATGAGAGGAAAAACGATGGTTATTGATAAAATTAAAAAGGTTACAGTTACTGACACAAAAGCCAACACAAAAGCATCAGATATGATGGTTGGAAAATGGATAAAATGTGATAATTGCAAAGAAATTTTATATAAAGAAGATGTAAGAAAAAATTATAGCGTATGTCCTAATTGTGGTAAGCATTTTAGATTATCTTCAAGAAGAAGAATAGTGCAAATAATTGATGAAGGCACATTTGAAGAGCTAAATGCAGATTTACACACAACAGACCCAATTAAATTTGAAGGATATTTACAAAAAATAAAATCACTTGAAGAAAAGACTAAAATAAAAGAGGCTGTTAAGACTGGAATTGGAAAAATAAATGGTATAAATGTTGCAATAGGAGTAATGGACGCTAACTTTATGATGGGAAGTATGGGAGAAGTTGTAGGTGAAAAAATAACAAGACTTATAGAAACAGCCATAGAAAAACATTTACCAGTTATATTGTTTTGTGCTTCAGGCGGAGCAAGAATGCAAGAAGGTATGGTATCTTTAATGCAAATGGCAAAAACATCAGCAGTTCTTTCAAAATTAAATAAAGCAGGTTTGCTTTACATAAGTGTATTTACAGATCCAACAACAGGAGGAGTTACTGCAAGTTTTGCTAGTTTAGGTGATATTATTTTAGCAGAACCTGGGGCATTAATAGGATTTGCAGGTCCAAGAGTTATTGAACAAACTATAAATCAAAAATTGCCTGAAGGATTTCAAAGAGCAGAATTCTTATTAGAGCATGGATTTGTAGATAGAATTGTTGAAAGAAAAAATATGAAAAACGAGTTATACAAAATATTAAAGATACATAATTATTAAAGAAAGGAAAATAAAATGGCAAACAAAATAGAAGAATGGGATAGAGTTCTAGAAGCAAGAAAGCCAGAAAGACCTAAAGCATTAGATTACATTAACTACATATTTACCGACTTTATGGAAATGCATGGTGATAGATATTTTGGAGATGACAAAGCAATAATTGGAGGAATAGGCTTTTTAAATAATATTCCAGTAACAGTTATTGGTGAACAAAAAGGAAAATCTACAAAAGAAAATATGGAAAGAAATTTCGGAATGCCTAATCCAGAAGGATATAGAAAAGCATTAAGACTTATGAAACAAGCAGAAAAGTTTAATAGACCTATAATTACTTTTATAGATACGCCTGGTGCATATCCTGGACTTGGTGCAGAAGAAAGAGGTCAAGGTGAGGCAATTGCAAAAAATCTTTTAGAAATGTCTAAACTAGAAGTACCAATAATTTGTGTTGTAATAGGAGAAGGCTCAAGTGGAGGAGCACTCGCAATTGGTGTTGGAGATAAAATATTAATGCTAGAAAATTCAATTTATTCAGTATTGTCGCCAGAAGGTTTCGCAAGTATTTTGTATAAAGATTCAAGCCTATACAAAAAAGCTGCAAAAGAAATGAAAATTACAGCAAAAGATTTGAAGAAGCTAGGTATAGTTGATGAAATAATAAAAGAAGATGATATTTTAGAAAATACTAAAAAAGCAATTGCTAAAGATTTAAAAGAGCTATTAAGCTTAGATAAAAATAAGCTAGTAGAAAATAGATATCAAAAATATAGAAATATAGGAAAGGGTGAAGAAAATGATATTGAAGGATAAGGTTATTTTAGTAATGGGATTAAGAAATAAGTGGAGTATTTCTTGGGGTGTAATAAGAAAAGCTTATGAAAATGGAGCAAAAGTATTATATACATATAATGATGGTGACCAAGAAAAAATGGATAAACTTACAGAAGAATTAAAAGGTGCTAAAGGTTACAAATGTGATGTTTCAAACGATGAAGAAATAGAAAAATGTTTTTCACAAATTAAGAAAGATTTTGGAAAATTAGATGGAATATTACATAGTATTGCTCATGCATATACAGATGATTTAAGAAATGATTTCATATTAACTTCAAGAGATGGATATTCACATGCAATGGATGTAAGTAGTTATTCATTAGTAGCAATTTGTAGATATGCAATGCAATTAGATATGTTAAATGAGAATGCAAGTATAGTAGCTCTTACATACTATGGTTCAGAAAAATCAATAGAAGGATATAATGTTATGGGAGCTGCAAAAGCAGCATTAGAGGCTTCTGTAAGATATTTAGCAAAAGACTTAGGTAAAAAAGGTATGAGAATAAATACTATATCTGCAGGACCTATCAAAACTTTATCAGCAAAAGGTATAAAAGACTTTAATTCAATACTAGATGTTGTTGAAGATAGAGCACCATTACATAGAAATGTAACAATAGATGATGTTGGTAATGTTGCAACATTCTTATTTAGTGATATGGCATCAGCTATAACTGGTGAAATAATACATGTTGATTCAGGATTCTCATCAGTAGGTGTGTAATATCAATAGTGTGTCAATAGTGTCAATAGGGACGCTCATTTTTGACATAAAAATTGTCAATGGGGACGGTTCTATTTGACAATATTAATAAAAATTAATAACTAAAAAAGCATCTGAATGAACTCAATTGGAAAAAGTAGAGTTCAAATAGGTGCTTTTTATTTTTTTTATTTAATAGAAAAAAATAATTAAATAAAAATAATTAAATAAAAATAATTAAATAAATAATTAATTAAAAACAATAAAAAAATTAAAATAATAAAAAAATAAATAAAAAAAATAAAAAATAAAATAATTAAAAATAAATAATTAATAAAAATAAATAATTAATAAAAATAAATAATTAATAATAAATAAATTAAATTATTAAATATAAAAATTAAATAAGAAAATTAAAGAATCTTACTAATTAAAATAATAATTAATAAATAGAAAATATTTAAAATAAAAAATTAAAAATTAATAATTAATTTTTTAATCTATAAAAAAGAAATTGTCAAATAGTCTAATTACTTTTTAAAAAATACATTAATTTAAATTAATAATTAAAAGGAAAAATAAATTAATTACAAAATAAAACAAATAATTGTGTACAACAAAAAAATTAGAAAAATCAAAAATACTTAAGGAATTAACCATTTGAAAGGATTTTTTTTATAAAAAACTCACAAAAGTATAAACAAAAATTGTAAACATAATATTGAAAAATGGAATAAAAATATATAAAAACCATTAGTAAAAATAATAAGAAAAATCAATAAAAAAGAATAAAATATCAGATGTGACTAAAAGACAAAATTTAAAATTAATGTTTATAATAAAAAATAATATTAATTTTATATAATAAAGCTCTTGCGAAAATCTGTTTGATATGATATAAATATATATAATTAGTTAATTAAATAATAAAGATAAATTAATTTATAAAAAATAATAAATTAAAAGATAAATAATAAAAAATAAATAAATTAAAAATAAATAAATTAAAAATAAATAAATTAAGAATAAATAAATTATAATAAATAAATAATAATTAAATTAGTTAATAAAATAATAAATTATTAATTTTAAAAAGCTAAAATAAATTAATTATTAATAAAAAAATAATTAAAGAAAGGATAAATAATGAAATTTGTACATATAGCCGATGTTCATTTAGATACTCCATTTAAAACAATTAGTGATAGAGCAGATATAGGAGTAGAGAGAAGATTAGAGCAAAGAAATGCTTTAAAAAAAGTTATAGATTATATTAAAGAAAATAATATTGAATATTTATTTATTAGTGGAGACTTATACGATCAAGAATATGTTAGAGAAAGCAGTATAAGATTTTTAAATGATTTATTTAGTGAAATACCAAATACAAAAATATTTATTGCACCAGGAAATCATGATCCTTATATAAAAAATTCTTTTTACTTTACTTTTTTATGGAACAGCAATGTAAAGATATTCACAAATATTGTAGAAAAAGTGGAAAACAATGATGTAAATATTTATGGATTTGGGTTTAATAATTTTGAAATGAATGAAAATCAAATAAAAGATATTATTTTAGACGAACCAGAAAAAATAAATATATTAATTACACATGGAGATTTAGGTGAATCTAAATATAATCATATGAATTTAAATGAAATAAAATCAAAAGGTTTTGATTATGTTGCACTTGGTCATATTCACAAAAGAGATGATAGTACAAATATTGTTTATCCTGGCTCATTAATTTCTTTAGGTTTTGATGAATTAGGTGAACATGGTATGATTGTTGGAGAAATTATTGATAAAAAATTAAATAAAGAATTTGTCAAAGTTGATGACAGAGAATTTGTTGAATTTGAATTAGATGTTAGCAATATTATATCTGAAGAAGAATTAATAGAAAAAATAAATAACATTAATGAAGAAAATAAATTATATAAAATTATTTTAATAGGTTATAGAAATTTCCCAATAAATATTGATATTAAATTAATAAATAAAAATATTATTAAAATAAAAGATAATACAAAATTAAAAATTGATTTTAAAGAAAATAATAATACATTAAAAGGATTATTTATTAAAAAATTAAATGAAAGAAAAAATAATAATTTAATTGATGAAAAAACTTTTGAGAATATTTTAGAAATTGCTGAGCAGGCTTTGGGAAAAAATAAATAATTAATTAAATAAAAAAATAAATTAAAAATATGTAAAAAAATTAAAATAATAATAAAATAAATAAATTTAAAATAATTAATTTAAATAATTAAAAATTAAAAGGAGAAAATTATTTTGAAAATAGAAAATATAAAAATTAATTCATATGGTAATTTAAAAAATAAAGAAATTAATTTAAAAAAATTAAATATTATTTATGGAAAAAATGAAAGTGGAAAATCTACACTATTAAATTATATAAAAAATATTTTTTATGGAATATCAAAAAATAAAAATGGAAGAGATATTTCAGATTATGATAAATATTTGCCATGGGGTGAAAATGATTTTTCTGGAAAAATAAAATATTCATTGGATAATAATTTTAATTATGAAATATATAGAGATTTTAATAAAAAAAATCCAGTAATATATAATGGTCAAATGGAGGATATTTCTAATAATTTTAAAATTGACAAAAAGACAGGAAATCAATTTTTTATTGAACAAACAAATGTCGATGAAAGCACTTTTATGTCAACAGCATTTTCAATGCAAAAGGAAGTGGTTGTAGATAGTGGTACGCAAGGTATTTTACTACAAAAGGTTGCAAACCTTGCGGAAAGTGGTTCAGAAGATGTGTCATATAAGAAGGCATTGAGCAACATTAATACTATGTTACTTAATGAGGTGGGTACATCAAATAGTAAGGAAAGACCTATTAATATAGCAGAAAGTAATATCAAAAAGTATACAATTGACCTAATGACAATAAATGATGTAAAAAATAATAGGTATGAAATTGAGGAAAAAATTAATAATTATAAGCAAGAAATAAATATAGAAAATAAAAAAGATAAATTATTAAATTCTGTAAAAGAAATAATTGATAAAAATAAAATAGAAAAAGAAAAAATAAAATTAAAAAATAATATTTTAGAAGAAAATAATAATAAAATTAAAAATTTAGATAATGAAAAAGATAATTTATTAAATAAAATAAAAAATACAGAAAATATTTTTGAAAATAATTTAAAAAATAAAAAAATAAATAATAAAAATAAAATTATTAATTTTGTTATTTTAATTTTTTTAATAACAATTAATATTTTAAATTTTATTTTTATAAAAAATATAATAATTAATATTTTATTATTTTTATTAATTCCAATTTATTTAATTTATTTTTTTATTAAATTAAATAAAAATAAAAAAATAAAAATAGAGGAAGAAAATAAATTAAATAAAATTAATTCGGAAAATGAAGAAATAAAAAAACAAATGAATATTTTAGATGGGCAAATAGAATTATTAGAAAAAAATTCAGAAGATACGAAAAATGAAATTGAAAAAATAGAAAATAATTTAAATAATAAATTATTAGAAGAAAAAAATGATATTATAGAAAATAATAAAAATAATTTTTCAGAAGATTATATTAATGATTTATTTAATTCAAATATTGATTTGTTAATTAATACAAATCAAAGAAAAATTAATGAACTAAATTTACAAATACATAAATTAGAAATAGATAGAGATAATATTGACCCAAAATTAGAAAAATTAATACATACAGAAGAATTATTAGAAATAGAGCAAGAAAATTTAAACAAATTGCAAAATAGAGCAGAAGAACTTAATTTAGCTAAAGTTATTTTGGATGAAGCTTATACTGAGATGAAGAAAAATATTACACCAAAATTTAATCAAAGCTTATCTAAAAATGTAGAAAAAATATCTGATGGAAAATACAAAAATATTATAATTAATGATAAAATAACCGTAGAATTAGATGATGGTAGATATGTTCCGGCGGAAAGTTTAAGTATAGGAACAATTGAGCAAATTTATTTATCTCTTAGACTTGCTATAATGAATGAAATAAGCAAAGAAAAATTACCGGTTATGCTTGACGAAGCATTTGCATATTATGATGATCAAAGGTTAGAGGCAGCCCTAGACTTTTTAAATAAAATTGATAATCAAGTTATATTATTTACCTGTACAAATAGAGAAAAAGAAATTCTTGAAAAAAATAATATTGATTTTAATTTTGTAACTTTATAACAAATATTTATTAATTAATAAGTAAAAATTAACCCTAAATTATATAAAAAATAATTAGGGTTTTTTTGCACAAAAATTAATTTTATTATTTAATTATATATTTTCTTTTTCCATTTCCATAGGATTAACATGTATAATTGCTAAATATATAAAAGGTAAACCATTTAATTCTTTTTCTAATTTATCAGCAATACTGTGACTTTCAAATGTTGTTAAAGTTCCATCAACAAATATTGTTATTGAAACTAAATATTTATATCCCACAGGTGTAGTATTTAAATGATTATATTTTTTTATTTCAGGATATTTATTAATTATTTCAATTATTTTATTTTTATCTCCATCATTTAAAGATTTATCCATTAATACATTGAAACTTTCTATAAATATTTGCAATCCTGAATAAAAAATCCAAATAGAAATACCAATACCAACCACACTATCAAACCAGTAAATATTGATTAAGCTTAGCATAATTGAAATTAAAGTAAAACTTGTTATTATGCAGTCATTTCTATGGTCTTTTTTATTTGCTTCTAATAATAAATTTTCGAAATTTTTAGACAATTTATTTGTGTATAGAAATAGAGACAATTTTACAATAATTGTGATAATACAAACTATTACTAAAAACCAAGAAAATTCGAAAGTATCTCCATTTATTAATGACATTATAGAATCATACAATAATTTTAGTGATATTGCCATCATTGATATACTTATAAACATTGAAAATATGTATTCTGCTTTTCCATGACCCATATTGTGTGTATCATCTTTAGGTTCACTTGCAATTTTATTTCCTATAAAAGTCATTAAAGAAGCAAAAATGTCTGCTGCACTATTTACACTATCTGCTATCATTGCTTGGCTATTTGTAATTAGTCCGATTATTCCTTTAATTATTAATAAAAATATATTGCCTACAATTCCTAATATTCCGGCTATTTTAGTTTGCTTATATCGGTCCATAAATAATCTCCTAATAAATGTTATTATTAAAAATAATAAATTAGAATAATATAAATAAAATTATATAATTTTTTTATAAAAAAGTCCATAAAATATAAAAATTATTATGTAACTATTCATGATAAAATAATTTAGTCACCCAGGATAAAGACATGAAAAATTTTTTCATCGTCTGTATCCATTACAATTACTTGATTAAGAGATAATTGTTGTCTTGAAATTACGTAGTATTTTAAAGATTTCAATTGTCTCTTTTTCTACATTTCTTGATATATCTTTTCTTATTCTTTTTAGGCTTTTATTTTTTATCTTTTTTACTTCATTTAATATTGTTAAACAGAACTTTTTTATTATTTGCAAATTATATAATGCCTTCTTATTTACCGTCGTATTACTGTCACATTTAAAGGTAAAGTCCATTTGCCAATGTAATTTATTCTCCACATTCCAATGTTTTCTTATTGCATTTGAAAATTCTGCTGTATTTAACAATAAGCTTGAAATGTAATATCTTTTTTCTTCTACTTTACTTCCATCTGCTTTTTCTATGGTCTTTTTTACTAAGCCTATACTTTTTAATCCTTCCCATTCCTTATATTCTGCATACCATTTTACATCCTCTGTTTGATAATATTCATATGTTATTATTCCACTATGACTTTTTTCTCTGGTTAGTAAATATCCTCCTTCATAGCCTGATTGTATTAGTAGCAGTTTATCTTCATCAAAGTAATCTTCTACATCTTGATAAAAATTACCATGGTTTCTTTTTAAAGCTACACAATAGTCTCCTTTTTTAGAGATTACTGCTTTTATATTCTCCTTTTGCGTATTCAATGCATCCCATGTGCATATTGCTCCTTTTAAATCTAACCTTTTTATTATTTCTGGTATTCCTGTTATTTCATTTGTTTTTTCTTCTATTAGTTCTTGCCCTATGCACATATTTAATTTGTCTGAATATACATTTAAAACATTTAATGGCTTTACTTCTTCTGTTATATTTGCTTTCTTTCTTGCACTTCCTTGGTCAACTTTTCCATCAAATGAAAATATGTCTTTAAATGTTTTATCTTCCATAAATTGTATTTCTTTTATGAAGTCGACAAATATTTTATTTAATTCTTGGCTATCTATTATGCTTATTACTCTTTCGTAAGTTTTAGCAGATGGAATTCCTCCAGTTAGTTTTAAAAATGTTTTTAAAAATTCTTTTTCATCTTTAGCATAATCTTCTATTTCTTCCCATTCATTACAATCTGCTAAAACTGCTAGAATTACTACAACAACTATATCCCAAATTTTATATGTGATTTTGCCTTTTTGTCTCTCATCTTTTAACATCATCGATTTTTCCTTCAATTCTTTTAATTTACTTATTTCTATTTCTTTTATATTCATTATCTTTTGCTCCGTTTCGATGATATTATACCGTATTTTTTGATATTTGACTACTACTTTTTATTGACTTTTAAACATTTATTAGACTTTCTAAAATTTTTTCATGTCTTTATCCTGAAAAATTTTTATTTGATATTGAAAAAAAAAAATATTTAATATATAATAAAAAAAATCTTTAATATTATTAAAACGCTAACAATTAAAACAAAATTGGAAGGTAAAATAATATTATTACTTAAATTATGTAAATAATAAAGGGGTAATAAATGGGAACTTGGGAAGATTATGAAAGGGAAAGAAGAAGAAGAGAAGATGAAGCAAGAAAAGCGGCTAGAAGAAATGAGTTAAATAACAAAATTAATTCTTTAAATAAAGAGATTAATAACTTAAATAAGGAAAAAAATCAATATATACAAATGAAAAATAAAATAAATCAAGCCTTACCTAAATTAAATGAGGGTAAAGCTACCGTAAACCAAGGTAGCAATGAACTTCAAAATGCATACACGAGTCAAACAGCAAAAAATAAAGTTAAAGAATTTCAAGAAACAATAACTAACATAGGAAATATAATAAAAAACTTAAATAATATAATATTACCAGCAATAGATTCAAAAATAAATGAATTAAATAGTCGAATTCAATCAAAAAATAATGAAGTAAACGAGTTAAGAAATGAATTGTCAAGCATATAAAAAGAAAAAATAATATGAAAAATTAAATATAGAAAGGAATAAAATGGGAGCTTTTAAATGTGATACAGATGCTTTAAACAGTAAAGTTAATTTGAATTTAAAAAAAGGAAAGCGTTGCTTAGATGATGGTGCAAATACATTAGCTTCTATTTCCATACCATCAAATTTTTCATATAGAGCTTCTTTATCGTCAATGCCATCAACGATAAGAAACAATGGAGAAAAAGTCAATGAATTGCAAAGATGGGTAACAGATGTAGTAAATAAATTTACAAATGCTGAAAGTGCTAATAATTTAATAGTAAATGGAATTAATAATAATATAAATATAAATTATAGCACAGAAAGTGTGGCAGTTGTTAAGTCTGAAACAACTTCAATATCTTCAATATTTGGAAATATTGAAAGTATAATCGATTCTTTTGTAATAGATGCAGTAGAAAATGCAAGAGCAATAAAAGGAACAAATGCTAACATCGAAGTTTCTTATGAAAATCCTATTACAGTGGAAGATGGAATTGCAGTTATATCAACAATGATTGATTCAATACCATTTTTGAAAGATACAGCAACAACTATATGTACAACTTTTAATGCGATTAGTAGCATTATAAAAGGATTGGCTCAATTGGTAGGAGCATTAATTGATGCAGGAGCAATATTAGGTGGATTGGTAGTGGGTGCAGTTACAGGCATAGGAGAAATAATTGCATATTTATGTACTGATTCCACATTATCATTAGATGAGCTTGAAGAAAAATTGGAAAATGGTATTACAGCAGAAATATGGGGAACAGTAATGGATTTTGTTTCAACAAGTTATGTGGAAAATGCGTGGAATGACTTTTATGAGAATAATTTATTGGGACAATTCATAGATAGCTATGCAGTAGGAATATTTAAACATGATGGAATTGGTTGTGATATATTGGCAGGAATAGGATATGTTGGTGGAATTGTAGCACTAACAGTTTTTACTGCAGGGGTAGCTGGATTAGGGCTAGGAGCATCTGCTGGAGCAGGAACGGCAGCAGGAACGGCAGCGGGAACGGCAGCAGGAACAATGGCGTCAACAACAACATCAACACTAATTTCTAGTGCTTATGCTGCAATATCAGCTTTCGGAAAATATACCGGGGAAAGTTGGGCAGAAGATAAAATGTCATCATGGGAAGGAATACAAGAAGCGGTAAGAAATGGAGATATTAGCCAATCAGATTATGAAAAAATGAAGCAAATAAGAGATTTATCAGATGAAGAATGGAATGAAATATATAATGAATATCTTAATGGAAATATAACTTTAGAACAATTGCAAGAAATGAAACAAATAAGAAAAATACCAGATGATTGGAAAACAGCAGAGAATACTGTAGCTGGATTAGAATATGGCAGTCTTAATGCTCTTTGGGAAGGTGCTCAGTGGTTAGTAGGAGGATTTTTAGGAGAAATAACAGCGGGATTCGGAAAAGTTGGAGCATCAATAAGAGTGGGTGTTGATTCGTTATTTAATACAGCAGATACACCGTTTAGATCTTTAATTACAGCTGCAACAGAAGGAAAAAGCTTTGGAGATGTTTTTGAAACAAATGGAGGCTGGTCATCTGTGATTACAGATTTAATTGTTGGATTAATAGGATCTACAGGAGGAGAAATCTTTAACTCATCAAAATTAAATAATAATACATTAAATAATGACGATGCATTCGTAACAGAAATCAATGAGAGTAAATTGTTAGATAAATTAAAAGAATTTATTGGAAATAAAAATACAAATATAAATGTAAATGCAAATTCAAGTCAAAATGCTAATCGTATTGACTATAGTAAATTTAATACTCCAGACATCGATTTAACGGAATTTATAAAAGCAAAAAATGCCTATATGAAATTTTATGAAGATAATATTCAATTCTTTCAAAATTATGGAATTGACAAAAACTTTATTGAACAACAATTTAACCAGGTTTGTTTATGCAATGATCAAGAATATCTTAATTATGTAAAAATGTGCTTTGGACATGGCGTAAGCTGTACGGCATTTAATTATCAAGGTTATTCATTCCTACCATCAAATTCACTTGCAAAAGATATAGCTCATGAAATAACGCATTCTTTTGGAAATATATATCTTAACGAACAAGGACAATATGTAACAAATTATATTGCTTTAGATGAAGCTTTTACAGAAACAGTAGCAACTAGCATAGGACTAGATGCGATAACAGCAGTAAGTTATTCAGGTAATACTGATTTTATAAGAGAAATAAGTGAAAAATTAGATACTCATGGATATTATAATGCCTTTTTTGATGCATATATATCGAGAAATGGAGATAAGATTAAAAATATAATAGATAGAATTGCAGGAAATGGTTCATATAATGAATTAGCAAATATGTTTAAAGAGAGCCAAAATGCATTTGTTGAAGCATATCAAACTAATGACTGGAGTAAATACTACACAATAAAAAGCCAAATAGAAGATATTATATCAAGATTAAATTAGAGGTCTTTAAAATTATGAAAGGAGGTTGAGATATGGAAAAATTTATAGATAAGTTAATAAGAGATTTTGATGAATCTGTTATTAATGAAGAAAGTCGAGAAGAATTAACTAATGAATATAGAAAAAATTTGGAAAAAATAGAAGAAAACTTAAGGAGTATCAATTACGAAGATGAAAAAATAGAAAATATAATGATGGGCATATCAAAAGAATGGATTAATTTGCCAGCAGAAGAAAAAAAAAGTAGATTACTTCATGATGAAAGTTTTAATAAAATTATATTAATTTCAAATGAAGCTTTTAATAAGGCTAAAAACATTTTATTAAGTAGTGCTGTGGAAAAAGATTTTGACATTTCAAAAAAAATATATGAATTAGAAGAAGCATTAAAAAATGTAAAAAGTTATAATAAACAAAAAGCTATAAAGCTTGTTTCAGAAGGAGAATTGGATTTAAGATTTATTGAAAATCCAAAAACAGAAATTGTTAGTTTGAGACTAGGATATATAAAAAATGCTAGAAGAGAAAGGAGGGAATTATAATGGATAATAATGGAAAAAAATATTTACCAATAGGAACTGTAGTAATGTTAAAAGGTGGGACAAAAAGAGTTATGATTACAGGATTTTGTCCAATACCTGAAAACGAAAAGGATAAAATTTGGGATTATAGTGGATGTATGTATCCAGAAGGTTTTTTATCATCAAAACAAACTTGCTTATTTAATCACGACCAAATAGAACATATATATCATATGGGATTAATTGATGAAGAGGAAAAGAATTTTAAAGAAAAATTAAACCAAATAAGTGATGCAATAGAAAAGGCTAAAAAACAAGCAAATTAAAATAATTAATTATATTAAAAACATAATAATATTATTAGTCAACAATGTATTTACAATATATAATAACAAAGGACAAAATAAAAAATTAATAACAGAAGATTATAAAAGAACAAATGATGGAAAAATAAACAAATATTAATAAAATGGAGGAAAATAATATGGCAAAAATTCAAACAGTCGATTATGAAAAAATGCCTAGTGAGGCAAAACAAATGAGACAGGAGGGAAATTCACTTAATAATGAAATGGTAACAGCATATAATAGTGTAAAAGAGATGCATAGTTCATGGTATGGAAAAAGATATAATGAATTAGCAAAATCTTTTAATAATATGATACCTCAATTAAATGAATTATTGGAATTAGTAGTAAGAGAAATTCCTTCTACATTAGAAACAATAGCAAATAATTATTCACAAGCAGACAGAGGACAAAATGCAACATCTGTTGATAATACAAGTGCTAAAAAGATAGAAAACATAACAATAACAGATGATGTTGGAATGAGATTTATTACTTCAACAGTTGAGAGTGTACAACAACAAGTAGAAAGAAATTTTCAAAAATCTGTAGATCAAATGAACAAAATAGAATCTATATTTAACCAAGTAACATGGGAAAGTGAAGCCGCAGATGCATTTAAAAATAAGTTTAAAAAATTAAAAAGTGATATTATAAATTCTTTTAATGATATTAAAAGTCAATTTACAAAATTGATGAATCAAACGAAAGAAGATGTACAAAGTGCAGAAACTGCAAATACTGTACAATAAATTTTATATATAAATTAGAATTTAATTAAAAATAGTTTTGAAAGCACATTTTATGTGCTTTCCTAGGCAATTAAACATTATAGAATGAATACTGGTCTAGGAAAACACATAAAGAGAAATTGTGGAAAATATATATGTAAATATGTATTTAAGAGATAATGATAAATAATTATAAAATATGAGGGATGTAAAATGATTGTTACTCTAATAGGAAAAGATATAATTTATAAAACAAGATTACCACAAGTACCAATGGGAAATTATTGGCTTACAGGAGAAAATGGTAAAAAGCTTATAAATATTGAAGCAGAAAATGGTGTATGGACAATTAACAGTACATCTCATTTTAAGATATTAAAACCTCAAAGTATAAAAACATTAAATGTTGCAAAAATAGCAAACGATGAAACAAATATACTATATAAAAGTAGTTTAGCAGAATATAGTATTCATTACTTATATATAGGTGATTTATCAAATAATGTTTTTGTATTATATTGTTCGCCTTCGTTTGAGGACAATTTTGTTAATTTGAAAATGAATGTGATGCAAGAAATAAAAATAGGAAGCAGTAATGACAATGATATTATTTATCAAAATCCTCTAGTAAAACAACATCAAGCTAGAATTTTCTTAAGTAATGGAAAATTGCTTATAGAAAATTATGATGATAATTTTGGAACTTTTGTAAATAATATTTCTGTAGGAGATAAACAAAAACTTTTATTCAATGGTGATATTATTTATATTATGGGATTAAAAATTATTTTAATTGGATCAAATGTTTTTGTTAATACACCATTTAATAAAGTTGGATTTAATAAAAATATTTTTTATATTAATTCATTTAATCTAGAAAAAATAGATGAAAATGATGAAGAAGATGATGAGGAAGTTGAACTTTACACAGACGAAGATTTTTTCGCTAGAGCTCCTCGTATTGTTAATTTAATTGAACGAGAAACAATAAAAATAGATCCACCTCCACAAAATCAAAATAAAGAAGGAACACCTCTTATTTATGTATTAGGCTCAAGTATGACTATGGGATTGATAAGTGTTGTTACAATGGCTTCGACAATAGACAGGCTTGCAAGTGGAGAATCCTCATTAAAAGATTCAATATTTTCTATTATTATATCTATGGCTATGATGGTTTCAATGATTCTTTTTCCAATTTTAAATAGAAGGTATGAAAAAAAACAAAGAGAAAAAATGGAAAAAACTAGACAAGATAGATATAAAAGTTATATTAACTCTAAAATAGAACAAATAGATGATATAATGGAAAAACAAAGTAGAATACTTTTTGAGAATTATATATCAGCAGAAGAATGTGCAAAAAATATTTCAGTAAGAGGTCAAAGATTATGGGAGAGAAAAATAGATAGTAGTGATTTTTTGACAGTAAGACTTGGAATAGGTGATTTGCCGCTAAATGCTGAAATACAATATCCTGCAAAAGAATTTACTATGGAAGATGACAACCTAGTAGAAATATTAAACACAGTAGCAAATAAGTCAAAAATTCTTAAAGATGTACCAATAACATATTCGTTAGTTGAAAAAAATATATCTGCATTAATTGTAAAAAATAATGCTAGACTTCAAGAAAAATTTGTTCAAAACTTAATAGTACAACTAGTAGCACTTCATAGTTATACTGATCTTAAGCTTGTTTTTTTACTTAACAAGGAGACTGCAGGTAAAATGGAACATCTAAAAACATTACCACATATTTGGGATGACTTGAAACAAACAAGATTTTGGGCGGATAATTATGAAGATATGAAAGAAATTTCATCATATTTAGATAACGAATTAATGAATAGAATAAATATTAAAAATAATGATGTAGATTATAAATCATTTAGACCATACTATTTGATAATTACAGATGACTATAAAAAAATAGAAAATCTAGAAATAATAAATAAGATTCTTGGAATGAAAAAAAATTGGGGATTCAGTTTATTTTGTATTACAGATAACTTACTACACTTGCCTAATGAATGTAAAATATTTATCAATCTAAATAAAGATAAAGGAACACTTTATGAAAATGAAATGACTTATGATGCAGAAAAGGAATTTAAGTTTGATGAAACTTATACATTCTTTTTTGAAAATATTGGTAGAAATTTATCTAATATACCAATAAAGCTAACATCTTCTGGAAAAAATGCCTTACCTTCTACATATACTTTTCTTGAAATGTACGATGCAGGCAAGATAGAACAATTGAATGCATTAGAGAGATGGAGAACAAATGATTCAACTATTTCTTTAAAGGCTCCAATAGGAATTGATAGTGCTGGAATGCCTATTGTGCTAGATGTTCATGAAAAATTTCATGGCCCACATGGACTTATTGCGGGTAGTACTGGTTCAGGAAAAAGTGAATTTATTATAACATATATTTTGTCCTTAGCAGTAAACTATCATCCAGATGATGTGAATATTATAATTATTGACTATAAAGGCGGTGGATTAGCAGGTGCATTTAAGAAAGGGAAAGTTCAATTACCTCACTTAGTTGGAACTATTACAAATATAGAAACTGTTGGATTACAAAGATCACTTGCTTCTATACAAAGTGAACTTAGAAGGAGACAGATTAAGTTTAATGAAGCAAGAGAGAAAACTAATGAAGGAACAATAGATATTTACAAATATCAAAAATTATATCATAATGGTATTGTAAATGAACCGATACCACATTTATTAATAATAAGTGATGAATTCGCTGAATTGAAACAACAACAAGAAGACTTCATGAATGAGTTGATTAGTGTAGCTAGAATTGGAAGAAGTTTAGGTGTTCACTTAATTTTGGCAACACAAAAACCAGCTGGAGTTGTTAATGAACAGATTAGTAGTAATAGTAGATTTAGAATTTGTTTAAAGGTACAAGATGCATCAGATAGTGTTGATGTAATAAAAAGACCAGATGCAGCAAATTTAAGAGGTGCTGGACAGTTTTATATGTTAGTTGGAAATAATGAATACTTTACATTAGGTCAATCAGCATGGGCAGGAGCACCATATATACCTTCAGATACTATAAAGAAGAATGTTGATAATTCAGTTAAGTTTGTATCAGGTGTTGGGACAGTTATAAAAGATGTTGATGATACAAAAAAAGTCAAATTAAACTCTAAAGGAGAACAACTAACAAATATAGTAAAATATTTGTCTGATTTAGCTATAAAGGAAAATATAAAAGAAAAGCCATTATGGATGGAAAATATCCCCGAATTGATATTTTTGGATAAAATTAGAGAAAAATATCATATTATTAATAAACCAACAGAAATAAATCCTGTAATAGGAGAATTTGATGACCCATACAATCAAAGACAAGGACCAGTGACAGTTAACTTTTCAGATTCGGGTAATATTATTATATATGGAAATGCTGAAAGTGGAAAAGAATCACTTGTAAGTACCTTGGTATATGATATTATGACGAACTATACAGCGGAGTATGTGCAAATGTATTTAATTGACTTTGGTAGTGAAGCATTAAAAATATTTAAGAATGGTCCAACAGTAGGAGATGTGGTATTTCAAAATGATAGTGAAAAAATAAATAGACTTTTTGATATGCTACAGAAAGAATTAAAGGAAAGAACGCAAATAATATCAGATTATGGTGGAGACTATAAGTTATATATAACAACAAGCAATAAGCCTATGCCAATGTTATTAATAGTTATAAATAATTACGAGGCATTTTCGGAAAGTTATGGAAATCAATATGAAGACTTATTACTAACATTAAGTAGAGATGGCTTAAAATGTGGAATAGTATTCTTATTTACTGCAAGTACTTATAATGATATCAGATATAGATTATCTCAAAACTTTAGACAAAAATTAGCTCTACAAGTGAATAATAGTGATGATTATTTAAATATATTTGATAATGTAGGAAAGAAAAGACCTTCTCATTATTTTGGAAGAGGACTAGTAAAGATGGAAGACATATACGAGTTTCAAACAGCAAGGATATGCGAGCCAGAAGAATGGAATAATTTTATAACTAAAAAGAAAGAAGAACTAAATAGTAAAGCAAAATACTTTGCAAAGAAAATACCTGTATTACCAGAGATTGTTAATATTGAAGATGTTGAATCAGAGATAAAATCTCTATCAAAAGTTCCAATTGGTTTAGATAAAAGGACAATTGAAATTAGTACTTATAATTTTACTAGTGATTTAGTTACAATTATTACTGGTAAAAATATAGAATTTATGGTTCAATTTATAAACAATTTAATACAAATATTTAAAATGATAAAAGATGCTGAAGTAGTTATATTAGATGTCGAGCAATTACTTAATGATAATAGTGAAGAAATAGACTTAAATATTCAAAATTTAATGTTAGAAATGAATAATAACATTAAAAAAGAAAAAACAAAAATTTGTATAATAATTGGAATAGAAAAATTCTTGAATAATATTCAAGATGATACAAGCTTTAATGAATTATTGAGTAAAGCAGATAAACTTGATGGCTATAGATTTATAATTGTAGATACTGTTTCTAAAATAAAAAATCGAGAATATGACAGTTGGTTTAAGAACTTTGCTTCAAAAGAATCTGGAATATGGATTGGAAATGGAGTTACGGATCAATATTTGATAAATTTAAATGCCAATATAGGAAGTTTGGATAATAATTGTGGTCAGTCTTTTGGTTATAAGATAAGGAGAGAAGAACCAATACAAATAAAGATATTGGGTATTGATGAAGAAATAAAATAAACATAAAAGGAGTAAATATACAATGGATAGAGTATTTGTTAAAGTTTATGTACCTATGATTGAAAAAATATATGACGTATGGATTCCTACGCATAAAAAAATATATAATATTATAAAACTATTAACAAAGGCCATTAACGAAATAAATGAAGGAATTTATATTCCTAAAAAAATGCCTTTATTATATGATAAATTGACTGCAGAAAGATTTGATTTAAATATTACTATACAGGAGTCTACTATAAGAAGCGGAACTGAAGTTATATTGATTTAAATTTAATGTAAAAGAGGAAAAAAGAAAATGAATTTGTTAGATAATATAATTAAAAAGGATATAAAACCAATAAATGATAAAATTGCTGTTATAGAAGATTTATTAAAAGAAAACAGAAGGCTGATTTCTTTTATAGGGTCAGAAAAAAGTGGTACATCGTTTATGGTAAATACAGTTGCAACATTTTTGTCAATGCAGGGAATAGAAGTTGCTATATTGGATACAACAAAAAATAAAAGTTCATATTATATTTATACAAAAAATGATGAAAGTTTAAGAAAGACAGCGACTAATAGTATAAATGGATTGATAGGAGGTATTGCAAATGGTATAAAGGTAAATAGTCACTTAACAGTATACACTTCTTTACCATCAAACTATGATAATATAAAAAAGTTTGAACCTATAGTACAAACTTTACTGAAAAATCATACACTAATATTAGTAGATTGTGATTCTGATACTCCTATGCCATATTTTTCATATTCGCAAGAAATATATGTTGTTCAAACAATGGACATACTTACAATACAACCGATGACAGAATTATTATTAAAAATGAAAAATGCAGGTATAATATTAGACAATAAGATTAGAGTTATAGTAAATAAGTATGTGACATTAGAAAACATTACAGAAAAAGAAATAATAAGTGGAGTATCATTCTATAATGATCCTTCAATGTTGTATATGAGACAACTTTTTGATAAGACTACAGTTAGGTATTGCGTAGTACCTTTTGTAATAGATGCATATGTAAAATATTTAAATTGCATAGCAAACTGCAATATTGACATTAGAGATTTCCCTCAGCAACTTATGCAATCTATAAAAGTCATTTCAAGTAACATATGCCCAGCTATTGCACAAGCTGGAACAAATAAATCAAATGCGCAAAAACAATAAAAAATGATAAAAATAAAAGTGATTATATTTTTATTTAACTGATTTATAAGTAAAATTAAACAAGTTAAATAATTTTAATTATTGTTATTGTAATAGTATTTAAGGGATAAAGTATATAATTTCGTAGGAGTGTAGTTTGAAAGAAAAACTTTTCATAACTATGTGTACCTTTGAGCAAAGTGAGAAAGGAATGAAATTTATTATGAAAACTACAGCTTTATTAACATATATAAAAATAAAACATGATTTAAGTAAAGATGAATCAAAGGGATTTGGAAAATTACTATTTAACAAAAAAAAACTTATTAATAAAAAAGGAATAATAGAGGAATTGATGAAAGAGTCAAAACCTCTTTTAAATACACGTGAATATATTCAATTAAGTTTACAAAAAGATATAGATAGTATAAATGTTAAACAAGAAGAGATAAGCGAATTGCTTAATACATCTATTACATTTATAACTTTGAACGATTATAATAAATTAAAAGTAGAGTTAAAGAATACAGATACTAGTTCTACTAGTGGGTCTGGTAGAATTAGTGCTATAAGAAATCTATTAAATAGATGTAAGTATGATTTAAGCATAGAAGAGTTGACAAAATTAATAGAAAAATCAAAAAACAGAGAAATTGATTTTCTAACACAAAAACTATATGGTAGAACAGAAACTAAATTTACTGATGAAGCGTTAGAAGCACAAAAAATAATAACAAAGTCATATGTAAGGCTTAAAATAAATGAATATAAACAAATTCTAAAAGATTCTTATGAGCTAATACAAAGTGACTTTCCTGATGCTTATGGAAATGCAGTATTTATAAAAACTCCAAAAGCAGAATTAGCACTGGAAATTCTAAAGCATACTAATATAGTAATATCTTCCTTTGAAGAATATACTTCTTTAAAGGAAAACGTGAAAAAAATTGTAGAAAACTTACCTGAAAATATAAAACAAGATAAGATTGATGACCTAAATACATTTTCGCAATATGTGTTAAGGCAAAATCTACTATTTGATTTTGGATATAGACAAAAGATTACAGTAAAAGAAATATATTATGGTACTATAGAAGAGCAAAACGACACTATGTCAAAGTTATTAGAAGAAAAAGATAGATTTGAGTACTTATATGGAAGTATATCTTTAAAATCAGGAAACGACTTTTATGATTAGAAAAGGAGAAAAAAATGCAAATAAATAAAGCAAGAAAAAAAGCATATACAGAAGTATGCGAAGTATTAAATCATATGACGAAAACTGATGTTGATAAAATACCAAATGAAATTTTGACATACTATTCTGATAATTCTGATAAAAAATATAATTTTAAAATAGATGAAACAAAAACTTTCGCTGAACAGGAATTATCATATACAGCAAAAGTGGTTTTAGCAATTCTTTATAGAGATTATTGGGCAACTCAAGAAGAAAAAGAAAGTATTACAAAAAAGGAGAAGGAAGATATAAATAATCAGAAACAATTAAACTCTTCTTATGCATATATATTAAATTCATTAGATAATTCAGCCAAAATAGCAACTATTCAAGATGAAGATGAACAAATAAATAATTCGCAAAATTTTAAAAATAACATTGAGGAAAAATTCCGACCAGTATCACAAATTATTGCTAACATAAATGAAAAAAAAGAACCAAATACAATATTAATTAAAAAAAATGAAAACGCATTTATAAAAATAAAAACAACAATAAAAAACATTTTTAAGAAAAAATAATTATAAAGAATACATATATATAAATATTACAAATTATAAAAAATGTTACGATTATAATTTTCAGTAAAAACAATATTAAAATTAATATAATATTAAATTAGCTGTGAACAGTAAAGTTTTGTAAAAATTAAAAAGTAAAATACTTGAAAAACCGCTCAATTCATTGTATAATTATAAAATTGTGTATATTTATTTAACAAATAAACTTTATGACATTAAGGAAAGGGATTTTTATGTTTGAAAACTTAGATGAAGTTGAAAAAAAATATGAGGAGTTAACTAAAAAAATTAGTGACCCAGAAGAAATTGCAAAGCAAAATGAATGGCGTAAAAATATGAAAGAACATGCAGACTTAGAGCCAATTGTTTTAAAATATAGAGAATATAAGCAAACAAAGCAAAGCTTGGAAGAAGCAAAAGAAATGCTTTCAGACCCAGAACTTAAGGCATTGGCAGAGGAGGAAATGCAAAAAGATAAAGAGCTTTTGCCAAAACTTGAAGAAGAATTAAAGGTATTATTAATACCAAAAGACCCTGATGATGACAAAAACGTAATTTGCGAAATCAGAGCAGGTGCTGGTGGAGAAGAGGCTGCTTTATTTGCAGGAACATTATTTAGAATGTACTCAATGTATGCAGATAGAAAGCATTGGAAATTAGAAGTATTAAATGAAAATGAAACTGGACTTGGAGGCTACAAAGAAATTTCTTTTATGATAAAAGGAACAGGTGCATATAGTAGATTAAAATATGAAAGTGGCGTACACAGAGTACAAAGGGTTCCTGAAACTGAGGCAAGTGGAAGAATTCATACTTCAACTGCAACTGTTGCAGTACTTCCAGAAGTTGAAGATGTTGATGTAGAAATAAACCCAGCAGACATTAAGATGGAAGTTTTTAGAGCTTCAGGTGCTGGCGGACAACACGTTAATAAAACATCATCTGCTGTAAGATTAATCCATATTCCAACAGGTATGGTTGCAGAATGTCAAACTGAAAGATCACAAGTTCAAAACAGAGAATATGCGATGAAATTACTTCGTTCTAGACTATATGAAAAAGAAAAAGCTGAAAGAGATAGTGCACTAGAAAATGAGAGAAGAAGCCAAATAGGTAATGCAGAAAGAAGTGAAAAAATCAGAACATATAACTATCCTCAAGGACGTATTACAGACCATAGAATTGGAATGAGCATTTATCAAATGGATAATTTCTTAAATGGTGACTTGGATGAAATGATAGATAATTTAGCTGCAGCAGATACAGCTGAAAAATTAAAAGGAAATGAAGAATAATTAAAAAATAAATAACAGAAAACCTCAAATGCTTTTTTCAGGCATTTGAGGTCTATTTATTTAATTGAAAAACCTAACAAGGCAAATATATTTGCTTACAATTGATTGTTAAAAAAATATTTGAATAATTAAAAAGTTTGTACATATACATATATTAAAACATTTAAAAGTGAGAAAACAATTAAGAATTATAAAAGCAAAATTTTTTGTTATGCAAATAGAAAGGAAATTTTTATGGGAATTTCAACGGTTGCAATGTTAGGCTTGTTTTTTGGAACAATTGGAACTACAATAGGTGGATTAATAGGCATTTTTTCAAAAAGAAATTCAAATAAATTTTTAAGTTTTATATTAGCCTTCGCATCTGGACTAATGCTTGCTGTTATTTGTTTTGACTTAATTCCAGAAGCAATTGAAATTTCTTCAATTTACACTACAATTTTAGGTATTATACTTGGAATAATTGTAATGATTCTATGTGATAATGCTGTAAAAAATATTTTTAATAAAAAAGATAAAACAAGTAATTATTCTTTTAAGAATTCCAAAAATGCAAAGTTAAAAGAAAATAATAAAATTTCTGCTAGGAATAGAGGATTATTAAAAACAGGAATAATTGTAAGTATTGGGCTAGCACTTCATAACATTCCAGAAGGTTTAGCAATAGGTTCAGGATTTGATTCATCAACTTCTTTAGGATTATCGCTTTCAATTGCAATATGTTTGCACGATGTTCCGGAAGGAATAAGCATGGCTGTTCCTATGAAAAATGGAGGAATGAGTCCATTTAAAGTAATGCTGTACGTAATTCTATCTGGGATAGCAACAGGTTTAGGAGCACTAATTGGAGCATTAATAGGAAACATATCTGAACAAATTATTGCAGTATGTTTAAGTTTTGCTGCTGGTGCAATGCTTTACATTGTAACAGGTGAGCTTATACCAGAAGCAAATGAATTATATAAGGGAAGAATCACATCTTTGGGTAATATGATGGGATTTATAATTGGATTATTTGCGATGCTGATTGAATTCTAAAAATTAACAAAAATAAAACGAAAAAACATTGACAATAATAACGAAATATAGTATATTTTGAAAATAGAGAATGAGAGAAAGCAGTGTGTGTGCTACCACTTTACATACACAGTTTTTACTGTGAGAATGGAGGTGGTGCTATGTACATAATATTAATAAACTTACTTAGTCTATTTTTCTTCGGATTAATAGCTGTATCTATCATAGCAATTGCCTTAATTATAACTTTGGTTATTATTTTGAGCAAATAAAAATGCACCACATTACGCTTCGCCAAGCTATGTGGTGTAACTATATCTTATAGGTAGCACACATTTCTGTGGCATCTCATTTTCTATTCCTATTATATAATAAGTTTTTTAAAATGTCAATTTTTTCGTCAATAAAATTTTTATATTTTATAATGCAATCAAGTTTTATTCCTACTGGTAATGCAGGAATTCCGACGCATTACTTGAGTCGTGGAACAACGCCTACGTCAAAATTCGTCTACAAGGCGAAGATGATTCCGCTTGAAGTGATTGTTCGCAATTATTCTGCGGGTAGCTTTTGCCGTAGGTATGGCTGCAAGGAAGGCATTAAGTTCGAGCCAGAGATTGTCGAGATGACGTTCAAGGACGACAAGCTTCATGACCCGTTGATTGTTGAGGATGCGGTGGTTGCCCTGAAAATTGCGGACTCATTTGCGGTTGAAGGCATCCACCACTATGCAAAACGGATAAACGAGGTGGCAAAGGACTTCTTCGCAGAGCTTGGACTTACCCTGATTGACTTCAAGGTTGAGTTTGGCATTGCCAAAGGACACGGTTTGATTCTGGCGGATGAGTTCAGCCAGGATACTTGTCGCTTGCATGATGCAAACGGCAAATCCGTTGACAAGGATATTTTCCGCAAAGGCGGTGCGACAGGAGAGGTCAGCGAGGTCTATAATAAGCTCGTGGAAATGTTGCAGGAGCAGCAATCCTACTAAATCAAACTAGAGCATGAGTTACACGTTTCAGGGGCGAGTGGCAAAAAAAGCTGCTCGCCCCTTTCCTAAAAATAAAATAGAATATTCCTTGACTATAAAAACAAAATATAGTAAAATCTTTAAGTACGAACAAAAGTTTTACAATAATAAGTTTGCATAAAGCAAAATCAAGAAGGTTTATAGGTTAATCCATAAAAATCTAAATATATACAAGGAATAATATTATCAATGGAAGAACTATTAAATGAATTAAATCCAAGACAAAGAGAAGCAGTTGAAGCAACTGAAGGACCATGCTTAGTTATAGCAGGTGCCGGTTCTGGAAAAACAAAAGTGCTTACATATAAAATCAGTTATTTAATGCAAGCAAAGGGTGTAAAACCATGGAATATATTAGCTATTACATTTACCAATAAAGCAGCAAATGAAATGAAAGAAAGAGTAGAGCGATTAGCAAGTGACGCCATAAATGATATATGGCTTGGAACATTCCACTCTATTTGTGTGCGAATACTTAGAAAATTCATAGATAGAATAGGGTTTGACACTTCATTTGCAATATTTGACTCAACAGACCAAAGAACATTAGTTAAGAATTGTATGAAAGAGCTTAACATTGACCCAAAATTATTTACGGACAGATCTATTTTATCTGAAATAAGTAATGCAAAAAATGAAATGTTAACTCCTGAAAAATATGAGGAAAGAGCAAACGGAGATTACAGAAAAGAAATAACTTCAAAAGTTTATTACTTATACCAAAAAAAGCTTAGGGAAAATAATGCTATAGACTTTGACGATATTATAAATTACACTATAAATATTTTAACAGATAATCCTGATGTACTAGATTATTATTCTAGTAAATTTAAGTACATATTAGTTGATGAGTATCAAGATACAAACAAATCTCAATTTATGTTAGTATCACTTTTTGCTTCAAAGTATGGAAATATTACTGTTGTTGGAGATAGTGACCAATCAATTTATCGTTTTAGAGGAGCAGATATAACTAATATACTTAATTTCGAAAAAGATTTTCCGGGTGCAAAAATAGTTAAGCTAGAGCAAAATTATAGATGCACTGGAAATATTTTAAAAGCTGCAAATGCTGTTATTAAGCATAATGAAAACAAATATGAAAAAGTACTTTGGACAGAAAATGATGAAGGCAAGCTTCCTTTTGTATATTGTGGTGAAGATGAATATGACGAAGGTAGTTTTATAGTTCAAGAAATAAATCATTTAAGAAGAGAAGAATATTACAAATATTCAGATTTTGTGGTTTTATATAGAATGAACTCTCAATCAAGAGCAATTGAAGATGTACTTAGAAGAGAAGACATACCATACAAAATTGTTGGAGGTTTAAAATTCTATGAAAGAAAAGAAATTAAAGATATTATTGCATATTTAAGATTAATTGCAAACCCATCAGATAATCTTTCATTAGAAAGAATAATAAATGAACCTAAAAGAGGTGTAGGAAAAACTAGCTTAGAAAACATTGAAAAGATTTCGGCAGAAAATGGAATTTCAATGTATCAGGTTATTAAAGAAGCGGATAAATTTTTGCCTAGAATTTATCAAAATACTAGAGAATTTATAAAAGTAATCGAAGAGTTACGTGCAACAGATGTGCCTGTATCAGAACTTATTAAACAAACATTAAATAAAACAGGTTATACTCAAGCTTTAAAAAATGAAAATACAATTGAAGCAGAAAGCAGAATTGAAAACTTAGAGGAATTTTTAACTGTTGCTATGGAATTTGAAAAAGAGTCAGCAGATAATAATTTAAACGAATTCCTTGAAAGCATTTCGTTATCTAGTGATACAGACAGTTTGGAAGAATCAGATGATATGGTAACATTAATGACTCTTCATAGTGCTAAAGGTTTGGAATATCCAGTAGTATTCTTGGTTGGTATGGAAGATGGAGTATTTCCAGGACACAAATCAATGGACAACCCAGAAGACATAGAAGAAGAAAGAAGGCTATTTTATGTTGGTATAACTAGAGCTCAGCATTATTTATATTTAACATTTGCAAGAAAAAGAACAATATTTGGCTCAACGAGTTATAATCCACCATCAAGATTTTTAAAAGAGATTCCAGTAGATTTACTTGATGGATATGAAGATGCCTTTGCTGAAAAAGAGGAAGAAGACGAATTTGAGGACTCTAAGTATTCATGGAGCTATGGCAATAGAGCAAATGGCTATGCGGATAGGTTCGCTTCAAAAGTAGTTTCATATAAGGTGTCAGCAGATAGCTTGAATAATGGAATGAGTTTTGGAGAGAAGTCTCAAATTAATGATGATGCACAGCCAAGCTTCCAATTTAGAACAGCAGAAAGTTTTTTAAATAATTTAAATAAAAAGAAAACATCAAGTGCAGTTGACTTATCTCAATATAAAGTTGGTCAAAAGGTATTTCACAAAAGATTTGGAGAAGGTACAATTACTAACTTAGAAAGAGAAGAAGATGATATTAAAGTAGATATAGAGTTTGATAAATTTGGTCATAAAAGATTAATGGCTAAGTTTGCTGGTCTAGAAATTTTAAATTAAAGATTAAAGATAAAAAATAATAAATAAACAATAAAAATATGAACAAAATATACAAATAAAAAAGGTCACAATATACTTCTCGACATTTCAGCGAACGGTTGCAGCGCGAGCATTTTCGATTATAACTAAGTAGGACTGCAGAGTGTAGCGGGCAAGCTGGAGCGAAGCGACCCGCGCAGTGAAATGGGAGAGAATGTATATTGTGACCTTTTTATATTATTTTATTAATTTTTAAAATTTAATCTATTTAAAATTCTTTTGACTAGTATAAATAGCATTATGCTTAATTACAGGAGTTCCACGTTCTTTTATTAGCATAGCAACAGCTTCTTGACTAGTTAAAAAATTACCAAACTCAGTAATACCAGAATAAAGTTTACCAATATATCTGTAATTTTGATTTATATTTAAACAAATTAGAACATATTTACCATTATATTTATAAAGCTCAATTGTTTTGCAAAATTCTCTCAATCTATTAATCTTTTGCTTTTTTAAAAAATTACAAAAATTAAAAAAATGTTCTATGTCTACAAAACTATAAACCAAGGTATTATCTTTTTGAACTGGAACTTTTAAAGGCTTAACTTTTTTAGAATTTTTAGATTTAGGAATTAGTTTTGTTATAGTAAATATAAAATCACCATTATACATACTTTTGGCATCAATTCTTATTCTACTATTATCTATATGAAATCCAACTTCATCCTCAGCTTTATCAAGTATTTCTAAAAAGGATTTACGAGCTTTAGAAGGGTTAGACATAAAATTATCTAAATCGCCGTTACTGCTTTCTAACAATTCATCATTAGATACGGTAACTCTTAATTTATATTCACTTAATTTTTCAAACTTCATAGAATTTCCTTTCTTGTTATAACAATGGTATTTATGAAATAGTTTTTTATGTATCTATTAGTATATCATATGATTCATGCTTTTACAATGTTTTGATAAAAAAATTAAGACAATTTTTCCACAAAATACCTTGAAAATTAATGGAAAAGAATATATAATACAAATGTTAAATTATAAATATCCGTAAGATAAAATGGAGGTAACATATGGCAACAAGAGATAAAAGTACATTCGTACTAATAATATTTATATTATGTGGACTTGTTATAGGAGGACTAATTGGAGAGCTGACACAGGGAGTAAGTTGGCTTAGTTGGCTATCATATGGACAAAGTTTTGGATTAACAGAGCCAATTTCTTTAGACTTAGGAGTTGTAAATTTATCATTTGCAATAATGTTTAATATAAATATTTCTAGTATAATTGGAATAATAATTTCTATATTCATTTATAGAAAATTCTAATAAAAAGGAGTTTTTGGGGGCAGAAAGGATTTACTTATGCCACTTAAAATGAAACAATTGCCAGAATCTGAAAGACCATATGAAAAATTATTAATGTATGGTGCAAAAAAGTTATCAAATGCAGAACTTTTGGCAATAATAATTAAAACAGGAACAAAAGAAGAGACATCAGTAGATATTGCTAACAGAATTTTATTACTTTCGGAAAATATTAGTGGACTTGCAAGTATTGGAATTGAAACTTTGGAAAAAATTAAAGGTATAGGAAAAGTTAAAGCAATTCAAATTAAGGCAGTATGTGAGTTAGCTACAAGAATAAATAATCCTATAAACAATCTAAAAACAAAAGTAATTAGACCAAGTGATGTTGCCGGTATATTTATGCAAGAACTAAAAAATGAAAAACATGAAAAGTTAAAACTAATTTTATTAAATTCAAAAAACGAAGTAGTAAAAAATATTGAACTAAAAACAGGATCAATTAATCAAATATCTGTAGCTCCAGCTGAAATTTTAAAGGAAGTAATTAAAGAGGAATTAGATAAATTTATACTAATACATAATCATCCAAGTGGAGATTCCACACCAAGCAAAGCAGATTTAGATTTTACTAAAAAAGTAGAAGAGTGCTCTAAATTATTCAAGTTAAATTTTTTAGATCATATTGTAATAGGAAAAGACAACTATACAAGTATTAAAACTATAGAAAATAAAAAACAATAAAGTAATTGAGCATAATCAAAAAGCATAATTATAAATATCTGCAATTTATTATATAAAACATACAAGAAAGGAATTTTTAGCAATGAATCTTGATTTATTAAACTTTAATTCAAAAGATATAGGTATGGACCTAGGAACTGCAAATATTTTAATTGCCTTAAAAGGGAAGGGTATAGTTTTAAGAGAACCATCAGTGGTTGCTTTAGACAAAGTTACTGGTGAAATTGTTGCAACTGGTAAAGAAGCAAGAGAAATGCTTGGAAGAACACCGGAAAATATTAAAGCAGTAAGACCTATGCAAGATGGGGTTATAGCAGATTTTACTGCAACAGGGTTAATGCTTAAAAATATGCTAAAAAAGGTTTGCCAAAAATATAATGCAGGAAAGCCAAGAGTAGTAGTTGGAGTTCCATCAGGTATTACAGAAGTTGAAAGAAGAGCCATAGAAGAAGCTTTTTTACAAGCAAATGCTAAAGAAGTATATTTAATTCAAGAACCTATGGCAGCTGCTATTGGTGCAGGAATAAATGTAAAAGAGCCTATGGGAAATATGATAGTAGACATTGGTGGAGGAACTACTGAAGTTGCAGTTATTTCACTTGGAGGAATAGTTGCAAGTAACTCAATAAGAGTTGCAGGAAATGAAATAGATGAAAGTATAGTAGAATATTTAAAAAGCCATAAAGGCATAGCGATTGGACAAACAGCAGCAGAAAGCTTAAAAATAGAGCTTGGTTGTGCACTTCCTTTAGTGTCTGAAATTACTAAAGAAATTAGAGGAAGAGATTTAGATACAGGACTTCCTAAGAATGTAACAGTATCATCTAAAGATATTGAGCAGGCTATGAGAAAACCAATAAATGAAATATTAGAAGCAATAATAAATACATTATCTGTTACTCCACCAGAACTTTCAGCTGATATTATCGTAAATGGTATTTATTTGGCAGGTGGTGGAGCACAAATAAGAAATTTAGATAATTTAATTGCACAAAGAACAGGTGTACAAACATATGTGGCAGATACACCACTTGAATGTGTTGCAATAGGTGCAGGAAAAGTACTAGAAAACATAGATAATCTAAAAAGCGTATTAATGAATGCAGGAAAGAAAATGTAATTAACTTATAATTCATTACAAGCTCAAATATACATTCTTCCACATTTCACTGCGCGGGTCGCTTCGCTCCAGCTTGCCCGCTACACTCTGCAGTCCTACTTAGTTAAAATTTAAAATGCTCGCGCTGCAACTGTTCGCTGAAATGTTCCAGAACATATATTTGAGCTTATAAAAAGTTATAGGAACTTTAAAACCTAAATAAATAGAAGGAATGATTATTTAATGAAAAATAAAGCTGGCTTAATTGGAATTATCATAACAGTAGTAGTATTAATAGTTGTTGTAATAGTTTCAAATATTAGTACAGGAAACTTGTCATTTATAGAAGGTGTGGCTGGTACGATATTTGTTCCAATCCAAAACGGAATAGTATTTTTAAAAAATAAAATTACAGGAAATGAACAAGAAAATAGTGATATAGCAAGCTTACAAGAAGAAAACAGAAGCTTAAAAGATGAAAATAGTAAATTACAAGAACAACTAAGAGAACTGGAAATATTAAAATCAGAAAATAATACCTTAAAAGAATATGTTAATTTAAAAGATAAATATTCTGAATTTACAACTGTACCAGCTTATGTAATAGAAAGAAGTATTAGTAATTATGAAAAAATAGTTGTCATAAATGCAGGAACCGATGATGGTGTAAAAGAAAATATGCCAGTCATATCAGAATCAGGATTAGTTGGATATGTAATTTCAGCAACAAATAATACTGCAAAAATTCAAACGATAATAGATACTGCAAGTAGTGTTAGTGCAAATATTTCAAATGTGCAAGATAGTGTAATACTTAGAGGAACTCTTAACAACACAGAAACAGTAAGAGCAACATATATACCAGCAGATAGCACAATTCTTCAAGGAGATCAAGTTGTAACCTCAGGTCTTGGCGGAATTTACCCAAAAGGTATTTTAATAGGTACTGTAAAAAGTGTTGTCAATACCAAAAATGAGGCAGACAGATATGCAGAAATTGAAGTGGCTACAGACTTTTCAAGACTAGAAACAGTATTAGTAATCACTCAAAATTAATAATTTGATATATATTCTGGAGCTTTTAGTGACCCGAGGCAGAGTAAATATCAAAGTTTAAAGGAGATTAAATTGCGAAAATTTAAAGTTATTCTAATTTTATTATTAACATTTTTTATAATATATTTTTTACAATTAAATTTCTTCTCTTGGTTTAATATAGGTGGAATAATGCCAAACCTTATAATTGTTTTAACACTATTTATAGGATTATTTATAGGAAACAAAACAGGAGCTATATTTGGCATAATATTTGGTATAATTATAGACCTAAACCTTGGAAAAACAATAGGTATAACATCAGTTTTATTGGCTATTATAGGCTTACTTGGAGAGTATATGGACAAAAACTTTTCAAAAGATAGCAGAGTAACTATAATAGTAATGTCTGCTGTAAGCACAATTATTTATGAAGTATTTACATATGCTATAAATATTTTTCAATATGGAGGAGTACCAGAAATACTTACATTTACACTTACTCTACTAGTGGAAATATTATTCAACACAATGCTTATAATTATATTTTATCCTTTAATGAAAAAATTAGGATATTATTTAGAAGAACAATATAAAGGTAAAAAGATTTTAACAAGATATTTTTAATTTTATACATAAATTAATATCAAAAAATAAAAAACGATAATAAAAGAGATTGGAGGAATAGTGGAAAGTAGAAAAGATAACAAATTAAGATACAATATTGCTATAGCAATTGTATATATAATTGGAATAATACTTTTACTTCAACTTTTTAATTTGCAAATAGTAAATGGTCAAGAATATAGGGAAGAATCAAACACAAGGCTAACAAGGGAAACCACCATAAAAGCAGCAAGAGGAAACATACTAGACAGTAGTGGCGAAAAACTAGTATCCACAAAATTGGTATACAATGTGGAAATCTATAAGACAAAAGTTGATACACAAACATTAAATAATGCACTTTTATTGTTAGCACAAACTTTAGAGCAAAATGGTGACAAATATGTAGACAATTTTCCAATAACAGTTGAACCATATGCTTTCAAAAATGAAGAAACAGCACAAACTTTTAAAGAACAGAATAAACTAGACTCAAGTTATGATGCAGAAGCTTGCTTTAATTATTTTAAGCAAGAATATGAAGTAAATACAGGCAATGTGCAAGATGCCAGAAAAATAATTACATTAAGATATGAAATAGAAAAAGATGGATATAGCAATACTAAATCAGTTGAATTAGCAGAAAACATTAGTAATAGTAGCTTAGCAAAATTAAATGAAATGGGTTCAAGTTTTCCAGGAATAAGCACAACATCAGAGCCAACCTTGTCATATCCTTATGGACTTTTAGCATCACATATTTTAGGATATGTTGGTCCAATAAGTGAAGATGAATTAAAAGCAAATCCAGATGAGTATGACCAAAATGATATAACTGGTAAAACAGGTATAGAGCAAGTTTTAGAGAAATATTTAAAAGGAACTGATGGTGTTAAGCAAATAGACATGTCAGTAGATGGTGTAGTAACAGATGAATACATTGCAAAAGAAGCAGTAGCAGGAGCAGATGTAATGCTTACCATAGATAGTGACCTACAAAAAATAACTGAAGATGCATTACAAAAAAACATACAAATGATGCAAAATGGAGAGCTTAAAGATGCAGAAATGGCAAAAGAAGGAGCAGCTGTTGTAGTAAATGTAAAAACGGGCGAAATATTAGCAATGGCAAGTTATCCAAACTATGATCCTTCATTATTTATAGATGGCATAAGTACAGAAAACTGGAATAATTATCTAAATGCAGAAGATCACCCACTTATGAACAAAGCAATAAGCTCAATTTCACCACCAGGCTCAACATTTAAAATGGTAACAGCAATAGCAGGACTTGAAAGTGGAGCAATAGATGTAAACACAAAAATAAATGACACTGGAGTTTATAGATATTATAAAGACTATCAACCAAAATGTTGGAAAAGCGGTGGTCATGGATGGCTAAATGTAACAAAAGCCATAGAAGTATCTTGTAACTACTTCTTCTATGAAACAGGTAGAAGAACAGGCATAGATAGATTAGTTCAAGTTGCTTCAGCATTTGGACTAGGACAAAAAACAGGTATAGAATTGCCAGGAGAAGAAGCAGGAGTTTTAGCTTCTAGAGAAACAATGAGCCCTTGGATTGATGGATATACTGTTCAAGCAGCTATAGGACAACTTAATAACTCATTCACACCACTTCAAATGGCTAAATATGTTGCAATGGTTGCAAACGGAGGTCATAACCTAAATTTAACAATAATAAAATCTGTAACTAATTCTGATGGAACAGAAGTGCCAAAAGAAGAAATAGAAAGCTATGTAAATGAAAAATTAGGCGTTAGCGGAAATAGTGGATCTGATTTAAGTATTAGTGAAGAAAACTTAAATGCAGTGAAAGAAGGAATGAGAGGAGTTACAAGTGATGGATCTGGTACAGCTTATAGATATTTCTCAGACTTTGATATAGAAGTAGGTGGAAAAACAGGTTCTGCATCAACAAATGAAAGTGGAAATGCCAACGCATGGTTTGTTGGATTTGCACCATTTGATGACCCAGAAATAGCTGTAGCCGTATATATTAAAGACGGTCAGCACGGAGCTTCTACGGCAGTAACTGCTAGAGATATATTTGCACAATACTTTGGTATGAACTCAGAACAAATTACTGAAGACATGACTGCTACATCTGATATGCAAACAGTTAGATAATATATACGTCGTCTGAGCTTGCTTAAGGCTCAGAACATATATTGTAATTTTATGGTTGAATAATAAATAAATGAATGTTATAATAATTTTAAATTTACAAAAGATAAAGGGAGGTTTGGAAAATTATATTATTAGGGGAAATTAAAGATGTCTAGATGCATTAATATTTATTTTAAAAAAGATAGTATTGTACTTAAAATTAAAGAAGACGCAACAACTAACGAAATTTTAACTGAGTTACAAGAAAAATTGCCGGATTTAAAAGACTTCTACAAAGACGAAAGGACTCCAATATTAGTTACTGGAAAAATTCTTAAAAGGTTTGAAATTGACAATATACAAAAAATGATTCAAAGCATAATAAAGGTAAAAGTTGATTTTGACAGTCCTAAAACATTGGGACTTCATGATATAAAAAGAACTTTTAGAAAAGACATACAAATATCTGAAACTAAGTTTTATAAAGGTTCTATAAGATCAGGCCAAAGACTAGAATTTGAAGGAAGCATAGTTATAATTGGCGACGTAAATGATGGTGCAGAAGTAATTGCAGAAGACAATATTGCTGTTGTTGGAAGCCTTAGAGGAATGGCACATGCAGGAGCTAAAGGAAATGAAAAAGCAATTATTGCAGCAAACATCATATTATCACCACAAATAAGAATTTCTAGTAAAATTTTAGAAAGAGACAGAAAAGACATAGAAAGAGAAAGCTTCACATATGCATACATAAACGATGATGGAATGATAGAAATGGAATAGTTTTTCAGTTGGAGACGGTCCTAAATCGAAAATTTAATAATATGCAATATAAATCACAATATACATTCTTTCTCATTTCACGGCAGAACCACTGCCGCACGTTTCACTTCGCTCCTACGTCGCCTGCGTTCAACTGAAATGTCAAGAACATATATTGTGATTCTTTAGATAATTTAATGTTCAAAAAAGGGCGTCCCTAATTGAACTTTTTTCGATTTAGGACCGTCCCCAACTGAAAATTAATTTAATAATAGCAGTAATAATGCGATGTAAAGGAACTTATCCTTTACATCTTCTTTATATAAAATAAAGAGAATAAGCATTATTAAAAGGTCATCTGTATGCAATTTAAAACCAAATATGTTTATTACCCCATCATCATCTACTGGAAACAAATTCAATTCTTATCACCACCAAACAAGTCAAAAGCTTGTGTTATTTTTCCCATCTTAATCAGTTTAATATATTCATCTACTTTTTCCTTTTTTTCATTACGCAAATAAGGCTTTAGCGACATTAACAACTTAGACATGTCGTCATCATTATTAAAGGATTTCATCTTAGACATTACGCCTTGAAGTTTCATCATTGTTTCAATATCTATATTAGGAAAATCTAAGCTTCCTTCATTGCTGTTTTGACTTGAATTTTGACTATTTGAGTGATTATTATTGCTAGTATTGCTATTGTTGTTATTACCCCTTTGAGAATAAGTAGAAGAATACTTATTATAATTGTTTTGATTATTATAATTATTTTGATTATTGTAATTATTAGAATTACTATAATTGCTATGATTATTGTAATTGTTAGAATTGCCATAATTGTTTTGACTATTGTAATTGCTATGATTATTATTGTAGTTATTAGCATTATTATGGCTATTTTGATTATTTATATTATTTGTTCCATTATTTTGCATATTTTTAACAAGACTTTTCAATTCATCAGGAATCTGATTATTGTTAATCATTTCTTGAGCTTTTTTTATCATATTAGCCATATCATTATCATTCATAGTTAAGCCTCCATTATACAAATATTACAATCAAAATCTCTTACGCAAACTTAATATATAACTATAATATTATATGCAACAGCTTGGGATTTGTTACAATTTTGTAAAGAAAATTTAATAAAAAAGCTGTGAAAACGGCTTCCGTATGCGGAAAAAATAAATAGAATTAAAATTTTCAAAATGAATTATTGATATTAATTGAAAGAAAGGTTAATATATGAAAGAATATTAATATAAATTAATAAAAAATATGTTAAAAACCTTGAAAAATAGCAAAAAAGAAGGTATAATTAAGTTATGTTAATTTAAAAATTAGGAGGGTTACTATGCAAAAAATATTGAGCAAAGCTATAGCCATTATGTTGATTGCAATTTTAGTTGGATTTAATTGCATTACAACAGGCGTATATGCAGCAAATATCATTGAACAAAACAATGAAACATCTGAAGAAAATATTACTTTTGATGTAAAACTAGGAAATGAAAGTTCACATGAAGGATATGAGTACACAGCAGACATAGATTCTACTGACACAAACTTATATCTTAATATTGGTGTGAAAAATACAGGATATTTAAAAAATATTGCAATAAACCTAGAAAATTCAAATTTCAAAATTGATTATTCAAAAGTAAATAATGATCAAATTAAAAACATAACAGATTATACTGTAGAGCTAAATCAAATAGCTACTAACAGAACAGTAGAACTAGTAATACCAATCATACCAACAATGAATGATAGTATTGCAATAGATGAACTTGGTAAAGACAGTACAATTAAATTTTTAGCTACTTACATAAATGAAGACAACAAAGAAAAATCTATCGAAAAAGATATGACAGTTCACCTTAACTGGACAACAGCTGAAGAAAATTTGGTTGGAGAATTAAGCCAAGATGTAATTAGATATTTAAATTATAATGGCAAGACTATGTTAAGCTTTTTATTAAGTGATGGCTTAAAAGATTCTAAATTACCAGTAAGTTCAAAACAAATACAAGTAAAAGTACCTACAGTAAATTCTTTAAACCCTGAAGAAGTTATAGTAACCGCAATAGATACACTTGCTACAAATGGTAAAGCAGATGGGGTTAATTTTACTACAGATAACTATACATACGATAGTCAAACAGGTATGCTTACAATAAATGTTTCTAACCCAGCAAATGAACAAGGTATGGTAGCTTGGAATAAAGGAAGTCAAGACAGGTTTGTTATTACATATATATATGGTACAAATACAAATGAAGAGGCAATAGATGTTCATACAGAAGTAACAACTAATACAACATTATTAAATGGACAAGTTATTACTGTAAACATGGAAACAAAGGATTACAGCTTGGATTCAAAAATTGGTGACATAGCAACAGTTGAAGTTGTACCACAAGAGGCTACAATAAATAAAGGATATATGTATTCAAACAAAGATAAACAAGATGGTCAAATCGAAACAGAGTTTAGCGAAAAATATAGAATAAATATAGGATTGGCAGAAGCACTTAATGAAGTTACTGTTAAAGAAAATGGAGATTTCTTAGGAGAAGTTAATGCAAGCAATTATATTTATGATAAAAAAGTTGGCGTTACAAAGGATGAACTTACAAAAGTTTTAGGTGAAGATGGATATATTAATGTTTTAACATCAGACGGAACAACAATTGGAACATTAAATAAAGATACATTAGAATTAGACATTAATAATTCAAATATAACTTTTGTTACAAGCAAACCTCAAACTGAAGGAGAGATAAATTTAAATATAACAAAGGCTATTAAAGGAAATTTAGATTATACAAAAAGTCAAATTTCTAGTTTTAAAACATTATCTACAAAAGTACAAATAAATAATGAATCAGTTGGAGAGATTTCTTTAGAAGAACCAACTTCAAAAGTAAATATGGAAATAAGCAATAATAATTTATCTACAGTTGTAACAAATGAAAATGTTGTAATGAATATCACATTAGAAAGAGATGATATAACAGATAATTTATTTGCTAATCCAGAACTTAATATTACATTCCCAGAAGAAGTTACAAATATAGTAGCAAAAGATGCTACATTATTATATGAAGATGAATTAGTAAGTGAAAACTTAAATGTAAATGGAAGAACAATAAATCTTAAATTAGATGGAGTTCAAACAAAATATAGTTCTCAATCCACTTCAAAAGGAACAGTTATTAGATTAGTTTTAGATTTAACATTAAATAATTTAAGTCCAAGTAAGCAAACTAATATATCACTTTCATATACTAACGATAATGATAACTATGTAAATATTGCAAAAGAAGCAAATACAAACACAGTAGAGTTGCCTGTAAATGTAGTTGCTCCTACTGGATTTGTAACAACTCAAAGTATTTGGGGTTATAATGGAGATGAAAAAGTAACTGCTCAAGAAGAAGAAGTTATAGGAAAATTACCAGTATTATCATCTGAAAAGACTGCAACAATTTCAGGAACAATTGTAAACAATTTAGGGAAAGATGCTGAAGGGTTGAAGATTCTTGGAAGGATACCTTTTAAGGGTAATAAACAAGTTGATGGAAGCAGTGATTTAGATTCAACATTTGATACAACACTTGCAGGAGAAGTAACAGTAGAAAATTTGGATGCTACAATTTACTACTCTGCAAATGGAGAAGCAACAACGGATTTAGAAGACCAGTCAAATGGATGGAATACTGAATATACTCAAGATGCTAAATCATATATGATAGTATCAAATGGAAATGTAACAAATGCTGCAACATTTAATTTTAGTTACAATGTAAAAATCCCTGCAAATATAGATTATGCAAATGTTACTAAAGCAGTATATGGAGTATACTACAATAATAATGCTGAAGAAGGAAATAAACAAAATGTAGTTTTAGCAGGTGCAGTAGGAATAAAGACAGAAGATATACCTGTATTAGAAACAACAATTAGAGTAGTAGATAGAAATAATGGAGAAGAAATCCAAGAAGGCGGAATGGCTAAAGCTGGAACATATATTAAATGTATAGTGAAAGTACAAAATACAGGAAAAGAAACAGCTAAAAATGTTAAAGGAAAAATAGATATTCCATCAGGCTGTACAGTAATAGAAAATGAAAATAATTTTGATATTCCAAAAAGTGAATCTAAGCAAGAAACACTAGAGTTTGGAGATATAGAACCTGGAAAAGAATCAACATGTGAAATTGAGATGCTTGTTCAAGTTGGATTGATTGAAGAAACAGATTTATCATTAAAGGCTGAGGTTAATGCAGACAATATAAATGGAACTAGCGTATCTGTATTTAATATGAAATCTACAGATGGAACTGTTAATTTAGAACTTTATTCTGATGAATCATCAAATAGGGTTGATTCTAATGAAGAATTTAATAACAGATTAGTGATTAAAAACTATTCTGATTATGAAAAAAGAAATTTAGCAGTTACTATTAAAATTCCAGAAGAATTAGAATATGTATCAGGAGATGATAATGGAAAGTATAACAAGGATTCTAATACACTGACTTATTCTATTGATTCTGTAGAAAAATGGGGAATAGAGAGTATTAGTTTTAAATTAAGAGTAAAAGAAGTAGAAGGATACAGTAGAAAAATTACAATGCAAGCATCAGCAACGTTTGATAATGTAATAATTAAGGATGATCAATCTGAAGATATACAAAAAGATGATTCTAGTTCTAATAGCATATACTTTGAATTAGGAAATATTAACTATAATGTTAGTTACACATCAAATATTAGTGATAATGAAATTTTAGATACAGATGAGTTAGAATATTACATAGAAATGAAAAATGAATCAAATAAAGATATAATTGTAAATATTTCGGATATTTTACCAGAAGCTTTATACTGTAAAGAATATGAAATTGTTAATGGAAATAATAAATATTCTAAAGAACAAGTTACTAATTCAGTTTCAATGGAAGAAACTATAAAAGCTGGGGAATCTTTAAAATTAACTATAAAAGCAAAAGCATATACCCTTCCAAAAGGTGAAAGTACAAATATAGAAAATAAACCTATAGTTACTATTAATGGAACAAGTATAGAATTAACTCCAATAAGTCATAAAATAAATGGAACAGGTATTTATAATTCTGGTGATGAAGATAATGGAGATAATACAGTTTCAGGAACATATAGAATAAGTGGTGTTGCATGGAAAGACGAGAATAAAGATGGTAAAAAGGAAGAGACAGAGCAAAGATTATCAGGAATAAATGTTATTCTTTATAGTAAAGATGGAAATTTAGTGTTTGATGCAAATGGCACACAGATAAAAGCTACAACAGATGAAGAAGGAAAATATGTTCTTGCTAATGTACCTACTGGAGAATATATTGTTATAGCAGAATATGATACCTCAGAATACTTATTAACTGATTATAGAAAAGATGGATTATCAAACAGTGAAAATTCAGATTTCGTAGAAGCAACACTTGATGGAAAACCAGTAGCTGCAACAAATATATTTACAATATCTAATGCAAATTTCTATAATACAGATATAGGATTAAAAGAAAGAGAAGAATTTGATTTAAAATTAGAAAAAACAGTATCTAAAGTAACTGTAACAAATACAAAATTAGATACAAAAGAGTATGAATATAACTCTAAATTTGCAATGGTAAGTTTACTTAATACATATGTTGAATATTCGACTGTTTTAATCGAATATAAAATTGATATTACTAATGAAGGAAAAATAGCAAGTTATGCAAAAGAAATTGTGGATTATTTACCAGAAGGAATGGCTTTTAGCTCAGATTTAAATAATAATTGGTATTTAGGATCTGACGGAAACGCTTACAATGCATCTTTGGCTAATAGCATAATAAACCCAGGAGAAACAAAATCAATTACTCTTGTTTTAACAAGAAAAATGACTGGAGAGAATACAGGAACAGTTGTAAATACAGCTGAAATTTCTAAAGCATATAATGAATATGGAATAGAAGATGGAGATTCTATGCCAGGAAATAAGAAAGATGACGAAGACGATATATCAACAGCTACAACATTACTTGCAATGAGTACAGGTAAAGAGATAGCTTCATTTATAGGAATTACATTGGGAATTATTTCTATAGTAGTATTATCTGTTTATTTAATAAAAAAATTTATAATAAAAAAAATATAGAAAGGAGGAGACCATGATAAATATTAAAAGAGGTAACATAATTAAGATAATTTCAATGTTATTGTTTGTAGGCATTATTGCAATATCTTTTATACTGACAAGTTTTTATAGTTTTACTAAAACTGATGTTGAAGATATATCTTTAAATGCTGGTGGATCTGTAATTCTAGGAAATATAGATGGATGTAATACTTATGAACTATACACTATGCCATCTTCAGATGGAAGAGTATATTATTGTGGGAATCCACTAGAGTCTTCAGCAAGAAGAGTAACAAATTCTAAACAAACAGATAAATATCCAGTTATTATGGACGGAGGATATGCGGCATCTAGACAAGAAACAACATATAACTTAATTAAATCTGGAAAAATTGCTCAAAGTATTGCATATGCAAAATGGCAGGGTGCAAGTAATTCTGAGTTACAAAATATAATTTGGGCTTCATGGCAATGGAGTAGTTATGCACCTAATTGTTTAACCGGTAATGATGGATTGGCATTAAGTGTTAATTCTGCTGGAGTACAAGGAAGATCTCAAAGATTTGCCAATTTTATTTACAGAGCATTAGAAAATGAAAATACATTTAATTATACATATGAACCAACAGAAGAAGACTCGAAAGATATAAAAGTAATGATAGACCAAAAAGCAACTACTTATACAGTAGGACCATATAAACTAGATTTTTCAACAAGTACTCAAACTACTCTTGATGGACAAATGGCCTTAGGAGATTTAGTTTATGACGAAATAGTAAATAATTATAGTGGAAAATTTATTTGGGGACAAGTTACAGCAGATATAACAGATGAAAATGGTGGAATAAATACTGATGTGGCAAATGTTGAAGTATTAGATGCTTCTGGAAATGTTATATCTACTAAATTTCCTAAATTTGGACAAGAATTTTATATAAGATATACATCATCAGATAAAATAAAAGAAATATGTCCAAATATATACATAAGTTTTGTACCGAAAATACAAGGGACATCAGAAACATATGAATCTTCTCAAGTTGAATATATTATACATGATGACTATTCTGGACAAGTATTAAAACCGGTTATGAGATCATATAACTATTTATATATGGATAATATAGATGGATTTGTTGATTTAAATAAATTTAATTTTGGAGAATACCAAAATTATGAGAATACTTTAAACGATATGAAAAATTTTGTTGAAAATGGTTTAACCAATGTTGCAATTGCAGCTGGATATCCAATTTCGGATTTGACATTGGATATTGGTACAAAGGGAAATGGGTACCATTTGGGAATCTATACTATAAATGGAGGACAATTTTATGAAGGAAGCGCAATGATAGTAACAGGAAAAGATAATGCTGGTTCAATTACAGAATATCACATTAGAGAAATTGATGGTAGAGAATGGTGGACAGAAAGTATACCAGATGGATTTAGTGGAACAATTTTAGAAACTAGAACACGTAATAAATATAAAGATTTTGCTATGTTTCAAGTAGGATTTGGGGGTGGTTTCAGTCACAGAGAAGAAAGTGATGAATATTTTGATGGTGAAAGTCCAAGTGAATCGGCATATGATAAATTAATAAAATGGCTAGAAGAAAATATAAGAAGAGCGATAGTTTTTGATAAAGATTATCCAAAAATAACAGAACAGAATAAATATTTACAATCTGCAGTAGCTGTTACAATTACACCGCCTACTGTACCAGGAAATCCCGTTCCTCCTGTAACACCAAGTAAAAACGTTATAGAAATAAAATTCCCTGGCAGAATTATTAATATGTATTTAGGTGGTTATGTTTGGGAAGACTTAGGTTTTACGAAGGAAAGTGTAATTAATGGTAGATTTGATAGCGATGAGAGTAAATATGCAGGAATCCAAGTTAAATTACATGATAACAACACTGGACAAGTAGTTGCAACAACAACTACAGACTCAAATGGTGCATATGGCTTTAAAGATTTACATCCAATGCATAAATATTATGTTGAATTTACATATAATGGGCAAATATATCAGCACACATATTATAAGGATGATTTATCTGGAGGATATTCAACAGCCCAAGAGAAAGATTCTGATAGAGAATCTTTGAATCAAAGATTTGAAACTATTGATTCTACACCTAATAATTATGAAACAAATAAAGCATATGGATTATACATAAGAATACAGGCTAGTGATGGAACATATATACCATATAATCCTAGTGTTTATGCAGATGGACAAAATGCAGGTGCACTTAGATTTTGTGACGTATTCGAAATATTTAGACAATTAAATGTAAATTCAAAAAATATAAATAATAGTAACCATGAGACTATGAATAGCACATATAATACATTAAATTATGAAAGGTCTTATTCGGATACAGAACAAAGTTTTAAGAATAAGATTCAAGAAATTGCTAGAAATAGTGGAAAAACGATTTCAGATAGTGAATTAAATAGTATATGGACTTTTATAAATCATTGTTTAATAAGTGCTTATACTACAAATTATCCAAAAGAAGATAGATTTGTGCTTGATGATGTAGATAATCCTCAAGATGGTAATGTAATAGGTTATCCATATTTATATAATTCTAAATCTGATCAAAGTAGAAATGTTGATTTTGGTATAAACCAAAGAGATACAGCTGATTTAGCACTTCAAAAAGACGTATATAAAGCAACTGTTAGGGTAAACGGTAAAACTCAAACATACATGTACAACAATAAAGATTCTTATATTGATGAAAACGGAAATTGGGATATACCAATAAGAGTTGCCGACCAAGCATATAGTGGACTATATAATGGTGTAACAAGATATACTAGAGAAATACGTAAATCAGAGTACTTATATGATGGAACTATATACAGTTCAGGAGGAACAGATGCAAGAGACTTAAAGGTATATGTTACATATAGAATTGTAGTTAGAAATCAATCACAAACTTTTGATACAACTGTAAATGAAATAGTTGACTATTTTGATACATCAGAATATATGTTTGACGGAACATTAAACGGAGATACTTATACTCCAAACGAATATTCAGACTTTAAGCATTCTACAGTAACTTCATATATTGGAGACAAAAATGGAAATTATCTAGCTCCACTTACTGTAAAAACTTCCTCAAGTTTAGGTAATGGTGTAGGAAATAAAGATATAGGACATGGATATACAACTGAAGGCGATACACAGTCACCAATTTACTTAACAGGAATGAATGAGAGATTAGCAGCTGGTGGTGGAATGACATATATTTATTTAACATTTGAAGTTAAAAAATCAACAGATGAAAATGGAATGGATAACAGAATACAAATGGATGTTAATGTTGCAACTGGAGAAGCTGATGGTGTAGGTAAACAAAATATAGCGGAGATAAATAGTTATTCTACTTATTATCGTTCTGGAGAAACTATACCAGGTTCATTAGATTCAGGAAATAAAGATAAAGATGTTGGAGGAAAAGTTGCTGGTTCAATAGATAGAGATTCAAATGCTGGAAGTTTGACAAGCCAAGACTTGGATGACGAAGGAGACTTAATCATTACGGATAATCCAGTGACAAATAGAACAGAAGACGATACAGATAAAGCTCCAAATATTAGATTAGTATTTCCAGCAAATGACGACTATGAAAGAGTTGCAAGAGGATATGTATATGAAGATGAAAGAAACCAAGAATCAAATCAAGCTGTAGTTGGAAATGGTAGATATGATGAAGGTGAAACAAAAATAAATGGTGTAACAGTTCAATTAGTTGAATTAGTACAAAATGTTGATGCTAATGGTATACCAATTAAAGATGCCAACGGAAATTATGAATATTTAGGTGAATACATTTGGAACGCAAGAACTTGGAAACCAGGAGAAAATGGAAATCAAGGACAATGGGTAAATGTAAATAGTAGTGAAAACTCAGGAAGCCTAAGATACTATAGTGGTCAAGGAGACTCAGAAGAAAACCATACAGTATCACCAATTATTTCAGGTGTAGGAGCAACACAAATTTCTGGTTATACGTTCGGAGAAAATTCAACTGGTGAATATGTTTTCAAAGCTATGCCAGCAGGTGACTTTATAGTAAGATTTATTTATGGTGACACTACTCAAACAGTACTTACAACAGCAGATGGAGAAGGTGCAGAAGTAGTAGAGTTATTAAAAAATGACACTACTGCAAATGTAGACTCACATGATGGATATATTTCAACATCAGGATTAAATGCTAAATCTTACAATGGTCAAGATTATAAGAGTACAACATATCAATCAGTAAGAGATGGAGAAAATATAACATCAGTACCACAAAACTCTTCATACAATGGAATATATGGCTATGGATATGAGTATAATAGTGAAACTGGCGAGATAGTACTTGATAGTAATAATTACAATACTCAAAATTACAATTATACAGAAAGCAAACAACCAAGCAGAGGAGTAGCCGGAGAGGTAATTAGTAATTATATTAATGAAGAAGACGGTAGAGATAAGTCAGTAAATTACTATTACAATATAGGCGAAAGCCAAGTTCAAACAGGTATATCTGATGCAAAAGACGTTGGAAATGTAAGAGATGCTACTGATAACTATGGTAGAGGTATTGCGGGTATTGATGGGGAAGAAGACCAAACTATAGTAAATGGTAGGTCAGAAGTATTAACAGCAGGTCTTAAAGTTGCAAGTACAGATGACTTAGTAGATGGAGCAGGAACTTCAGTAAATAAACAAATAGCAATGTTAAAAGGACTAATGGAAAATACTGAAATGGTAGCTCAAACTGGTGTAATTAATACTGAAGTAGAGTGGAATACAAACATAACTAATGGTCAAAGCGTAAGCAACTCAAAAGACTATGTATTAGAAGACATAGACTTAGGTTTAGAAGAAAGACCAATAGCACAATTAAAAATGAATAAAGAAGTATCAAATGTAAGAATTACATTACAAAATGGTACAGTATTATTCGATACAAATAGACCAGTAACAAATATGCCATTTGCTGATCATGAAGGACATATAATAACATATGATCCAACAAATCCAAATGGAAGAGCATATAGATTAATATCAGTTGCAATAGCAAATAATAGCACAAAGACACCAGAATTAATCACAACATACATGGACGAAGAGTTAATGTATGGTGCAAGAATTGAGGTAGACTACACATTTACTGTAACAAATGTTGGTGAAGTAGATTACTTAGATAAGCAATTCTACTACACAGGAACAACAAATGATACTAGTGCAAGCAATATATCTACAACAACTGCAAATACAGTGGTAGATTATATTACAAACAATATGCAGTTCTTACCAACAAACTCAAGCAATACAACATGGTCTATTAGAACAGTAAATGAGCTAACAACAAATCCAAATGCTGAAAATAACAATTATCAAGATATTACAAACTTTGAAGCAAATAATAGTGAAGAAGGACCAACACTAGTTGGAAACCAAACAGAGTTAATTAATAATAAGTACTACAATACATTAAACACATATAATACTATAGTAACAAACAAAACAATGGGAGATACAGCATTGTATCCAGAAAAGGCAAATGTAGACGCTGACGAAGAAGTTACTAACCCACAAAGCTCTATTCAAACAACAATGATGTTATCTACAACATTAACACCTGATTCTGGAGAAGACACTATGGTATACAACAACTTATCTGAAATAGTACAAGTATCTAACTCACAAGGTAGAAGATTAAAATGGTCAGTAACTGGTAACCAACCAATGGCAAACCAAGACTTAGGCTCAGATACACCAGTAGATGAACAAGACGAAATTTATACTAAGGTAGACTTAGTAACACCTAAGGAAATAGATGCTGACAGTTCACAAGAAATATTAATACTTCCACCAACTGGTAGCAATAGAAATTACACATTGTGGATTATAGTTGGAATAGTAGCTTTAGCAATTATTGCTGGAGGAGTAATACTAATAAGAAGATATTTTAAGAAGAAATAAAATTTAATATATCTTAAAATGCAAAACTAGGACACTATATGATGTCCTAGTTTTTTGCGTATTTACAGTTTACAACTAATTTATTTTTTTCAAAAGTTGAAATATATGTTTTGAAGCTGTAAATTTGACAAAAAATTCGTACATCTATTGTAATTTTAAGCATTTTAAGATAAAATAAGTAAAAAATATATCACAATTTGTAAAATACTTTTTTAGTTTACAATACTTATTTTGACAAAAAAATTCATGGACAAGTATTAAAATATGCTTAATAAAAATTATGCAAGTTTGAAGTTTGAGCTTTAAATTAGCAATTTAAGTGTAAATTAAAAAAGTAAGAGGTGTGAAGGATGTTACAAAATATTTCAAAAGAATTAGATTACGATGAAAATGAAAAACAAGTTAAAGTAAACAGTGACTTCAAAGAACTAGCCAAAAAAATATTTACAAAGCAAAATATTGCAGTATATTTATTAACATTTTTAATATCAATGGTTGGACTTGGTGAAGACAACTTAATAGCACCATTTGGTATTGCTTTTACAGCAGCATGCATAAGTAATGGAATGCCACTGGCAATTGTATTTATATCAAGCATTATAGGTACTACAGTCAAATTTGGTTTTAATGGCTTACTTATGTACATAGTTGCTTCATTAATAGTTTTGCTATTTTCAGTAATAGCTAAACCTAAAAGGGTTTATGATGATTCTAACGAAAATGTTAGATTAGGTGCAAGGCTTACATTTGCGGTATTTGCAGTTCAATTAATATACATATTATTTACAGGATTTTATATGTATGACTTTTTAACTGCTATAATGGTTGCTATTACAAGTTATATATTTTATAAAATATTTGTAAACTCGATTTCAGTTGTTAAAGAATATGGAATAAAAAGGGTATTTACTGTTGAAGAGGTTATAGGTGCTAGCTTACTTTTAGCAATAGCCATATCTGCAGTAGGAAATTATAGCATTTTAGGATTTGGTGTCAGAAATATATTTTGCATTTTTATGGTTTTGTATTTAGGATATAGAAATGGAATGCTAGTAGGGGCTACAGCAGGAATTACAATAGGTGTTGTTATAAGCATTCTAGGAGGAGAAGAACAAATACTCATTGCAGCTTATGCAATATCTGGTCTAGTGGCAGGACTTTTAAATAAATTTGGAAAAATAGGTGTAATAATTGGATTCATTATAGGAAATATTGCTGTGGCATATGCTGCAAATGGTGGAGTGCACAATATAATTATGTTCCAAGAAATTTTAATTGCATCAGTTGGTTTGCTTTTTGTTCCAAAGATTACAAAAATAAATATAGAAGATGTTTTGCCAAATACTAAACTTTTGCCAGAAGCAGGTGGAAGTCTGGAAGAAAGTAGCGAAACTTTGGACAAACTAAATAGTATTTCCAAAACAATTTCAGATATGGCAAATAATTACGAAGAAAACGATATTTATGATAGAAATTTAGAAATGTTTGAGGACGAGCTATTAAATAGCTTAGATGGTTTAGAGGGCAATAATTTATACGATGATATATATAATAACGAAGACAATATAATAGAAGATATTTTCGAGTATTTGCAAGAAAATGGTGTGATGACTGACAATGGTCTTATAAGCGTATTTGCTAAGCATAACATATATTTAATGAATTCAGAAAATGACCACTTAAAAGCCGAAGAATTAGATGAAATGCGTGAGATAATAAAGGCTATAAATACTGCATATAGAATTAGTAAAAACAATTTTATATGGCAAAAAAAGCTTGATGAAAATAATAAAAATGTATCAGAACAATTAAAAAATGTTTCTAAAGCTATAAATAATATAGCAAATGGAATTAAAGAAAATGCTGATGAATATGAAAATGAAAAGAAAGAAGTAGAAGATCTTTTAAAAGAAAAAGGAGTAGCTTTAAAAGAATTATCTATTAAAAAAGAAAACTCAGGAAGAATTACAATAAATGCATATACAAATATTTGTGATAACTTAGAAGGAAAGAATTGCCCTATAAAGCCTATAGATAAAGTCTTAAGTAAAGTGTTTGACGAAAAATTTATGCTACAAGATCAAAAATGTGGAATAAGACTTAACAAAAACATATGCTCATATTTATTTACATCAGATGATAGATATATTATTCAAACAGGTATAGCTAAAACTAAGAAAGATGATTCAATCGTTTCAGGAGACAATATATCTCAAATAAGATTAGGCGATGGAAAATACATGCTTGCAATAAGTGATGGAATGGGATCAGGGGCTGATGCTAGAAGGAACAGCAAAATTGCAATAAGCATGTTAGAAAGACTATTTAGTACAGGTTTTGACAAAGAAACTTCAATAAATTTAATAAACTCAGCCATTATGAACGCAAATAAAGAAGATATGTATGCAACTCTTGATATTGAAATTTTAGATTTATATGCAGGAAAAATGCAAATATTAAAAAATGGTGCTTGTCCTACATATATTAAAAAGAAGAAGAATGTGAATATTATAAAATCCACATCATTACCTACAGGAATAATTAGCGATATTAGTGTTGATACCTATGATACAGATTTAACTGATGGCGATATAGTAGTAATATGCAGTGATGGAATAATAGAATCTAATAAAGAGTATGCAAATAAAGAATTATGGGTAAAATATTTATTAGAAGAAATACAAACTGATTCTCCAGAGAGGATTGCAGATATTATATTACATGAAGCTATAGACAATGATTTTGGAAAAGCTAAAGATGATATGACAGTAATTGCTTTTAAAGTAAATAAAAAATAATTAGAAATAGGTGCTTTTATAAGCATCTATTTCTTTGCTAAAAACAAGATACAAAAACAAAAAATATTTACGGAAATAATAAAAAAACAGAAAAATGTCAAAATTTTTAAAAAATTTGTAATATAAATTTAATATTATAAATAGAAATGTTACTTCCGCAGAATTAAAGGCTACAGAACATAAAAGGAAAACTGATTGGTAGCTTGATATGTATATATATATATTATAGAATAAATTAAAGTGAAAATTAATAGGGAGTGATATGAATATGAAAAAGTTGAAGTATTGTATACTTATAATATCAATCTTAATAATTGCCTTAATAATAAGTGTATTAATAAAAAGGACAGATATCCAATATTTAATTAATGACAAAGCAAAAATGAATATGTCAGTATTAGCTGAAAATAATAGTTGGGATATATCAAAAGATGGAGATGGAAGCATAATAGCTACACTTTCAGCAGATGGAACTTTAACTATATCTGGAACTGGAGAAATGAAAGATTGGAATATAAACGATTCTACAGATTGGCACAACAATGAATACATAGACTTGGTTAAAAATGTAGTTATAGAAGATGGAATAACAAGTATAGGAAGCTGGGCATTTTATGGCTGTAGAAGCTTAACCAATATAGAACTACCAGAAGGATTAACAAGTATTGGCAGGAGTGCATTTTATGGCTGTAGAAGCTTAACCAATATAGAAATCCCAGAAGGAGTAACAAGTATAGGAAGTTATGCATTTTCGGACTGTAGTAGCTTAACTAATATAAAACTACCAGAAGGATTAACAAGTATAGAAGAAAGAACATTTGATGACTGTAGTAGCTTAACCAATATAGAACTACCAGAAGGATTAACAAGTATAGATGAGTATGTATTTTATAGCTGTAATAGCTTAACCAATATAGAACTACCCAAAGGATTAACAAGTATAGAAGACAATACATTCTTTTTATGTTCAAGTTTATCAAATATAAAAGTTGATATAAACAATACCGAATATATGGATGATGAGGGAGTATTATATACAAAAGACGGCAAACAATTGTTACAATATCCACCTAAGAAAGAGGATATAAGTTATATAGTTTTAGAGACAGTAACAAGTATAGGAAAGTATGCTTTTGATGACTGTAGTAGCTTAACCAATATAGAACTACCAAAAGGATTAATAAGTATAGGAGAGTATTCATTTTGGGACTGTAGTAGCTTAACAAATATAGAAATCCCAGAAAGAGTAACAAGTATGGGCAGTTATGCATTTTATGGCTGTAGTAGCTTAACCAATATAGAACTACCAGAAGGATTAACAAGTATAGGAAGCAATGCATTTAATCACTGTAGTAGCCTAACAAATATAGAAATCCCAGAAGGAGTAACAAGTATAGGAAGTGGTGCATTTAGTTACTGTAGTAGCTTAACCAATATAGAACTACCAGAAGGACTAACAAGTATAGAAGTTGGAACATTTTATCACTGTAGTCACCTAACAAATATAGAAATCCCAGAAGGATTAACAAGCATAGGAGATAATGCATTTGATGGCTGTAGTAGTTTAACCAATATAGAAATCCCAGAAGGAGTAACAAGTATAGGAGATAGAGTATTTAATAACTGTATAAGCTTAACAAATATAGAAATCCCAAAAGAAGTAACAAGTATAGGAAATATGGCATTTTATGACTGTAGTAGTTTAACCAATATAGAACTACCAAAAGGATTAACAAGTATAGGAGAGTATGCATTTTATGGCTGTAGTAGCTTAACCAATATAGAACTACCAAAAGGAATGACAAGTATAGGAAAGGGGGCATTTGGGTTTTGCACTAGTTTAGAAGAAATTAAAATCCCAGAAGGAGTAACAAGTATAGGAGAATATATGTTTTCTCTATGTAGTAGCTTAACAAAAGCTATAATACCTAAAACAGTTACAACAATAGCTTCAAATGCATTTGGAGGTTACAAAAATCTAAATATATTGTGTGCAAGCAATAGTACAGCAGAGTCATATGCAATAGAAAAAGGATTAAATTATACATTAGATGACATAGCTCCAAATGTAGAAATATCAAATAATGGAACAAATAATCCAGTAAAACAAATGAATACAACAGTAACAGTAACAGATAACTTATCAGGAGTAAGTAGTACAAAATACTTATGGAGTACAAAAAGCGAAAATGTTCAAGAAAATGAAATAACAAATGTATTAGAAGAAGGACAAACAATAACGACACCAAAAGAAACAGGAGAATACTATTTATGGATATTAGTAGAAGATAAAGTAGGAAACAAAGCTATAACCAAAAGTAATGTATTTAATATAGATAATACAGCTCCAACATTAGAAATACAATACACACCAAATACATATACAAAAGAAAATGTAACAGCAAAAATAACAGCAAATGAAGAAATTCAAGGAGTAGCAGGATGGACATTATCAGTAGATAAAAGAGTACTAACAAAAGAATATACAGAAAATACAGAAGAAACAATAACAGTAATGGACTTAGCAGGAAATGAAACAACACAAGATATACAAATAAATAAAATAGATAGAGAAAATCCAACAATAAGTTTATCTTCAAATGGAACTGTAGAGACAGTAAAAGAAGCAAATACAACAGTAACAGTAACAGATAACTTATCAGGAGTAAGTAGTATAAAATACTTATGGAGTACAAAAAGTGAAAATGTTCAAGAAAGTGAAATAACAAATGTATTAGAGGGACAGACAATAACAACACCAAAAGCAACAGGAGAATATTATTTATGGTTATTAGTAGAGGATAATGCAGGAAATAAAGCTATAACAAAAAGTAATTTATTTAATTTAGATAATACAGCTCCAGAGGGAGAAGTACAATATAATATTTCTGGAGATAAAAAGAGTTGTTTAGTAACAATAAGTTCTAATGAAGAGTTACAAGAAGTAACAGGATGGACATTATCAGTAGATAAGCAAAAATTAACAAAAGAATATACAGAAAATATAGAAGAAAGTATAGAAATAAAAGATAAAGTAGGAAATATAACAGAAGTAAAGATAAAAATCACAGGAATTGAAGAACCTATGTTTAAAGTAAAAGAATATATAATAAAAGGAACATACATAAGAAATATACAACCACAAACAGTATATTCAAACTTTATAAAAAATATAGTAACAAATCAAAGTTATGAAATAAAAGAAGGAAATATAACAATAACAGGAATAGACAAAATAAAAACAGGCCAAAAATTAATACTAAAAAATACAACATATACATTAGTGGTAACAGGAGATATAAATGGAGATGGAGATATAAAATTAAGTGATTTATCAACATTAAAGATGCAATTAACAGGAAAAAGAAGTTTAACAGGAGCGAGTAAAGAGGCAGGAGATATAAATGAAGATGGGGATATAAAATTAAGTGACTTATCAAAAATGAAGAAAATCATAATTGAATAAAAATAATTGAAGTTAGTGTAAAATTATTGTAGGCAAAATATAAAAATTTTTTGATATATATTGAAAAAACACAACACATTATAGCAAAAATAATGAAACCAAGGAAAATAAAAAATGTAATATAAATATAATATTATTAATAAAAATGTTACTTCCGTAACAGTAAAAGAAATAATAAAGAAGTTTCTCACTTGTTATATATGCATATATATAATAGAATAAATAAAAATAGAATATAAGAGGGAGTATTACAAATATGAAAAAATGGAAATGGTATATATTTATAATATTAATTTTGATAACTATACTAATAGTAGTGGCATTAATAAAAAGGACAGATATCAAATATTTAATTAATGAAAAAACAAAAATGAATATGTCAATATTAGCTCAAAGCAATAGTTGGGACATTTCAAAATCCGGAAATGGTAGTGTAATGGCTACACTTTCAGAAGATGGAACTTTGACTATATCTGGAACCGGAGAAATGAAAGGTTGGGGTGCTAGTAGTGTGACTGATTGGCATAACAAAAATATTAAAGAATTAGTTAAAAAAGTAATTATTAATTATGGGGTAAGAAATATAGGAGATAGTGCTTTTTATAATTGCAGTAATTTGTCAGAGATAAGTATTCCAAAAGGAGTAGAAAGTATAGAAGGCAATGCTTTTTCTAACTGCATAAAACTTACAGAGGTAGAAATACCAGAAGGTGTAACAAGTATAGGAATTGATGCTTTTTTATATTGTAGTAATTTGAAAAAAATAACAATTCCGGAAAGTGTAAGGACTATAGGAAAACAGGCTTTTTATCGTTGCAGTAACTTGAGCGAGATACAAATTCCAAAAGGAATAACAGCAATTAACGATAATACTTTTGCGAGCTGTACTAATTTGAAAGAAGTACAAATTCCTGAAGGAGTAACTAGTATTGGATATGGAGTATTTGATAATTGCGATAGGTTAAGTTATATAGATATACCAGATAGTGTAATAAGTATAGGTGATAGGGTTTTTTCAGGTTGCAAAAATTTGAGAGACATAGAAATTCCAAAGAGTGTAAGTGAATGTGGAAACTCTATTTTAATAGGCAGTCAAATATATATATTTACTAACGGTAAAGATGAAATTGGATTGCCACAGATAATGCAAAGAGCCTTAAATCAAGATGATATATTTTATGCTAATAATCAATTTGAGGTAAAAAACTGTTCGATTAATGGCGAAAATATAATTCTTGATAAAGAGAATGAGATAGGCTCTATAAAAATATTAGAAGGAAAGTTAGATGAATTAACTATTAATATTATACCTTTAGAAATAAGTTTGACCAAAACTGTAAAGATAAGTGTCAATGAAAATGGAGAAGCAACAATATTTGGAACAGGTGAAATAGATAATATACCTGAAGTTATAAGAAATATTATAACAAAAATAAGTATTGAAAGTGAAATAACAAAGGTTTCAAATGCAATATTTGTAAATTGCATTAATTTAGAATATATAGAAGTTGATTTAAACAATAAAAATTATATTGACGATAATGGAGTCCTATATACAAAAGATAAAAGGACAATTATTTGTTATCCACGTAAGAAAGAAGGAGAAAACTTTGTAGTACCAGAAGGCACAAATAACATAATGAATTATTGTTTTTACTATTGTAGCTATTTGAAAAATATAACATTGCCAGATGAAATAACAGAGATAAAATATGGTACATTTGAATGGTGTACTAGTTTATTAAATTTAGTAATTCCAGATAAAGTAACTAAAATAGATGGATTTGCATTTTATGGTTGTATAAATTTGATGAATATAAATTTACCAGAAGGAATAACAAGTATAGGATCTAGTGCATTTTATAATTGTAACAGTTTGGAGAAAATAAATATACCAGAAGGAATAACTAGTATTAAATATGCTACATTTGAAAATTGTTATGATTTAAAGGATATAGAACTTCCAGACACAATAACAAGTATAGACGTATATGCCTTCGAGAATTGCTATAACTTAACTAATATACATATACCAGATGGGGTAACAAGTATAGGAAATCATGCATTCTCTGGCTGTAATAGTTTAACCAATATAAGTCTTCCAAATAGTATTAAAAGTATAGCTGATTACACTTTTAGTGTTTGCACTAGTTTAGAATATATAGAAATACCAAATGGAGTCATAAGTATTGGAAATATGGCTTTCTATAACTGTTCAAAACTATCAAAAGTTATAATACCAAAGACTGTTACAACAATAGCTTCAAATGCATTTCAGTATACTGAAAATGTAAATATATTGTGTGCAAGCAATAGTACAGCAGAATCATATGCAATAGAAAATGGATTAAATTATACATTAGATGATATAGCACCAAATGTAGAAATATCAAATAATGGAACAAATAATCCTGAAAAACAGATAAATACAACTGTAACAGTAACAGATAACTTATCAGGAGTAAGTAGTACAAAATACTTATGGAGTACAAAAAGTGAAAATGTTGAGGAAAATGAAATAACAAATGTATTAGAAGAAGGACAAACGATAACAACACCAAAAGTTACTGGGGAATATTATTTATGGGTATTAGTAGAAGATAAGGTTGGAAACAAAGCAATAGCAAGAAGCAATGCATTTATATTAGATAATACAGCACCAACATTAGAGATAGAAAATATACCAGAAACATATACAAATGGAAATGTAACAGTAAAGATAAAGGCAAATGAGCAAATTCAAGAAATAGAAGGATGGACATTATCAAATGATAAGCAAACATTAACGAAAGAATATAATGATAATACAGAAGAAACAATAACAGTAAGGGACTTAGCAGGAAATGAGACAAATGCAATTATACAAATAAATAAAATAGATAAAGAAATACCAACAATAAGATTATCACAAAATGGAACAACAGAAGCAGTAAAAGAAGCAAATATAGAAGTAGCAGCAACAGATAATTTGTCAGGAATAAAAAGTATAAAATACCTATGGAGTATAGAAAGTGAAGATGTAGGAGAAAATGACATAACAAATGTACTAGAAGAAGAAAGTGCAATAAAAACACCAAAAGCAACAGGACAATATTATTTGTGGGTATTAGTAAAAGATAATGCAGGAAATAATAATAAATTAAGAAGTAATATCTTTATATTAGATAATATCGCACCAGAAATTAAAATATCTCAAAATGGAACAACTGAAACAATAAAAAGCACAAATACAAAAGTAACGGCAGCAGATAACTTATCAGGAGTAAGTAGTACAAAATACTTATGGAGTACAAAAAGTGAAAATGTAGCAGAAAATGAAATAATAAATGTACTAGAAGAAGGTAATACAATAACAACACCAAAAGTTACTGGGGAATATTATTTATGGGTATTAGTAGAAGACAATGCTGGAAACAAAGCAATAGCAAGAAGCAATGCATTTATATTAGATAATACAGCACCAACATTAGAGATAGAAAATATACCAGAAACATATACAAATGGAAATGTAACAGTAAAGATAAAGGCAAATGAGCAAATTCAAGAAATAGAAGGATGGACATTATCAAGTGATAAACAAATATTAACAAAAGAATATAATGATAATACAGAAGAAACAATAACAGTAATGGACTTAGTTGGAAATGAGACAAATGCAAATATAAGAATAAATAAAATAGATAGAGAAAGCCCAACAATAAGATTATCTCAAAATGGAACAACAGAAGCAGTAAAAGAAGCAAATATAGAAGTAACAGCAACAGATAACTTATCAGGCATAAAAAGTATAAAATACCTATGGAGTATAGAAAGTGAAGATGTAGGAGAAAATAACATAACAAATGTGCTAGAAGAAGAAAATGAAATAGCAACACCAGAAGCAACAGGAGAATATTATCTATGGGTATTAGTAGAAGATAATGCAGGAAATAAGAATAAATTAAGAAGTAATGTATTTATGTTGGATAATACAGCACCAGTAGGAGAAGTAACATACAATATATCAAAAGATAAAGATATGTGTTTGGTTACAATAAAGTCGAATAAAGAATTAGAAGAGATAGAAGGATGGACTTTGACAAGTGATAGATTAACATTGACAAAAAAATACTATGAAAATACAGAAGAAACAATAACGATAAAAGATAAAATAGGAAATACAGCAGCAATAAAGATAGAAATTACAGGAATAGAAGTTCCTACATTCAATGTACAAGGATATAAAATAAATGGCTTATACATAAGAAATATACAACCACAAACAGTATATTCAAACTTTATAAAAAATATAGTAACAAATCAAAGTTATGAAATAAAAGAAGGAAATATAACAATAACAGGAATAGACAAAATAAAAACAGGCCAAAAATTAATACTAAAAAATACAACATATACATTAGTTGTAACAGGAGATATAAATGGAGATGGAGATATAAAATTAAGTGATTTATCAACATTAAAGATGCAATTAATAGGAAAAAGAAGTTTAACAGGAGCGAGTAAAGAAGCAGGAGATATAAATGAAGATGGAGATATAAAATTAAGTGACTTATCAAAAATGAAGAAAATCTTAATTGAATAAAAAATAATTGAATAAAAAATAAAAAAGTACTTGAAATAAAAATATAATTATGACATAATATAATTGATTTTTACGAAAGGAGAAAAGCATGAAAAAAATAATCAGTATAATAATAATTAATGTATTAATTATATTTTCATTAAGTTTAAATTCATATGCGGCACAAACGGAAACAAATTTTCGAATAGAACTAATATCAAACAAGACGACAGTAACTAAAGGTGATACAGTAGAAATATCTGTTAAAATAAAGAATTTAACAGGCGTAGGGGAAGGAATAAATGCATTTTTGGGAACATTTAAATATGATACAAATGTTTTTGAAAAAGTAACAAAGTCAGATATGAAGTCACAAAATGGATGGGATGCACCAGAATACAACGAAGAAAATGGAAAAATTATAACATGTAAAGGTGAATACATAACAAATGATGAAATTATTTTTACAATAGACTTAAAAGTTAAGGAAAATACATCAGTAAAAAATACAACTTTGCAAATTGATGAACCTGAAGCAGCCAATGATAATGACTATGTAGGAAAAGCTGGTACACTAAATTTGGAGATATTAGAAAAAACAGACACAGAAAAACCTGATGAAGAAAATCCAGACACAGAAAAACCTGATGAAGAGGATCCAGACACAGAAAAACCTGATGAAGAGAATCCAGACACAGAAAAACCTAGTACAAACAGTAGTTCAAATAATAATCAAAATAATAATTCTAATTCAGGAAAAAATGAAAATACAAATATAGATAATACAACAGCAGGACAGAAAATACCACAAACAGGAGAAAAATTAAGCTTTACTATTGTAGGTTTAATAGTATTAATTACTATTGGAATAATTTCATATATTTTATATAGAAAAAATAATATAGCTAAATAAATTTAATATAAAATAAACCTTCTTATGATTGATTTCATAAGGAGGTTATTCTTATATATAATTAATTATTAAAAATTTGTAATTTAATTTTACTATTTTATTATTTTAATTAGGATAGTATATTGAAAAATTAGTGCAAAACTGATATATTATATATGTAATATTATAATCGGAGGTAAATATGGCTAATAGAGGTAGAAGGTATGATGGTGAACCAAAGCTAAATATAAAAAAAGTACTTGCAGTATTAATCATACTAGCAGTAATAATAATGTGTATAGTTTTAATTGTTAAATTTGCAACACCTGATGGAAATACAGAAACTAAAATAGTAGCTAATTCATATATTACTGTATTTTCTAATAATAAGTGGGGAGTTATTAATTCTAAGGGAGAAACAATAATAGAGCCAACTTATGATGATATGATTGTAATACCAGATCCAACTAAAGCTGTTTTTATATATCAATCAAATGTTAATTTACAAGATGGAACATATAATTCTAAGGCTATAAATGATAAAGGAGAAGATTTATTTACTTCTTATGAGAAAGTAGAAGCACTTCAAAATCTAGATTCTAACAATTATGTGACATATGATACAAATGTACTTAAAGTATCTAAAAATGGAAAATACGGATTAATTAACTTTAATGGAACAGAAATATTAAATTCTATATATGATTCGATTTATCCACTATCTGGAGTAAAAAATAGTTTTGTTACTGTTAAAGATGGATTATATGGTTTAGTAGATAATAGTGGAAATGTAATTATAGATAATTTATATACTGCAATTACAAGTCTTACAAATAAATATGAAGACGGATATGTTGTAAAAGAACAAAATGGAAATTATGGCTTGATTAATTATAATAAAAAGCAAGTTTTAGAATGTAAATATTCAGAAATTAAAAATGTTTGTGGAAATAATTTATATGTTGTTAAAGAAAATGGAACATTAGAATTAATTAATCAAGATGGAAGTGTTTTAATTAATAGTGGATTTGATGATATTAAAAGTATAGACAGTGGCAATATAGTATTTGTAAAAGGTAACAAATATGGAGTAATGACCAAAGAAGGAACTGTATTAATAGAGCCAAATTATGATGAATTAAAATATGCGTTTGATGGTAATTATATAGCTAAAAAAGATAATAACTATGGAATTATAAATACATCAAATGAAACAAAATTAGATTTTACATATACTTATATAACATATATGTCAGATGAAAGCTTTATAGAAGCAGATAAATCAGATGGTAAAACAGACCTTTTAGATACTTCATTTAATGTTAAAGTTACAGGAATTGTTTCAGAGATAGATACAAATAAAGGATATGTAAAAGTTAGAGTAGATAATGAATATAAATACTATAATTTTAGATTAGAAGAAAAAACATCGCAAGATATTTTCACAACTAATACATTATTCTTATCTAAGAAAAATGGTAAATATGGATATGTTAATAGAGACGGTGTTGTAATAGTAGATTATATTTATGATGATGCTACAGAACAAAATGAGTATGGATTTGTAGCAGTAAAACAAAATGGAGTATGGGGAGCAATTGACCAAAATGGAAATGTAGTAGTTACTCCATCATATGAATTAGCACAAAATACAGTAATTAGTTTTATAGGAAAGTGGCACTTAGCTCCAGACCTAAATGCAAATTACTATACAGATGTTAATGAATAAAAAATTAGTAGATTAGTTACAATGATAATTAAAATATGATTTTAAATAAAATTTAAGATAAAAGTCTTAAAGAAATGGAGAACAAAAGATGGAAGAAAAACAAAGTTGTAAAATAATACCGATAATAACAAATGAAAAAGAAATGTATAAATTTTATGAGTTTGTATTAAACATAGGTTATGAAATAAAAGTATTTAATAAAAAACAAGATTCTCATATTTATAAATATTTTCTTCCAAGGGTTAGAGATTATCTATTTTGGACATTTAATTTAAAAGATGTTGATAAATTCAAAAAAATGAATAAAGAAATGCAAGCAGCTGTATGTAATAATTACTCATGTACAATATTTGAAAAAGAAAGTATGCTTATTGTAGCATTTAATACAGGGATAATTTTTATAATAGGTAATGATACAAAAGAAGCGGAAAGAATTAAAAAGTATGAGGGACTATTAGATATATCTAAAATAAATATAGATAGTGATAAAGTATATAAAGTCGACGTTCAAGAAGTAGAATACTTATACATTTATATAATTACTTTATATAAATATGTAACATTAAACAAGTTAGATAAAGCAATGGAAAATAAAGATTATTTTGATAAAAACAGAAATGATTTTGTTAAGTTTGTACAAGGTATTTATTCTAAAAAGATTACTGAAAATTTATCTGGAAATAAAATGGAAAATGATTGGGAACAAAAATTAGGATTAGATAAACTGTATATTTCAGTAGAAAATAAATTTGATATACTTTATAGAAATATTAAATTAGACAATCATAATACAATGTTTAGAATTATAATTATTTTATTAGTTGTATTAATTATAATAGGAACAATTAACCTAGGAAACTATTTAATGTAAAATTGAAAGGAATTATACATGAACATAAAAACAGGTACTGACATAATAGAAGTAGAAAGAATCAAGGAAAGTATAGAAAAATTAGGGGATAAGTTTTTAAATAGAGTATTTACTGATAATGAAATAGCATATTGCGAAAGTAAAAAAGCTAATAAATATGAGCACTATGCTGCAAGATTTGCAGCGAAAGAGGCTATATTTAAATCAATTTCTCCTTTATTAGATAACAAATTTAGCATTGACTGGACGTATATAGAAATACTTAATGATAATCAAGGTAGACCATATGTAAATTTTTATAAAGATAAATTAAAAAAAGTTAATATAGACTTAAGTTTATCTCATATAAAAGAATATGCTGTGGCAATGGCTGTTGCAGTTTTTGAAAATAAATAAATTTAGTTTAATAATAAAACATACAATATATATTTATTGTATGTTTTTAAAAATTAATTAATAAAGAGGTATTTTATGGAATTTTTTGATTCACATGCACATTATGATGATGCAAAATTTGATGACAATAGAGAAAATTTAATAATGGATATATTTAATTCTGGAGTAACTAAAATTATTAGTGCAGGATATAGCTTAGAAGGAAGCAAAAAGAGTTTAGAACTTTCTAGTAAATATAATTTTATATATTCGACAGTTGGTATATCTCCAAATGATTTAGTGGAAAGAGATTTAGAAGAAAATATTACAAAAGTTAATGAGAATAATAGTATACAAGTAGAAAATAATAGAGTAGAATTTATAAACAATAATTATCCACAATTAGTAGGCGAAAAGTGGATAAAAGACATAGAAGAGATAGATAAATTAATTAGTGATAATTTGAGCTCAAAACGAATTGTGGCGGTTGGAGAAATTGGATTTGATTATCATTATGATACAGACAAAAAAATTCAATATGAGGCATTCTCGAAGCAAATAGATATTGCTAACAAATATGACTTACCTATAGTAATTCACACAAGAGATGCAGTAATGGATACTTTAACAATGTTAAAAGAACATCCTGTAAATAAAAAAGGAGTATTCCACTGTTGTCCACTTAATAGAGAACTGGTAAAAGAAGCATTAAAGATAGGATTTTACATATCTATGGCAGGACCAGTAACTTTTAAAAATTCAAAAAATGCAAATGAGATCATTGAAATGTGTCCAATGGATAAAATTTTAATAGAAACAGATAGTCCTTACTTAGCACCAGAGCCAGTTAGAGGTACTAGAAATGACTCAAGAAATTTAAAATATATTGCACAAAAAATAGCCAGTATAAAAGGTATGGCTGTTGAAGAAGTAGCAAAAGCTACTTATGAAAATACAATGAGGTGCTTTAATATAGATAATTAAAAGAGCTTGACTTTGCAAGCTCTTTATTAAAATTCAACTTTTACAGCTTTTTTAGCCTCGTCATTATCTACATTAAATAATGTAGAAGCTTTGAAACCAAACATACCAGCTACTAAGTTAGATGGAAATGTTTCTAATTTAGTGTTATACATTGTAACTGTATCATTATAAAATTGACGAGAATAAGAAATTTTGTTTTCTGTATCTGATAGTTCTGTTTGCAAATTATTAAAAGATTGATCTGCTTTTAAGTTAGGGTAATTTTCAGCTACAGCCATAATAGTTTTTAGAGTATCTGTAAGTTGACCTTCTAACTCAGCTTTTTGCTCAACTGTTTTAGCATCTGCCCATGCAGAACGTAAGTCTGTTACTTTTGTAAGAGTTTCTTGTTCATGAGTCATATATCCTTTTACAGTTTCTACTAAGTTAGGTATTAAATCAAACCTTCTTTGTAATTGAACATCAATTTGACTCCAAGCATTTTGAACTCGTTGCCTTAATGTTACTAATTGGTTGTATATAACAACTAATACAATTGCAATAACGACAACGATGGCTAATATTATCCAACCCATAATATCCTCCTTTAAAATAAATTAATATTGTACATAAACTGTATTTTATGCACTATATTCAATAATATAATAATAATATACCACAGTATGCAAGATTTTACAATGGAAACGTTCATTTTTGTGAAAAAATTTTAATTTAATTTAGTGTCAAAAGGGACACTCCTGCTTGACACAACAACAAATCAAAAACATAGTTATTTAATTCGATTTGACATATTTTGTAGAAAAATGTTTAACGATTTATGTGCTAAAATATTAAAATCATATTGACACAAAATGGCAAATATTGTAAAATACAAAAAGATTAGACTTTAGTCAAATTTCTAAAAATGGGGGCAACTAAAGAAAGGAGGTAAATTAATCACTAAAGACAAATGATTAATTTACTAATCTAATTTTTAAAAAATTGTGCCAATGTAGGGTTTGAAATAAAAAAGTATTGAAAAAACATCAACAATTTGGTACAATGGAAAGGAAGAACAAATGCTAGATAAAAAAGATGCCCCGTTATTAGATGACTACGTGTTTAAACGTACATTTACAAGGGATGATCCAAATGGAATATTAAGAGACTTTTTAGAGTCAGTATTAAAAATCAAATTAAGGAATGTACAAGTATTAAATGCAGAAATACCAAAAGACATATTAGATGAAAGAGGTAGTGTCTTAGACATTAGAGCGGAGCTAGACAATACAAAAATAGTGGACATAGAAATGCAAGTGAAAGACCAAGGAAATATTTCCAAGCGTAGCACAGTGTATATGAGTAAAAACATTGCTACTCAAATAAAAACAAGTGAAGACTATCAAGGTTTAAAACCATCAATAGTAATAAACATCTTAAATTTTAATAGATATAAAAGGAATAGCTATCATTCAATAGCTCACATGAAGTTTGAGAAGACGCGTAAAGAAGAATATGTGGATTTAGGATATAAAGAGGAAGAGCAACTAGCAACAGATGTGTTAGAAATGCATTTTATAGAATTGCCAAAGTTTATAAAAAAGAATCCTGAAATAAAGACAAAGCTAGATGAATGGCTGTGGCTTATAGCAGGAAGGGAGGATAAAGTAGAAATGTCAAAGTTAGATAATCCAGAAGTAAAGAAAGCGATGAAGTTGGTAGATGAAATAATGGCAGATCCAAAAGAAAGAGAAATAATTGAAGCAAGAGCAATGGCAAAATTTAACTATGACACAGGAGTAGCGTATGCAAAAGAACAGGGAAAGAAAGAAAGTAAAAAAGAAGTAGCAAAAAGAATGAAAGAACTAAAAATAGCCGATGAACAAATTTGTCAAATATTGAATATAACAACAGATGAACTAAAGGAATTAATAGAAAAATAGATAAGATGGGGGAAATGTAGAGAAATAATTCTCTGCATTTTTATGTCAAAAGGGATGCCCACTATCTAAAAAGTTACTCTCCTGTTTGACGCAAACTTCACATCATCTCAAAAGACACCTTTGTTTTTTTAGATCAAATAATATTGGACGAAACACTGTAAATAGCATAAATTATAATATAAGTAAACATTACTTTATGTAACCAAGTAGCAAAACCTTACAACCAAGCAAAGTTTACGGAAGCACGTTAAATTTGACATTTTAGATAAAAAATGTTATAATTATAACTGTGTTACTTAAAGGAGGTTTTATGAGGAAACGAATAAGTAAACAAAACAAGCAGGAGAGAGCAACTATATCACTCAAAAAAATATTTGTAATGGCTTTAATATTTTTAATATTAGCTGGCACAATGAGTGTTATGGCTACAAATCAAAAGCTTACATCTGTTAAAATATTACTTTCAAGTGGATATGAAATGGATGTTATGACAACATCTACTAAAGTATCAGATATTTTAGCAGAAAATCATATTGTTGTTTTAGATGGCGAAAGTGTTACACCAGACATTGATGAAGAACTTTCTGACAATAAAACAATTACAATAACAAAAGGCGCTACAGAAGCTGATACTGATGACAACTACATGTCAGCAGAAGAAATATTAGCTAGTTATACACAAATTGTTGAAAAGGTAGTTACTGAAGAAGTAGAAATACCTTTTGAAACAGTTACTAAAGACGTATCAAATGGAAGCTCAACTACACAAAATAGAGTAATACAAAAGGGTGAAAATGGTTTAAAGAGAGTAACATATAGAATAAGATACCAAAATGGTGCCGAAATTGAAAAAACAGAAATATCATCAGAAATTGTTAAAGAACCGGTAGATAAAATAGTAGAAGTTAGAACAAAACAAGTTACATCAAGAGGTGGAGTTGTTTCTGGTTCTGTTGCAGAATACCAAGTATATGCAGAAAAAAGATGTTTTGATTATGGGTGGAGTGATGCAGACTTCCAAGCTTTAGTTAAATTATGGAATAAAGAAAGTAGATGGAATCCATATGCATGCAACTCAAGTTCAGGAGCTTATGGTATACCACAAGCATTACCTGCATCAAAAATGGCTACTTATGGAACAGACTACCGTACAAACTATAAAACACAGATTGAATGGGGATTAAGCTATATTAAATCAAGATATGGTACTCCATCAGCTGCATGGAATCATTCATGTAGAAAAGGATGGTATTAAAATGAACTTAAAAATCCAATAGTGTAAGCAATAGCTTTGCTATTGGATTTTTTCATTATAAGTTCTACTTAACAGAAAATAACATAGATCTTTTTTATTAAGATTATTATAGGAAAATTCAATATTATGTAGAATAATATATATGGAAACAATTAAATAGGTTTATGGGTAGCCTTTTAAAAACCTAAATACATTATTCAAGGAAAAATAAAAATGAAGCTAATTTCATGGAACGTAAATGGACTAAGAGCAGTAATAAATAAAGGATTTAAAAATTTTTATAATGATATAAAAGCAGACATTATGTGTTTGCAAGAAACAAAAATGCAACAAGACCAAATAAGTATGGATATAAACGATATTTTTAAAGATAGATATGTGTACTGGAATAGTGCAGAAAAGAAAGGCTATTCAGGAACTGTTGTCATCTCAAAAATAAAACCTATAAATGTTACATATGGAATAGGAAAAGATGAACACGACAAAGAAGGCAGAATTATTACACTAGAATTTGATAGTTTTTATCTAGTAAATTGTTATACTCCAAATTCAAAAAGAGAGTTAGAAAGATTAGACTACAGAATGATTTGGGAGGATGAAATTAGAGCATATTTAAAAGAACTTGACAAAACTAAACCAGTAGTATATTGTGGTGATTTAAATGTAGCTCATAATGAAATAGATTTAAAAAATCCATCATCAAATCATCATAATGCAGGATTTACAGATGAAGAACGTTCAAAAATGACAGCTCTATTAAACGAAGGATTCATTGACACATTTAGATACAAATATCCAGAAAAAACTGGTGCATATTCTTGGTGGTCATATATGTTTCACGCAAGAGAAAACAATGCAGGGTGGCGTATAGACTATTTTATAGTATCTGATTCAATAAAGGATAAAATAGAAGATGCAAAGATTTTATCTGATGTGATGGGCAGTGACCATTGTCCGGTCGAACTAGATTTGAAAGTGTAATTTAAATATAATAGATAGAATTACTTAATAATAAATTAGTTTGAAAAAAATAAAAAAGTCGTTAGCAAATTGAGTAAATAAACTTATAAAAAAGAAAGGGTTTTACTATGAAAAAAGAAAAAGTAATGGGAACTAAAAGATGGTTTTATTGGGTTTCTATAGGAGTTGTTTTAATAATAATTTATAAATTATTAGACAATTTTACAGGTATAGGCGAATGGATAGGCAATTTTTTTATTGTACTTGCACCATTTATAGAAGGTATACTTATAGCATATATTTTATATACACCTTGTAAAAAAGTAGAAAAATTTTTAGAGAAAAGAAAGAATAAATTCATAAAAAAGCACGCTAGGGGAACAAGTATTACTATAGTATATATTTTAGTATTTGCCTTAATTGTATGGTTTATGACAGCTATTATACCAACAATTGCAAGTAGTGTATCAGATTTAATAAGTAATGTACAAAGCTACTATAACGCTGTAGTTTCAGAAAGCCCAGACTTAAGCATAACACCATTTATACAGGATAATATATTAAAACCTGTTGTAGATTGGATACAAAATATAGACTTTGAATCATGGTTTACAATGGATAAAATTAGAGAATATTTATCATCTGCTATGGGCTTAATCAGAGGAGTTGTTAATATATTTATAGCTATAATCTGCTCAGTATACATTTTGGCACAAAAAACTAGAATTGTTAGATTTTTAAATAAATTTGCAAGAGCTGTGCTTACTGAAAAAGGATATAGAAGATTTGAAAAATACTTTGATCAAGGAAACAATATTTTCTTTAGATATTTATCAAGCCAAATGTTAGATGGAATAGTTGTTGCACTTATTACTAGTATAGCAATGAGCTTAATGGGAGTAAAATATTCAATTTTACTTGGAACATTAATAGGATTCTCAAACCTAATACCATACTTTGGAGCAATATTTGGTGTAGCAATTGCAATTATTATAACAATACTTACTGGTGGATGGCAGCAAGCGTTAATTATGGGTATTGTTGTAATTGTGTTACAACAACTAGATGCAAACTTAATAAATCCAAGAATAACAAGCTCATCATTAAAGGTAAGTCCATTACTTATAATGTTTGCTGTAACTGTTGGTGGAGCATATTTTGGAGTGCTAGGTATGTTCTTAGCAGCACCAGTGTTTACTTTAATTAAAGTAATAGTAGACGATTTTGTAAATGAAAGAAATAGGGAAAAGGATAGGAAAAATAACGTGGATGTAATTGAATAAAATTTAAAAGAACTTTAAGAAGTATTTCCATTTTCTAAGAGGTGCTTTCTTAAAGTTCGTCTTTTTTTTAATTATTTATTTTTTCTAGGATATGGCTTGATTTCATCAGTTAAACCAAGAAGATAATCAGCTGATGTATTATAAAACTTAGCTAATAAACATAGCTTATCAATTGGAATTTGTCTTTCGCCTTTTTCATATAATCCATATTGCTGTCTAGTAATACCTAAAGCTACAGCAACTTGCTTTTGCAATAAATCGTTATCTTCTCTAAGATCTTTTAATCTTTTTAAATACATTATAAATTTAATTCCTTTCCTAATTAGACTTAAAATAAAATTTTTAATTAAATAGAAGAAATAAATTTTTTCTATTCAATAAAAGTGCAAAATTTATGTTTAAAATAACCTTTATAAAAATTTATCACGAATTTATTTGAATGCCTTGACAGGCATTCAAACGAATGCTAAAATATTTAATGTAAATGACTAAAATATATGAATAACGTAGAATATAAATTATTAAAAAACAAAAGAAGGAGGAGTTTAAAATACGTAAAAGTGCAGAAAAAGTGAATAACGCAAGAAAAAAAGAAAGTAGAAAAACACTTATTATAAAAAAAGTTAAAAAAGAAGTGAAGCGGGATTACTTTAATAGCGTTAGTGGTTACAACCATATTCTCTTATGACGAAAATGTAAAGTCTAGTAATAACAAAGGTTTCCTCCTACAAACAATTTAGTAAAAATCATAAATTTTCAAATATTTAAAAGATGAATTGTAAAAAATAAAAACAATTTCATCTTTTTTTGATTTTATAATAAAAATTTAAAATTGAGAGGAGATTTAAAAATTATGGAGAACAAAGAATTAAAAGAAAGATTTATTGATGAAAGAACAGGAATAGAATATGTAAGACAAGGAGATTATTATATTCCAAATTTAGTATTACCAAAACAAAAGAAAATACATTTGAATAAATACGGAAGAATGAGATTAAACTATTTAAAAGAACATAAAAAAGCAGAATATACAATAATGTTTATGGAAAATACAATAATAGACCATTTAGAAGAAATACAGGAAACAGCAACTAAAAGAGTTAATCAAATTATTGATGATTTGAAAGCAAAAAGTAATTTAACAGAAGATATGAAAAATACAGATATGCTTTATTGGGTGGGAACTATGAATGCAATTAGGCAACAAGCAGAGGAGATTATATTAAATGAATTAATATATGTATGAAAATTTATAGATTTAATGGAAAAATTTTGAGTTTTATGATATAGTATGAACTAATAAAAGAGAAAATGTAATTTGGCAACAGCCGTTGCTAAATTAGAAAGAAGGTAAAATGAACGAATTAGAGAACATAGATAACATAAATATAGATGATTTATATAATAAAATAGTTGATAAAATTGAAAAAGCAAAAAGAAATGTAGCATTAAAAGTAAATGAAGAAATGACAATATTATATTGGAATATAGGAAAAGATATAACTGAAAATGTCTTAAATTATGAAAGAGCTGAATATGGAAAGGCTGTAATAAAAAAGTTAAGTCAAAGGTTAACAGTTGAATATGGACGAGGATATAGTAGTGCAAATTTATTTAGAATGCTAAAAGTCTATGAATATTATCCAGATTTTCAAAAATTCTCGACACTGTCGAGAAAATTAAGTTGGTCACATTTTGTTGAACTATTACAAGTTAAAGATAGTTTAAAAAGAGATTTCTACACAACAATGTGTGAAAATGAGTTTTGGGGAGTTAGAACATTAAGAGAAAGAATTGGCTCAGCATTATTTGAAAGAACAGCAATATCTAAAATGCCAGAACAGACTATTGTAAATGATTTGAAATTGCTAAACGAAGAAAACAAGATGACAACTAATTTATTTTTTAGAGATCCATATATATTAGACTTTTTGGATTTAAAAGACACTTATAGCGAAAAAGATTTAGAAAATGCAATTATAAGTGAATTAGAAAAGTTTATTTTAGAAATGGGAAATGATTTTGCTTTTCTAGCTAGGCAAAAAAGAATAACAATAGATGGAGAAGATTATTATATAGATTTATTATTCTATCATAGAAAAATGAAAAGGTTAGTAGTTATAGAATTAAAGCTAGATAAATTTAGACCAGAATATAAAGGTCAGGTTGAATTATATTTGAAATGGTTAGACAAATATGAAAAAGCAGAAGGAGAAGAATCACCAATTGCAATCATATTATGTGCGACAAAAAGTGATATGATGGCACAATTACTAGAATTAGATAATAGTGGAATACATGTTGCACAATATTTGACAGAATATGTACCAAAAGAAATATTAGAACAAAAATTTATGGATAGTATAGAAAAGGCTAAAGTTCAACTAGAACAAAGAAAAAATATTGAAGATAAAGAGTAATCTAAATTTTCTCGACACTGTCGAGAAAATTCAAAATAAAAAATTGCTTTGAATTTAGAAATAAGTTCAAGGCGATTTTTTTTGGAAATTTTTTATCTACAATTTTAAGATATAAACTTATATTGCTTATATATCAAAAGCGAAAATAAAGCCAAAATAAAGCGAACGAATTTGAAAGAGAGGAGGGGATGGCAATGTCAAATTTAAATTTAAAAGGATTATGGATTCCAATAGAAATATTAACAGACAAAAATTTAAGTGATAAAGAAAAACATATATATTCACTTGTAATATTTTTAAGTCAAGAAAAACAATATTGCTTTTGTACCAATAAAACTATAGGCGAACTTTTAAATATATCAGTAACACAAGTATCAAAGCTAGTAAATTCATTAAAAGATAAAGGTTATATAAATATTGAAATGGTATATAAAGAAAATAGTAAAGAAGTAGATATTAGAAAACTAATACCTATTGAAGAAAAGTTAAATACCCTATTTAACAAAAGTTTAATACCCTCCCCAACAAAACTTCAATACCCTATTGAAGAAAAGTTTAAGGATAATAAATATAATATAAATAAATATAAAAATACTAATAATAAAAGGCTTTGCAATTTTGAACAAAGAGATTACGAAAAAGAAGGCTTTGATTTTAATAGCTTATATGCAAATAATAATTTTACATCGTAGTTATGCTGTAAAACAAAATGAAAGTGTAGGTTTTTTTAAAGTAAAACTTATGCTTTTATTTTGGAATTTTGAAACCGAATAGGTTTCAAAAAGAGTCAAGAAAAAATATATAATATGTTTTTCTTGGCTCTCTTAACCATAAATTGCGGATAGCAAATTATGGTTAAGCATAAAAATATACTTGTTATATTTTTATGGAAAAACTAAAAATGCAGTAAAGCTATTTTTAGTTTTTTGGGGTGCAGGAACTCCTGCCACACTGACACTTTTTAGCAATAGCGTAAAAAAAGTGTTGTAGTGTGTTACAATACAAAGTAAAAATGCGAGGTGCAGAGGTAGTTTCTATATGTGGAATTGCTACTAGAAAAGCACCTTGTGTTTTTGCTTGTATTACCCCTTACGATAGCCAAGCTATCGCCCATTATGAGAGTCAAAAAAGTCGGCTAAAAATTAGAAGGAGGTTATAGAATATGAGTTTTGCAATTATTAGAAACACAAAATACAAAAGAGAAAATTTAAAAGGAATATACAGACACAACGAAAGAAGAAATAAAAATTA
>CALXWM010000002.1 GCA_944392425.1 uncultured Clostridia bacterium
ATGAATTTGATATGGAAGATTATAAAAAATTCCAACAAATTTTTCGTAAATGGATGAATATAAATATTGATTTAAAACAATTTGGTGGAAGAAATTTAAATGTGCCAGATGTATTTAGTGAAGCTTTGTATTGTATCTTCTTTAATGCTGTTAGAACAAATGGCACAGCGCATTCTTATGATGCAGTAGATAAAATTACTGGTGAGGGAATTCAAATAAAGTCAGCTTCTATAAAAAATGATTGTACGTCATTTGGACCTACTTCAACATGGGATAAGTTGATTTTTGTAGACTTAGCACCATTTGGAGAAGTAGATGGAAATATATGGTTTTACGAAATTGATTCAAGTAATATATATAATATTGTTTTAAATTATAAGAAAAATGAAACGTTTAGAGATCAACAATTACAAGGAAGAAGACCTAGATTTTCAATAAAAGATAAAATAATAAATCCTCTTAGATTAGTTCCTATAAAAAAGATTAATTTAATGGAGGATAATGATGAGTAGTGAAGTTATAGTTAATATAGAAGACATAAAAAAAGCTGTTTATTTTATATCAAACTTGACCCAGATGCAAGAAAATAGACCGATGCGAGGAGCATTGAGTTCTAAAGGGGATTATATGGGAGGAATTTTTGATAGATGGATAAATATTATTCCAGAAGGAGTTGTATTTAATAAAATTATTCTTCCTAAAATAACATCTAAAAAAGATGTAAAGGTAATTACTGATTATTATGATTATGATCCAAGGCAAGTTGGTATTGCACCAGATGTTATAGGGATAAGTGTTAATAAAAAAGCAATACCATTTGTAAAATATAATGAAAAATGGATTCCTGTAGATGGAAAGCCACAAATTGAAGTAAAAACGTTTAAGAAGAATCAAAAAATGGTTTCATTAAGAGATCAAGGATATGGTAATAAATATTTGATTTTAGCTGAAACTAATTTTAGAGTGGATTATTTAGTTCCTTTAATAAGAGAAGATATTTATTCGGATGATGTTTATGATGAACTATATATGAATGATGATATTTTTATTACTGCTAATGAAAATAATATGATAACACAACCTAGAAAAGTAGATATAAAAAGAAAAGATATTGGTACAATAAGTCTTTTAGGAATAACTAAAGCTAATGAGTTTATGAATATATCGACTAAATGTGATGCAGGTGTGAGTGTAGAATATTTTTCAGGTGTTGAAGAAAATATAAGTAAAAGAAAAATAAATGGTTCAGTAGGAAAATTAAAAGATTTCTGCTACATGACTGATAAGGGGCTTTTTAAATTTAATAATAAATGGTATGAAAAAGTAGACTCTGATGGAATGACATATAAAAATAAGAAAAAAATAAGGACTTTAGATTTTTTTGTTAGTGATATTGATGCAATAGAAATTTTGAAAATGTGTAAAAGTAAAATGATTATAAAAGTTCTTAAAGATTGTATATGGGAAGAGACTAAATTAGAAGCAGGTAAAATATATAATATTAATATAAAGGATTTAGATAGAGGCGGAGCTAAAGGTGAAGAATATTTTCTTTTAAAGACTGCAATACCAAAATTAAAAAATGAAGAGAATGAATTATTAGAAGAATTGAAACAAATAATAGATAAAAATTAATAAACTCTAAGTATAAGTAAGAAATTAAACAAACATAAGAAAAGCAAAATATGAGAGTAATAGATGTATTACATGATTATTTTGCTTTTTATATTGAAAAAAATAATAATTAATTAGAATAACAATAAAAGTTATATTGTTATAGTGAAATTTATGATACAATATAAACATACAAAAGATAAAACAATATGAGAGTTGGCATATTGTTTTTATAGGAGTTAATTCATATGGATTTTTGTAATATAAAAGAAAATATAAATGCAAAAAAAGAATTATATATTAATGATAGAAAGATAAAAATTGTAGAATATTTTGAATTATTTGATTTATGCAGTATTATTTATGAAGACACAAAGGAACAAAAAATGGTTGATAAAATGGAAATAGCCAATGTAAAGAAAAATAATAAATTTATTGCAGTAAATTTACTTAATAAGAGGTGATTTTTTTGGAAATTTTATATTCTGAACAAGAGATGAATCCGGATAAATGGGAAAAATTAATTGATAAATTATATAGAATAAAATATAAAGATGAGGGATACCAATATATTCCTGCAAGAGATGATGGAGACTGTGGAATAGAAGGTTATACGGAAACAGGGATTGTTTATCAATGTTATTTCCCAGTAGGAGATTATTCTTCTAAAGACTTGTATGAAAAATTAAGAGAAAAGATGACAAAAGACTTAAGAAAAATAGAAAAATATAGTGATAAATTAAAAAAATTGGGAATAGTCAATATTAGAGAATGGCATTTTGTTATTCCCAAATATGAAGACAGAAAGATATTAGAACATGCAAATACAAAAGAAATAGAATATTTAAAATTAAAAAAAGAAGGAAAACTGCCAATTATAGATGATAATTTCAAAATATATATTAAATTATTAGATGATTTTTTACCAGAAATTAATACTCTGATAAAAACAAGTGATGATTATAAGTTTTTATTACCACAAATTACTCAAATTGATTTTTCTACATGTGATAGTGAGAAAAAGAATAATATCTCAAGGAAAATTAAAACTTTGAGAAAAAATATAGATGATGAGAAAACTATAAAATTAATTAATACATATATAGAATATTATCTCAAAGGGATTGAAGTGTTAAATGAAATTAGGCAACATTCACCAGAATTATATGAAGAAGTTATAAAAATAGAAAATACTTATAGAATTAACATGGAAATAAAATGTGATACTAATATAGATAATAGTATGAATCAAAAAATATTTAGTGATATATTAGAAGATTTTGAGAAAAAATTAACAGAACAATTAGGAAGTGTTCTTAGTTATAGAGATATAGGGGAACTTAAACAGGAAATAATAGGAAAATGGTTAGCCGAATGTCCATTAGATTTTGTGAGTTAATTATGGGGGGAGTAATGTTAGAAGAATTATTTGATGAGAATACGAAAATTAAATTTTATGATAGACCGGTTGCTGTTCCATATAGCTATAGAATTTTGTATAAGATATCGCAAATCGTATTGATATTAGGCACAGTTTGTAAACGAGGAGGATGTTCTAGTTTAAAATTACATATTATTTCCAATGCTTTATTATCAAAGAATGTACTAGATGAACTAAATAAAGTTTTAGATAACAAGACAGAGGAGTTGCCAGTAATCAGATTCGAACCAGCATTAAACAGAGCTATTAATTATGCTGTTGCAGATGCTTTTATAGAAATTCAAAAATCGAATTCAAAATTAAAGTTAACAGAAAAGGGAAAACAGTTATATACTGAAATTATCGAAAATAATGATATTATGGTACTTGAAAAAAACGAATTAAATATTATAAAGGATAAAATAAATGATGATGTTATAAAAAAAATATTAGAAAAATGGGGGGCATCTAATGTTAAAAATTAATCGAATTAAATGTATTATCATTACTGCAAATGATGGAAATTTTGGATATGATTATAAATTTGAAACAGGCCTGAATTTAATTTCTAGTACAGAAAATACTAAAGGAAAAAGTTCAATTCTTGAGGCTATTTATTACTGCTTAGGGGTTGAAGAATTATTAGGAGCAGTTGATGAAAAAGCACTGACCCCAGTATATAAGACAGCAATTGATTATAAGGAAAAGAAAAATATAATACCATTGAAAACTATGTTTTATTTAGAGATTACAAATGAAAGAGGAGATATTGTTACTATTAATAGGAATATAGAAAGGTTAGTTAGTAACAAATTAATTAATGTTTACTCTTGTAATTTAGATAATGCTACGAATGGTGAAAGAGATTTTCAAGAAATGTTTGTTAATACAGCAGGAGGAGCTACTTCTGATAAGGGGTTTCATAAGTTTTTAGAGAAATTTATAGGCTGGAGACTTCCAGTAGTTCCATCTTTTGAAGAGAAAGACAGAAAATTATATTTGCAAACTCTATTTTCTGCAATGTTTATTGAGCAAAAAAGAGGGTGGTCTAATTTACTGGCTACTATTCCAAATTATGGAATTAAAGACTCGAAAACTAAGGTTATTGAATATATTTTAAATTTAGATACAATAGAAAACGAAAGACTTAAAATAGAATGTAAAATTGAAGAATCAATAATAAAACAAAAATGGAAAAAAGTCATAGAGAATATAACTGACTTATTAAGTTCAGAAAATTGTGTAATAAGAAATTTATTTGAAAATCCCAGAATAATAGATGAGAATAATTTAAAGCAAATGACTCTTTTTAAAAGATATAATGAAGAAGAAAAAGAGTTAAAAAAATATATTGAAGAAAGAAATAAAAAAGCTAAAAGTTTGTCTCAACAAAGTTTAAAGGTTGGAAAAAATATTGAAGAATTAGAAGAAAATTTAAAGAAATTACAAAATGAACTTCAGGAGAAATTTGAAAGAAGACAACAAAAGAAAAGAGAATCAATATTAGAAGAGAAAGCAATAGATAAATTGATTGAAAGTTTAGAAATTATAAATAAGGATTTAAATTCTAACAAAGATATCAATAAACTAAAAGGATTAGGAGCTTTGAAAACTAGTTGCTTATCAAAAGACATCTGTCCTACATGTAAACAAAATATCAAAGATTATTTATTAGAACAAAATTTAATTAATAGAATTATGAATGTAGATGAACAAATTCAACACCTTTCAGATCAAAAAAAGATGGTGGAATTCTCATTAAGGTCACACAAAAGTAATCTTTTAAATATTCAAGAAGATTTAAAAATTCTGGAAACTGAAATTACTAAAAAAACAAAAGATATTAGACGAATAGTTAATGACATATATTCAACAGATGAGTGCCTTTCAACTTCAATAGTATATGAAAAATTGAATATAGAAAATGAAGTTGAAAGATTATTAGAAATGGAAAAGAGAATAGAATACTATAAAAAAGAATTATTAACAGTTTCTAATGATTGGGCAAGTTATTTAGAAAAAAAATCAAAATTACCTAAAGGAATTTTTTCAGAGGATGATTTAAAAAAAATAAATGAATTGAAAAATGAGTTTATAAAGAAAATAGAAAATTATAATTATTCAAGTAATCAAAACATATATGATATAGAGATTTCAAAGGACAAGTTAATGCCAACATTGAATGGGTTTGATTTGATAAAGGATGGATCTGGAAGTGATTTAATAAGAATAATTTGGGGATTTACATTATCATTATTAGCTGTTTCAAATAAAAATGATGGAAATCATTCAAAGCTAGTAATAATTGATGAGCCCGCACAACAAAGCATTGAAAATAAGGATTTATATAGCTTTATTGATGACTTAATTAATAATTTTGATAATTCGCAAATCATTATGGCAATCACATTAAATAATTTAGAATTACAAAATTATGTAAGAAATAAAGATAATTTAAATATAGTGTTGATAGAAGATAAAGCTGTAAAACCGTTGGATAAGCTTGAACAAGAGTGATATTATGTAAGTGAAAAATATTAGAATAAATATAGGAGTACGTATGAAAATAAAATGTTTATTATGTGAAGATATAATTTAATCAAAAAGTGTGCATGATTTAGTAACTTGCAAATGTGAATCATGTTATATTGATGGCGGAAATTATTATTTACATATAGGAGCAAAATATTTTGACAAAGTAGTTAAAATATTGCAAGATGGTAGTAAAGTTAAATTAAATAGAAAGTAAACTAAATAAAGCTAAATACTTAATAATTATTTTAATAATATTAGTTATTTTGTTTTTGGGGGAGTTAAATGGAAACAAAATTATTGTTGATTAGGAGAAAATATGAGTGTAGAAAGTATAGTAAATATAATAACATCTATTATAATGTGTGTGGCAACGGTAGTATCGGTTGTAATAGCGGTAATTGCAATAAAACAGACAAAAATTCAAATGGAGTTAAGTAATAAAAATAATTTATTTTCAAATAGAGTTAAAGGATACCTTATAATAAAAGGTTTATTAAATCTATATAACCAAAATAAAAAAGATATTGAAGAAGAAAAAGAAGATAAAATATACTTTAAAGTTGACCCTTTATTTTATGGATTGATAAACAATTCATATCTTGAGAATATGGGCACTGTAATAGAAGAACCTTTACATGATCCTGAGCATAAAAATTTTTTGACATCACTAGAAAAATTAAAGAATCAAGCTGAAAAAATGAGATTTTTATTTGAAAATAAAATTGGTATTTATGCAAAAAACTTTATATTAAAATATGCAGATGTATTAATGAAGTTATATCAATACAAAATATTAATTATAAAAATGAGAGAATATTCAACAACATATCCTATGGTAGATATAAAAAAAGCTGCGGAAGATATGAATGAAATAGAAAATAGAAAAGAATTATTTAAAGCTTTTGAGAAACTAAGTGAAGAATACAAATTATTAAATAATTATGATTTCGAAACAAAAATAATAGAGGAAATAAAGTTGAACTAAAAAATTTGTTTTTAAAAGTATAAATAAAAAAGGAGTTATTAATGAATATTAAGTTTAGGAAGCTAGTCGTATCAAATCGATTTCACACTTCATTTGAAGAATGGAATACTAATAATGAAATAGAATTTTCAAATTCTGGTTTCGCAGATATATATGCACCTAATGGCGTAGGAAAATCAAGTTTAGCGAAAGCCTTAAAAAATGAGATAAAATCGGAATATGAATATGAATATAACGGTAATATTTATACAGAAAAATCAAACGACAATCCTATAATTGTTATTGATGATTTTTTCTTTAGAAATATTGCATCACGAGAAAATGAAAAAATATCTGATTATATTTTAGGGTCTCAAATAAATAAGGAATTAGAATTAAAAGAAAAAATTGATAATATAATAGAAGGAGTTAAGGGCAGTGTAATAGCATATTTAAAGGATGTGTATGGAATTAAAAGCAAAAACAGCAATTTGTGTAACTTGGTGGATGATGAGAATTTTAAAAAATTTATTAGTGCACTAGCTAATAATAGAGATAAGGGAAAAGATTATGATGCTGAAAAAATATTAAAAGCAGTTAATGGGTTTAATGTTAATGATAATATGACATTAGAAGAAGATAAATTTTATTATGTAAAAACTAATTTAGAAGCGAATAATTCAATAATAAAGGATATTATAGAATTTGATACAAGTAATTTTAATAAAATAGAACAGTTTAAAAAGATAGATATAGATAGTGATGCTATAAAGATATTGGAAAAGCACAAGGGAATTACTACATGTATTTTTGAGGAGAGTCACAAGTTGCCAAATGGTATAAAAGAACAGTTAGAAAAAAATAGAGAAACGATAGTAAGCCAACTAACACCAAAACAAAAAGAAATTACTAAAAAAATTTTAGAATTAAATAATAATGATCCATTTAATATAAAAGAAATATTTAATAGTGCTTTTGAAAAAGGAAATATAGAAGGAATTGAAAGTTTAATTAAAGAATTTAAGTCATATGTTCTAAGTATAAAAAATGAAATATGTAAATATATTTTTAAATTACTGAAAGAAAGCCAGCTAAACGAATTATATTTCGAATTAAAAGAATTAATTGATAAAAAAGTTGAGTTAACGGAAGAAGACGAAATTCTCTTAAAAAATATAATTGAGAATTGCTTAAATAAAGAAGTTAAATTCGAAAGAGATAATAATAAAAATATAATATTTAAATTAAATGATACAGATGTAATAGGTAAAAGTCGACAAGAACTTCCTTTATCGACAGGAGAACAAAATTTTATATCATTATATTTTGAATTGCTAGCAGCAAAAAATTCAACTAAAGAGATAGTTATAATTGATGATCCTATATCTAGCTTTGATTCAATATATAAAAACAAAATAGTTTATGCAATTATAAAAGTTTTAGAAAAAAAGAATACGATTATATTAACCCATAATATTAATACTATAAAATTAATGCAACACCAGTATAAGAATTGCTTTAACTTATACCTATTAAATAATGAAAATGACGAAGAAAATGGATTTATTAAAGTAGAGAGAAGATTAAATAATTCAGAAAATTATAGAGATTTAGATTTGATGCTTGAAATAAAAAATGTAATTCAATTATTTAAAGAAAATTCATTTTTAAATGATGTTAAAAATAAAGAACAATTTATATTATCATTAATACCTTTTATGAGGAGTTATTTTAATTTAATACCACAAAAGGAAGAGCATTATAAAAAATTATGCAAGTTAATGCATGGTTATGAAAGTCAAATTATTGATATCAATAATGAATATCAAGAATGCTTTGGACAAAATGTAATTGGAAATAACTATAATGTTTCAATAAATGATATATTGCAAACTGAAGTTTCAACTGAAATAGTAGATAGAGAAAAATATCCAGTATTAAATAGAGCTTTATATCACTCTTTAAATTATTTAAAAATAAGATTAATGGTTGAAAACACACTATACAATACAGATTTAAATAAAATAGACAAGAATAAAAATTATCAATTACATCAAATAATAAGTATATATTTAAAGGATAATTATATTTTAAAAGCAATTTTAATCTCAAAGAAAACATTATTAAATGAATTTAATCATTTTGAATACGATATGTGTTTATTTATGCCTTCTTTAGATATATCTAATAGTAAGTTAAAAGAAGAAAGAGAGAGCATAATAAGAATATGTAATGAGATACGAACAAAAGGGATAAGTAATATAGATTCATAAAAAGTAAGGAAAAAAGATAATGAAATTTATAGAATATAATTATGATAATAAAGTGCAATATTCAGATTTTATTAGAAAATATAATAAATCTAAATGTTTAAATTCTTTGAACATACAAACCTTTTGCGAAGGAAAAAAGATATTTTTAATGGTTGATAAAGGACTTGTTAAAAAGTATAAAATAATAGGTTATGTAATAGTTTATGAGAAACTTAAAACAATATGCATGGTAAATGAAGTTAGTGAAAACTACGAAGATAATAGTAATGTTGTATTTATTTCAGACTTTATGATAGATTATATATATAGAAAGAAAGGTCTTGGGAAATTTTTGGCTAAATACATAATAGATGAAGTATATAGAAAACGAAATATAATATTACAACCAGATGGAGATGGAAATTGGTTTTGGAAAAAGTTTGGATTTAAACCAGATGAGATATCAAAGAAATTAACATTAATATTAAAAAGATAAAATATAAAAATATATTTTGTAAAGTTTCTCGATAAATAAAAAAGTACATAAAAATCCAAAGTTTTTTCAAGATTTTGAAAAAACTTTGGATTAATTTTAACTATTTATATAGGCAACCACTAATTAATTCAACGCCATCCACAAATCCATTCCTATAATACTTCTCATTCCAATAGCAGATATAATCCATAAAATTCTTATCAAGTCTATCTAATTGACTTTTCACATATTTTTGATTCTGCTTAGGAACATTCTTTAAAATACTTTCACAAATTTCATCAAAATAAATATAATGTTTTTTATCTTCTTTAGTAAGTGTTCCTAAAACCATTTCCTCTCTAAAACTTAACCAATCCCTTAAAATATCATCATTAACTTCTCTAAAATTATTCATTAATATTAACCTCCATTTTTATAAATTTTTTAAATTCTACACATCAAAACACTAAAAAACTTACAATAACAAACTAAAGAATAGATTGAAATTTCATATGTTTGATGCCTCAAAAAATTGGGGACAAATTGGGGACAATCATTGCAAAAAAGTACATTTTTTAACGATTTTCATAATCTCACCAATTTGCTATAACCCTATTAAAACCAATAAAAACTCAAGTTAACAAAATTCTTCACAAATTACAATTAAATTCTCATAACCCGAAGGTCACAAATTAATCCAACCAAATAATCGATAAATTTACAAAATAAACTATATTTCGTAACGAACTTATGCTATAATATACCTATAAAATCCAAAATCATAAAAGGAGAGAAAACTATGATTTACATTACAGGAGATACCCATGCAGACTTTACCAGATTTTCAACAGATAAATTTCCAATACAAAAAGAAATGACGAAAAATGATTATGTTATAATTTGTGGAGATTTCGGTGGAGTTTGGTCATATGAAAAAGAAAGTAATCAAGAAAAATATTGGCTCAATTGGTTAAATGACAAAAATTTTACTACATTATTCGTAGACGGAAATCATGAAAATTTTACGCGTTTATATAGCTATCCAGTCCAAGCTTGGCATAATGGTAAAGTTCATAAGATAAGAGATTCAGTATTTCATTTAATGAGAGGAGAAATCTTTGACATAGATAATAAAAAATTCTTTGCATTTGGAGGAGCTAAGTCACATGATATTCAAGATGGGATTTTAAATATGGAAGAAGAAGAAAAAATCTACACATATAGAAAAAGAGGAGCTTATTTTAGAATTAGAAATTATTCGTGGTGGGACTTAGAGCTTTCAACAAAAGAAGAGATGCAAAATGGGTTAAATAATCTAGAAAAGGCAAATTATAAAGTAGATTATATTATAACTCATTGTGCCCCAACAAATGTACAAGCATTACTTGGTGGAGGAGCATATAAAAAGGACTATTTAACAGATTATTTGCAAGAGATATCTGAAAAATGTGATTTCAAAAAATGGTATTTTGGGCATTATCATGATAATAAACAAATTGACGCGAAGTACGTGGTTTTATATGAAGATATAGTGCCATTGGAATTTGAAAATATATTTTAAAAGGTAGGTGATTATATGATTTATTTTATTTCGGACACTCATTTTAATCATACGAATATAATTAAATATTGTAATAGACCGTTTAAAGATGTCTATGAGATGAATGAAGTTCTAATAGATAATTGGAATAAAACTATAAATGAAGATGATGAAATTTTTCATTTAGGTGATTTGGCATTAGGTGGAAAAGCAAATTTTAAAGATATAGCTAGAAATCTAAATGGTAAAAAGTATTTGATAAGAGGTAATCATGATAATTGGAGTGTAGATACATATGAAAGCGTAGGATTTACAGTTCTAAAAAATCCCCCAATAAAACTATCAAATTATAAATTAGTACTGTCACACGTTCCTGTACAGGATAACCAAATGCCAGAAGGTTTTGTAAATGTTCATGGTCATATACACGATAAAAGTTTATATGAATGCATAGAAAAATATGATCCTCAACAATTTTCAATAAAGAAACATATAAATATTTCCTGTGATGTAACAAATTTTAAGCCTATTAGCATTGAAGCACTAAAAGAGAAATATGATTTTGAATTGCGAAAATAGAATATTTAAACTATAGATATCAAAGGCAAATTAGGCTTATGAAACTATAATGCTAGAGTGAGTTTTAAATAAAGCTCACTCTAGTAATTCTAAGACAGCTCCTGTTTAAATAGTACTATCTAAAGATAATTCTTTCATATTAAACAATAAATATTTCAAGTAAAGTTTTAGAAGCGCAACACTCATATAAATAAATCTCTTATATCACGCCAAATACTGTTCTTCCTCACTTTGCCAATCAATATATTTTAATATTTCCTTATTATCAACATCTAAATGAATAAAATCCAAAATAGTATCATTAGGAAAACATGATTCACAATAAAATGGCATAATAAAGTGAGGAACAATGCCAATTCTATCTGTAGCAAGAACTCTGCTTAGTAATTCTTTTGCATCACTTAGAAATACAGGAATATCTGCTTTTTTCAAGGCAAGGAAAAATTTAATAGTTTCAATTGATCTATTATAAGATTTTCCAGCTACTCTAAAGTAATATCCATATTCATCATGCATGACATATAATGAAACATGTGTCGAATTGCCTCCTCTGCAGACTTCCCAAGGGTGACCACCAAATCGAGTTTGGTCATTATACCATCTATCAAATTCTTCAAAGGAATTTTCATCAATATCTTTTAAACCATCATCTCTTCCATCAGCATTTTCATAATACAATTCTTTAGGTGTTAAAGTTTCACAATTCGGATAATTATTTGCCTTATAACCTAAATAACAATAATAATAAAACTTCCCCGATGTCATTTTAGATATTCTACCAATCAATTTACTTGCTCTATATTTTACTTTCATATCTTTTTGCATATTCTCTTGCAAGGATACGAAATATTTTAATTCATCTATTTCTGACTGTGAAAAGTTGCTAAAATAATCTTCCTTGGCATCAGGATATACTTTCCAAAAATCACTTCTTTTTATTGTACCATACCTATTTTCAAATGGTAAATTGTTTTTAACATAATCATTGTAAAATTCTTTTTCCATCTTATCTAAACAATACTTAACAGAATGAATTATTGTCTCAATAAGATAACTTATATTCATCTCGAATCCAGTAGTTTCAATATTAGGAGATTGAGCAATTAGCTTGCTATTTAAAAAAATTGCTCTAAATTCTTTATCGTCCTTTTGCATAAAAGATATTGTGCTTAATTTGTACCAGTAAATATCATTTGGATAATCTCTTTTCCACATTGTTTCAAACTCTTTATAATTTGAAACAATTTCATCCTGAACGAATTCTTCATAATTACCATAGTCAGAAATATTTCCTCTAGGTATAGTAATCCAAAGCTCATGCAAATTATCCTCTCCACAAGGTTTAATTTTATCTAAAATTTCATACATAGAATTTATTAAATCCCATGTATTTTTATCAAATCGCATTTTACTATGATTTAAGTAGTTAATGTAGTTGTCTATTTGTGGTGCTGAAAGTAAATTCAAAATAATCCTCTCCTTTTTAAAAACTTAATAATGATTAACGAAATATAACATACAGTATAACGAAAAATAATAAAAATGTCAATGGATAAAGTTAAAATAATATGAGAAGAAGTGCCAGTATTAGAATTAATTGGGGGATACTGACACTTCTTAAATGAATATTATGGAAGAATAATTTAAGTATTTAGCTTAAATTAACATAATTATAGCACATAACATTTGTCAAATGCTGTCGAAATTTGTCGAGGACAACAAAAAATAACAAAAAAATCTAGAGCTTTTGATAATATTACAAAAAATATATTGCAAAAGTATTTGAATTGTTGTAATATAGTTAAGTACACATTGTACAGAGATTGCATGGCTTGAAATAATGTATTTTAAATCTATGCTAAACTCTAATTTAATAAAGTGATAGGGAGGTATTTTTATGGAAGATATTTCTATTCAAGTTGGGCAGAGACTTTTTAATTATAGAGTGTCTGCTGTTTTTAAATGTGGAGATAAAATATTGCTACATCACGGATTAGACAAAGACCATTATACTTTACCAGGTGGCAGAGTTAAAGATGGTGAATCAACAGTTACAGCATTAAAAAGAGAAATTAAAGAGGAAATGGGATTAGATATTGAATATGTAAGACCATTTTCTTTTATTGAGAATTTTTTCGAAATGGACGGAAAATTGTATCACGAGCTATTAGTTACTCACGAGTTAAAATTTAAAGACGAGTCAGTTTATTTTAAAGAAAAAATTATGCCTATTGAACCTGAAAAGCAAGGTAAACTTGAGTTTTTATGGTTTGATATAAACAAGTTAGATAACATAGATTTTGTGCCTATAAAACTAAAGGAAGCAATAAAAAGAAATTCAAAAGATTTTTTGCATTTTATTAATTTTGAAAAATAGCGGAACATTAAATTGGTTTAAGCTGTGAACATTAAATAGTTTTAAGCCTAGACAACCAAAAAAATTTTTTATATAATTATGAATAATAAAAATGTTAACTAACTACCGAATTAAAATCATCATAGGTTCTTATAAAAAATGCTAATAAACCATAGAACTAGAATAACAATAGCCTATTATCCAAGAAAGGAGGAAATGTTGTATTTTAAAATATAGCATAAAAGAAAAATGAATGTTGATATAGAAATGGAACTCTTTGATATTTTTACTGAAGGATACAAAGATAAACTAGACGAAAAAAAAGATTTGAAGGATTATTTAGAGGAAAAAACAAAAGATGAGCTAATTGGAATATATGGCAGATATTATCTTGCAGGAAATGTAAATGATATTGATAAACTTAAAGAGATAAAAAGAGAATCAAAGGAAAATGTTATTAATAAAATAATCAATCTAATAGACACCCAATTAATATCAGTTTTTCAATTTATGGATGACGATAGAATGGAGCAAATTAAAAATATAGCTAATGATGATGGCTTTTCGACATTTGAATTAGGTGGGATTAATAATTTTTCGATAGACATTATGATGAAATTACATTTATTAGGATTAATTTATGCAAAAAAAGAAAACGAAAAGACAATTATTCATATGCCTAATTTTGTTAAAAATAAAATAAGAAATATTGAAGGAAACTTTTATTTAGATTATTATGATGATTTACTTATATACTTAGAAGGTATGGTTTATACTTATGGAGTAATTGACATGAAAAAAGCGTATGAGTATATCAGTAGTGTAATTCCAATTAATTTTAATAAATTTAATTCTATAGTTCTGTTTACAGCATATATGGAATTAGATAAGATATATTTTAAAAGTCCGGAAATGGTGTTGGCAAATATAGAATTAACCGAAGACCAAATAAGTAAACTAGCAAATAAGAAAATAAAACTAGAAAAATATGATTTAAAATTTTTTAAATCTATGGCTGACGGAACTTATATGAAAAATCTTAAAGAATATAAATCTTTTAGAAACTATTTAAAAAACAATTTTAGATATGATTTAAATGATTATGAAAATCTAAGGGGAGAGCTTATTCAATCGTATTCAGATATTGCTCAAGTAGATGAAAGAAAAGCATTACAAGTCTTAAAAATGATGATTTCTGATAATTTTGATATAGATGATGATGAAGAGCAGATAATGATAGGCTACATAAATAATATTAGAGAGAAAATGCCTATTTGGAAAAAAGGTGGAAAAATAAATTAAAATATCTAATTATAAATTTTTACACTTTACTTTTTGCATTTATTTATAATATAATTAATTTACTATCAACAAAAACTAAAGAAAGAGAGGAAATACAAATGAAAGATTATTTTGGATATAAAGATAAAGTATGTGTTGTAACAGGTGTTTCAAGTGGAATGGGAGAAGCTACAGCCAAAGTTTTGCTAAGTTTAGGAGCAAAAGTATATGGCTTAGATATGAATTCTCCAAAAGTTAAAAACCTTACATCTTTTATAAAATGCAATTTAGCACATAAAAAAGATATTGATGAAGCTTTTAAGATAATTCCAGACCATGTTGATTCATTCTTTGGAGTAGCAGGTTTATCAGGAGCAAAAACTGATTATAGAACAACTTTTGATTGCAATTACACAGCAAATATGTATATTACTTTAAAATATTTAACAAAAAGAATGACTAAAGGTGGTTCAATTGTTTATTGTACATCAACAGCTGGACAAGAGTGGAAGAGATTTAAAAGGGAGCAAAACAAGGTTGTACATTGCACAACTTGGAAAGAGGTTCAAGAAGCTACTAAAAAACTTGCTGATTCAGCACCATCTACTTTCGCATATATGTATTCTAAGAGATGCCTTTCACAATTTGCTTGTGAGCAAGCTGTAAATTTTGCAAAAAAGGGAATTAGAATAAATAATGTAATGCCTGGTTCAACTGACACAGGAATGAAACAAGAGTTTCAAGATATGGTAGGAAGTGAAGAAGGTCTAATTGCAGAGGCAGGTTTAGCTGGAAGACTTGCTACTTCAGATGAAATGGCGTTCCCAATGGTTTTCTTAAATTCAGAAATGGCATCTTTTATTTCAGGTGTAGATTTGGCAGTAGATTATGTAGATACTTGCCTAAAAGAGTTAGGACTAAAGAAAAATTTAGAAGCTGTTTCAGCTACAAATCCTATAATTTGTGCAATTGCTAAAAGAATGATGAACAAATCTGCAAATGAGTTGAAGGCTTTGAATGAGGGCAAGTCTGAGTAAACTATATATTTTATGTAAGTAAAACCGTGAAGCGAATGCAAAAGAACATATATTGTTGCGTAAATGAGAAAGGTAAGTATTAAAAAAGGAGTTGTACAATATAATGAATTTCAGTGTTAACTGTAATAACAGTATCAGGCTTATTGGAAGTAAAAAAATATACATAGACCCATATGAAATAAAAGAAGAAACACACGATGCAGATTATATATTTTGCACTCATTCTCACTATGACCATTTTTCGCCAGAGGATATTAAAAAGGTTCTAAAAAGTGATACCAAAATTATAACTGTTCAAGATGCTAAACTTGATGCAGAAAAACTTGTTGGAAAAGAAAATGTTATATTAGTAGAACCAAATCAAAATTATACAATTGATGATATCAGTTTTTCCACAACTTATGCATTTAATGTGGATAAGCCTTTCCATCCTAAAGACAAGAGGTGGGTTGGATATATTATTGAGCTTGATGGCACAAAATATTACATTGCTGGAGATACAGATAATATCCCTGAGATAAGAAAGATTATAGCTGATGTAGCATTTTTACCAGTTGGCGGAACTTATACAATGAACTATAAAGAGGCAGCAGATTTAGCAAATGTATTAAATGTAAATACAGTAGTTCCAACTCATTATGGAAGTGTAGCAGGTAAAAAGGAAGATGGCGAGAATTTTAAAAGATTAGTAAAAAATAAAGAAGTTGTAGTTTTTGATATATAAAGATTATAGATGTGTTTATATAATAAAAAGACCCTTATAAAGAAAAGATTCTTTATAAGGGGTCGACTTTTTTATGGAGTTTTGCATTTGCATACCCAAAGCAGATGCCGTTTTCCAATGATCACTCTTGCATCAAGAAGAGTGTCTTGCAGATTATCCTTTGTAAGAGCCAATGGATTATACTCTGCAAGTATTTCACAATCATTGTGGTAGTATTTTTCGAGCACTACGTCATCATAGCGCTCACGAATAACATATTGAACTCTTGGGGATGCAGGAATGTCTGTGTAATATTCTACGTACCGCACAGGCATGTATGGACACTTCATAAAAATTCTCCTTTCTGAAAATATATAAAGTCTACATAATTATTATATCATTAAAATTAGATTAATTCAACTTTTTTTAATTCTCTCCTTTTTAGAATTTTACTCTTGTATATTCTTACTTATGCGTGATAAAATATTATGCAAAGGTTGTAATTCTTTTCTAATTAAATTTATATCTTTAGAAAGGAAAGAGATTAAATATGGTTAAAGTTTTATTTGTATGTTTAGGAAATATATGTAGATCACCAATGGCTGAATTTATTATTGTATAGGAAAAATCAAGTTTTTCCTATACAATAAAAGCATTGCACACAATTTTACATTTGTAAAATTGGCGCACGAACAAAGACGCGGACGATGTAAATTTAAAAGTAGAACAAAGTTAAAGGAGCCCGCTTTTGTTCTTTAAGATTGAGAAGAATATATACAAAGATTTGAAAAATAAATGGTGGATAATTTAAAATAGAATAAAACTTTATAATTTGGTAAAAATTATGCAAGCATATAAATCTAGTTAAGTTTTATATAAAAGAGGAGAATTAAAAAATGAACATAGAAAAAGATTTATTTGAATTACAAGACAAAGAATATAGGGAATTTCAAATAAAATTATGTCCGGGTGTAAATAATATAATAGGAGTTAGAATACCAGAACTTAGGAAATATGCAAAAAAGATAAGCAAAACAGTTAATGTAGCGGACGTTCCAACTAAATATTATGAAGAAATAATGGTTAAAGGAATGTTGATAGGATTAGAAAAGGACTTGAATTTTGATCAAATAGAAAATTTTATACCATTAATAAATAACTGGGCTGTTTGCGATACATTTTGCAATGGACTGAAAAAAATAAAGAATAACAAAGAGCAAATGTGGAACTTCATACAAAAATATTTAAAATCTAAAAAGGAGTTTGAAGTGAGATTTGCTGTTGATATTATTTTACAATATTACATTGATGCAAATTACATAGATAAAGTCCTAAAAATACTTTCAAAAATAAAACACGAAGGTTATTATGCACAAATGGCAGTTGCTTGGGCATATTCAATTTGCTTTGTTAAGTTTTATGATAAGACAAAAAAATTTTTTGAGGAGAAATTGATTGAGAAGAAAGACATACCAATAAAACTTCAAACTGAAAGTAGTGAGTCAACGCATACAAGTGATTTGAATGAAGTTGGAAAAACGCAAAATATAAGTTTAAAAATTGATAAATTTACATATAATAAATCAATTCAAAAGGCAATAGAATCTTATAGGTTAACAAAAGAACAAAAAACAGAACTACGAAAAATGAAAAAGTTATAATAATAAAGAACAATATATGTTCTGGAGCTTTTAGCGACCTGAGGCAGCGGGAGCACTTTTATTTGTAGAGAAGAAAAAATGCCAAAGTGAGCGTGCAAGCGTTTTCGCGTAAGCGAAACCGTGAGGCAAATGCGGAAGAATGTATATTGGACTTTGTAGAGTTATATCACTGGTATATAAAAAATATTACAATATTAGATGTTATATGTTTTGAATTTTTAAAAGTATAATTTATCCACAAACCGGGAACAATATGTGTAAAAACATATTCGGGGAGTGGAATTTTTTATGTATAAAATATTAAACACAAAAGAAATTGTACTAGATAAAAAATTACTAAAAGAATATTTAGCAAAATTTGCAGCAGATAGTATTATAAAAGAAAAATCGAATCTTGACACTTATCCAATTCCTAGGGTTTTGGATAATTTTGAGTATATATCTTTAATATATACTTTATTAAATCAGCACGTTAAACTTGGAATACCAATACATCCAGCAGGAGAATGGCTTTTAGATAATTTTTATTTAATAGAAAATACAGTAAAAATTCTACAAAAGAGTTTATCAAAAAATAAATATGAAAAATTTCCTAGAATTGCGAATGGAGTGGACGCAGGTTTTGCAAGAATTTTTGTGTTATGCAATGAAATTGTTATGAATACAGATGGTAGAATTGATGAAAGAGAGATAACGGAGTACATTCAGTCATATCAAACACAGAAAAATCTTTATATGAATGAAATATGGAATATAGGTATTTTTTTGCAGATTGCAATTATAGAAAAAATTAGAGGTATTTGTGAAAAAATATTTATTTCCCAAATGCAAAAGTTCAAAGTTGAAAATATAGTTCAAAGAATTTTGGAAAATAAAGATGTTAAAAAGCTTAAATTAGATGTAGACTTATATTCTTTTATTGAATATATGGCATATAGATTAAAAACTTATGGAAAAGAAGCGGCTCCATTTTTAGCTATTTTAGAGGAACAGGTTCAAAGAAATGGAATGACTTTAAGTGATGTTACAAATAAAGAGCATTTTGACATTGCTTTGAAAAGAGTTTCTATGCAAAATTCCATTCTTAGTATAAAAGCGATTTCGAGGATGGATATTTTGTCTATTTTTGAAAATACAAGTATTGTTGAAAAAATGTTGAGTACAGATGAAGAATATAAAAAAATGGATTACCAGAGTAAAGCAAATTACAGAAATGCTATTGAAGAAATTTCAAAAAAGACAAAACTTTCGGAAGTTTATATTACTCAGAAATGTCTTGAATTGTGTGGCTTAAAGACGGATGACACTGAAAAAATCTCGAATATAGATGAAAGCAAGATAAAACAAATCAAAAATACTGTAAAAAATCAAAAGCAATCACATGTAGGTTATTATTTAGTTGCAGAAGGTAAATCGCAGTTACTTAGTAAATTATTAAATAAAAAGGTAAAAACTATTTCTGATAGTACAAAGTCAAAATTATATGTAGCAGGAGTATATATTCTAACAATTGCAATCACTATATTACTATGCACAAGGTCTTGGCTTATGGGAATTTTATGTTTTATACCTATTCAAAATGTTGTAACTAAATTTTTGCAATATGTTTTAAGCAAAATCGTAAAACCAAAAGTACTCCCTAAATTGGACTTTCAAGATGAAGGTATTCCTAAAGAATATGCTACTATGTGCGTAATACCAGCACTTCTAAAAGAAGATAAGGATGTTACAGAGTTTATGCACAAACTTGAAGTATACTACTTAGCTAACAAAACTGATAATTTATATTTTACACTTCTTGGGGATTGTACAAGTGAGAAGAGTGAGAGAAAAAGCACAGATGAAAAAATTGCTGAAACTGGTAAAAAATGTGTAGAAAAATTGAATAGTAAATATGGTAATGTATTTAATTTTATATATAGAAAAAGAGAATGGTCTAGTAGTGAAAGATGTTTTATGGGTTGGGAAAGGAAAAGAGGTATTTTAACACAATTAAATGAGTACCTAATAACTGGAAATAATCCATTTTGGATAAATACTTGTAAAGATTTACCTAAAATTAAATATGTTATTACAATTGATAGTGATACAAGTTTATCTTTAAATCAAGCAGAAAAACTAGTTGGAACAATTGCACACGTACTAAATAAGCCAGAGATTAATAAAATTACCAATACAGTAGTTTCAGGGCACGCACTTATACAACCTAGAATTGGTGTAGGAATTAAAGATGAAAGAAAAACAGTGTTTTCTAGACTTTTTGCAGGTTCTGGAGGAACGGACCTTTATGCAAATGCAATTTCAGATGTTTACCAAGATAATTTTGATGAAGGAATATATACTGGCAAAGGAATATATGATGTAGAAGTTTTTTATGATGTGCTTAAAGATACAATCCCAGAAAATAGTGTATTAAGTCATGACTTGTTAGAAGGAAGTTACTTAAGATGTGGACTTGCTTCAGATGTACTTTTGATGGACGGATATCCTTCAAACTACATTTCATACAGAAAGAGAAAACACAGATGGATAAGAGGAGATGTACAAATTTTACCATGGTTAAATTCTACATTAAATACTTTATCTAAGTATAAAATTTTAGATAATTTAGCAAGAGACCTAGAGGACTTTTTTGAATTGCTACTAATAATAATTTGCTTTGTTTTAGCATGGCTAAATAAAGCAAATTCAGGACTATTTTTGACTTTAGCAATTATATTTTTAGCTTTTTCTAGCATACTTGAACTTTTGGATATTTTTATGAATTACAAAACAGAAGAGCAAAAATTAATTTCAAAAGAGTTTACAAAAATTCAAGGAAGTATATATAGATTTTTTATCAAGCTTTCTATTTTGCCAGATATGGCATATTTGGAAATTAATGCATTTGTAAAAAGCATATATAGAATGAAAATATCTCACAATTTTATGTTGGAATGGACTACTTCAAATGATGCGGAAAAAAATAGTCAAAAATCTGTAAAGGGATATTATTTATCAATGCTTCCAAATGTTATTTTAGGAATTTTACTAGCAGTTTTAGCAGGAGGATATTTGATACTTAATTTTGGCACATATTTTTCTAACAATGAAATAGCAGATGGTCTGAGACTAAATGCAGCTCTTTTGGGTCAAGGATTGGAATTAGGTTTTAGTATTATTTTTTTGAGTTTAGGTATAATTTGGCTAATAACACCATTAATCATGTACAAGTTAAGCATAAAAAACGAAAAAACTTTATCACAGAAGATATCTCAAAATGACAAAGAATTTTTATTAGACAAAGCAAGAAAAACTTGGCAGTATTTCAAGGATAATATGGTAAATAATTTGCCATCAGATAATTATCAGCCAGACAGAAAAATAAAAAGATCTGAAAATACATCTCCAACAAACATTGGCTTGGCTTTAATGTCTATGGTTTCTGCACATGATTTGAAATTCGAAAGTTTAGAAGATACAATTTCAATGATTGAAAAAACTATAACGACTATTGAAAACTTACCAAAGTGGAATGGACATTTATATAATTGGTACAACATTTACACATTAGAAGCGGTTAAGCCAGCATTAATTTCGTCAGTAGATAGCGGAAACTTGGTAGGGTATTTATATACTGTTAAGCAGTTTTTGATTGAGATAATAAATAAAAAGCAAAATAGCTCCTCTATAATTAGTGAAAAAGAAAACACACCAAATATTAATGAAAAAGAAAATGAAAAGATAGAAAATATTAACAAAAAAGAAATAAAATCTTTAATTAAGAAAATAGACACATTAATTTACCAAACAGATTTTAGTAAATTATATGATTACAAAATAGGACTATTTTCAATAGGATATAACCTAGAAACAAACACTCTAATAAATTCATATTATGATTTACTTGCATCTGAAGCAAGACAAACCAGCATTATAGCAATTGCAAAAAGAGATGTGCCAAGTAAACATTGGAATAATTGTTCAAGGCTTTTAACAACTATGGGGCTATATAAAGGATTAATTTCATGGGGCGGAACAGCTTTTGAATACCTAATGCCAACAGTAAATATACCATCATATGAAACCTCCTTGCTAGATGAATCTTGTAGATTTTCTATATTAAGCCAAAGAAAATATGCAAAAAAACTAGGAATACCTTGGGGCATTTCAGAATCAGCATATAATACTAAAGATTTTAAAGGCAATTATCAGTATAAAACCTTTGGAGTACCATGGCTTGGATTAAAAAGAGATTTAGATGATGAAGTGGTAATAAGTCCTTATGCTACTGCTATAGCACTAACATTTTATCCAAATGAATCAATAGAAAATTTAAAAACAATAGATAAAAATTTAGGTACAGGAAAATATGGATTTTATGAATCTATAGATTATAAGCCTAAAAAAGCAGTAAATAAAACATTTATGGCACATCATCAAGGCTTAATTCTAACATCAATAAATAACTTGCTAAATGACAACATATTTCAAAAAAGATTTATGAAAAATGCAGAAATAGAAGGTGTAGAAATTTTGTTAGAAGAAAAAATGCCAAAAGACATGATTACAACTAAGGAGAGAAAAGAAAAAGTGGAAAAAATCAAATATAAAGATTATGAAGAATATACAGAAAGAACTTCTGGAATAAATGTGCTCGCAAATGAAAAATATTCTATTGTAATGAAAGACGACGGAAGCAGTTATAACAAATTTGGAAATGATATTATAAGCAATAATATTCATATTTATATTAAAGATGTAAATTCTAAGAAGGTTTATGATACTGTATTTGATGCCAAAAATGATAACACCAATAAGCAAGCAGATCAAATAAACAATCCAAATTATACAAATAATCAGGTCATATTTACAACATCAGAAGACAAAGTAATTATTCAAGATGGTAATTTAATGATAACAATGAAAGTCACAATTGCTCCAAATTTACCAATAGAAATTAGAAAAATAAGTATTAAAAATACAGGAATGTCACCTTTAACACTAGAAGTAACAAGCTATATGGACATATTGCTTGCAGATTTTAAAGGATTTTATGCTCACCCAACTTTTAATAAAATGTTTATAGATTATGAGAAACTTGATGAGGGAATATTATTAACTAGAAGACGTAGAGAGGAAAAGAGACAAAAAACTTTTATAGCAACAAATTTAGTTTATGATGAAGGTGATTTAGAATTTGAAATAGATAAAGAAAAATTTGTAGAAAGAGGAAATTTCGAGACAGAAAATAAAGCTTTAATTAGCAATTACGAAGATAAAATAAATAAAGATTTTAAAAATATGAATTCAAATATTCCTGAAACAATACAAAATTCAATTGGGCTATCTAAAAAAATAGGTCAAACAATTAATCCTATTGTAGCAATGCGAAGACTTGTAAATATAAATCCTGATGAAGTAAAAGATGTATATCTAATAAACTCGGCGGGAGATAGCCGAGAAGAAGCGGTAAATAATTTACAAGAATATACTAAATCAGAAAGATTAAATACAATTTTTGATTTATCAAAAAATCACAGTTTTGCAGAGGCAAGATTTTTGGATGTTAAAGGAAAAGATATAGATATTTATCAAAAAATAATTAAAGAATTACTATTCCCAGACCATAAAGAATACGCTATTAGTTTAGACTTATCTAATGAAAAGCTATGGAAATATGGTATTTCAGGAGATAGTCCAATATTATTAGTCAAAGTAAGAGATAATAATGATACCTATTTATTAAATGAAATATCAAAAGTAAAAGAATATTTAGATATGAAAAATATTGTAGCAGATATTGTTGTTTTGTCCAAAAATGAAATTACAAGTAAATTCAAAACATTAATTAACATTCCAACTGAAGACAAAAGAGTGTTAGAAGCAAGAGCAAATTTAATACTAGACTCAAAGTTAGGCTCTATATCTATTCAAATGAAAAATAAAAATAGTAATGATACTAAAAATATTGGAGCAAAATATTCAAGTAATTTAATGGAGAAAAATAATGAACAATTAAAACCAAAATCTAAAAAAGACTTTAAAGGACTAATATTAAAACATGAAGACTCAGAAAAAAATGTCGAATTTGATACAAGTAAATTATTATATTTTAATGGATATGGAGGATTTTCACAAGATGGTAATGAGTATCACATAATAGTAAACAAAAATAAAAAAACACCTGCTGTATGGTGCAATATAATGGCAAATGATAAGTTTGGAACAGTAGTTACAGAAGGTTTGGGTGGTTACACTTGGTACAAAAATTGCAAAATGAATAGAATAACAGAGTTTTCAAATGATGCTTATTTAGACAAACCATCAGAAGTAATTATAATGCAGGAAATGAATGAAAAAGATGGAGAAGTAGTTAGCTCAAATCAAATATCTATGGACGATAAAAAGCATGCAAGCCAGATAATAAATAATTCTTTTGGAATTAGCCCAAATGTTTTGCCTGACACAGGAAACTACCACATAACTTATGGGTTTGGATATTCAAAATACCAACACATATATAAAGATATAGAAGAAGAACTAACTGTATTTGTTCCAATTAAAGATAGTTTAAAAATTAGCAAATTAAGCTTGAAGAACACAAGTTTAAATAAGAAAAAAATAAAAATATTTTATGATGTAGATTTTGTGCTTGGAGAAAGAAAAGATAAATTTATAAATTATTTGTATAAAGAAAATTATAATTTGTTATTTGTAAAAAACAATGTAAATCCAAAAACTTACGCATATATAACAAGTAATGAAAAAATAATATATAACGGCAATTTAGTAGAAATAAATGTTGAAATAGACTCTTTAGAAACTAAAGAAGTAACAATAATATTAGGCACAGAAGAAACAGAAACTGCTTGTATGGAAAATGCAAGTAAATATTTACAAAAAGATAGCAAAGCTTTAGAAGAAGTAAAAAAATATTGGATGGATAAAGTCAAAATTGTGGAAGCAAAAACGCCATCAAAATCGTTTAACATTATGCAAAATGGTTGGACAATATATCAAACTATGGCATCAAGAAAGCTTGCAAAAACAGGATTTTATCAATCAGGTGGAGCAATTGGATATAGAGATCAATTGCAAGATGCAATGAACTTGAAATATATAGATAGTGATATATTAAAAAATCAAATATTATTGCATGCAAAACATCAATTTAAAGAAGGAGATGTACTTCATTGGTGGCATAACTTTAATAATTTAGGAATTAGAGCAAGATATAGTGATGACCTTTTGTGGTTACCATATGCAGTCGTCACATATATAGATTTTACTGGAGATTTTAGAATACTAAATGAAGAAACAGAGTATTTAGAGGGAAGAACGCTGAAAGAAAATGAGCATGATTTTATGTTTAATTTTAAAAATGGAAAGGAAAAAGAAAGCATATACCATCATTGCATGAGAGCCATAAATAGATCTTTAAATTTTGAATATTTCCCAAAAATTCAAGGTGGTGACTGGAATGATGGTATGAACAAAGTAGGAATAAAAGGAAAAGGAGAAAGCATTTGGTTAGGTTTTTTCTTATACTCCATTTTAATAAAATTTGCTGAATACTCAAAATATATAACAAGATATGCAAATAAAGAAACAACTATAGCAATGCTTGCAGAAAAGAAAAATGTGGATGTGAAAAATATAGATACAGACGAAAAATCTGATGAATATGAAAGACTAATGGAAATTGCAGAAAAATTAAGAAAGAATCTAAATACAGTAGGTTGGGATGGCAGATGGTATAAAAGAGCAACCACAGATGATGAAAAAGTTCTTGGAAGTGCGGTAAATAAGGAATGTAAGATAGATAGCTTATCTCAAAGTTGGTCTGTTATATCAAATGCAGGAGATAATGATAAAAAATATATAGCAATGGAAAATATGGAAAAATATTTAATAGATAAAGAAAACAATATAGTAAAATTACTAACACCGCCTTTTGAAAACGAAGAATTTAAACCAGGATATATTGCATCATATGCACCAGGAATGAGAGAAAATGGTGGACAATATACACATGCAGCTATATGGGGTGCAATTGCAGAAACGATTTTGAATAAACCAGAAGAAGCAATGGAAATATATAAAATGATAAATCCAATAGAGCATAGCAAAACAGAAGAACAAATGGTTAAATATAAAGTTGAACCATATGTTGTTGAAGCGGATATATATGGTGAAAATGAATTTGCAGGCAGAGGTGGCTGGACATGGTATACAGGTTCTAGTGGATGGCTATTTACACTTCAAACTGAATATATATTAGGTTTAAAGATTTATCATGGAGAATTAAAAATAAAGCCGTGTGTTCCTAAAGATTGGAATGAATTTGAAGTTAATCTTAAATGGAAAAATGCAAATTATCATATAAAGTATGAGAGAAAGAATTCAGGCATAAACAATAAAGATGAAAAACAAGAAAAAAATAATAATCTTGATGAAAACAAACAAATATTAGATTTAAATAATGATAATGTTCAAATGTATTTAAATGGGGAAAAAGTAGATGAAATAAAACTAAAAGATGAAGGAGAGTTTGAGGTAAAGGTGGAATTTTAGTATGTCAATTGGGACGTGTCAATGGGGCGTCCCCATTGACACAATTGAAAGGTAATTTTAAAAAAATATTTCAACTAGCGATTGACAAATATAAAAATTAAATGTATAAAATTATTATAGGAAAAAGAAAGGTAGATAGCAAATATGAAAATCGCTGAAAGCCTTGAGGCTGTATATATATATATATATATATCGTAGGATTTAATAGAATAAATTTATGTGAACATAGAAGAAAAACTATGCTTTTTAGATGTATGAAAAATGTCTAATTAGGCATAGTTTTTTTGTGCTTTGTGTCAATTAGGAGCGTCTCTATTGATTGACAAGTTCTAAAAAAATCAATAACAAAAATGAAAAGCTTAAGACAAAATGAAGGGAGAAGTATAGTATATGAAAAAACTAAGTAAAAAGCAAAAGATAATAGGCTTTATAGCCATACTGCTAGTTGCAGTAATAATAGCCATAATAATAGCCACAAACATAATAAAAAACAACAATCAAGTTGCAAGTGAAAGTTATTCAGCCACAACAGCAAATGCAGGATCAAGCTTAGTTGCAAGTTATATTAAAAAAGGAATAACAATAGGAGGAATTACTGGAACTTTAGAAGTATTAGATACTTCAGATGCCACAGCAACCCCAGAAGATATAGCAATGGGAAAAACAGCATATGTAAAAGGAGAAAAAATAGTAGGAACAAGAATGAATTTAGATGAAGACTTACAAATAAGTGCAAAAAATGTATAGTATGCAGATTTAGATAGTAGCGGAGAAATAACAGTAGACGGAGTAATATTTGCTGATTTAGCAGGAGAAGAAGAAAGAGGAGAATGGGGTAGTAATGGCTGGGGAGTTTATACAATCCCAGCAGGAACAGGACTTAAACAATATTATGTAAAGGGAGAGTATACAGACTCATACTTTGGAACGGGAAAAGTAATAGCGCCAATGGAAGGGACAAGTGGAAACGATAGATTTTATGTAATGGCACTAGAAGATATAAATGAGAGAAAAACTTTTTGTTGGTATTATGCAGCATTAGGGAAATTGGATAAAACTGTCGGTGGTTCTGAAAATGATTTTGGAGAGGGAAGAGGAAACACAGAATATGTAAATCTAAAATGGAATGACCCAAATCTTCCATGGGGGGCACATAGTAATAATCCTAATGTAGATGATATTTGGGAAGAAATACAGGAAGAAATAGCTGATGGATGGTTTATTCCATCAAAATCAGAATGGTCAGCTTTTAGAGAAGCATTTGATATTACAGAAAGTAATTATTTTGGCACATTTGGGCTTAAAGATAACTACTGGTCTTCTTCACAGAGCGATACTAGTTATGCTTACCACGTTGACTTTATTAATTGTAGTATCGGCCGATACAGTGTGTACAACGTTCGCTACGTTCGCCTAGCCACGACTTTCTAAAAATATTTTATTTCAAGCTTTTGTCAATAGGGACGGTTCTATTTGACAATATTGACATAAAAACCTGGCACAGGAAACCCTGTGCCAGGTTTGCGGTTAATTTTTAAGTGCTACATCAACCATGGTAGCTATAGAGATGGCTACGCATGTACCCAAAACAATGATGAAGATTTGGTTTATATTTGTTGGACCAAACATTGTATCAAAGAATAAAGTGAAATTTGCTATGGCCAAACTCCCATACCATATTATGCCAAGACCTGTTATGACCAACTTCCGTTTCTTGCATTCCCTCTTTCTCAATTCTACTATGAAGTTATAACATGAATCCGAGCAAAATATTATGAAGGCGATGCAACAAACTAACCACAATACAATTTCCTTAGTCATACAAAAACCTCCTGACTGAAATTGCTTAAAATAAAAATCGGATTACCTTTTATTATATCATAAAATCATATTTATGTCAAATTAAAAAAATTTTACTTTTTGATTGATAAATTCCCATATTTGTGATATAAATATAACTATGAGAAAATTGGCTTAGTGTATGTCTTAAAATATACCTAATATAAACCAGTAAAAAACACTTAAAGCAATGAAACTAAAATTTGCTAGAAATATAGAAAGGTGGGACTTTTGTGCAAAATACCGTAACAAACACAAATACATACGATGATTCAAAAAAGAAAATTTTAATAGTAGATGATGAGCCATCAATTCAAGATTTATTAGTATTTAACCTAGAAAAAGAAGGATATAAAACAATGACAGCAAGTGATGGAGAAGAAGGAATAACACTTGCACTTTCACAAAATCCTGATTTAATCTTACTAGATGTCATGCTTCCAAAAGCAGACGGGCTTACTGTTTGCAAAAGAATAAGACAAACAATGAGTAAAGTTCCTATAATTATGCTATCTGCAAAAGGAGAAGAAATAGACAAAATACTTGGATTGGAAATTGGTGCAGATGATTATATGACAAAGCCTTTTAGTATTAGAGAATTAATTGCTAGAGTTAAGGCAAATTTGCGCAAAATGGATCAAAGTGATGATCTATCTCAAGCAGGTATTAGAAGCAATAAAGTAGTGGTTGGAGATTTAAAATTAGACTTAGATAAGTTCGAGGTAGAAGTTAGAGGACAAAAAGTCACTGACCTTACAAGGCGTGAATTTGAAGTATTAAGATATTTGGCACAAAAACCTGGACAAGTTGTTACTAGAGAAGACTTACTAGAAAAAGTATGGGGATATGAATATTACGGCGATATTAGAACTGTAGATGTAACAATTAGAAGAATAAGAGAAAAAATAGAAAAAAATACAGCAAACCCAAAAATTCTTATAACAAAAAGAGGAGTAGGATATTACATAGAGTCAAAATAGCTTGAACTTGTAAGTATAAATAATTTAGTTTTGCTAATGCTAAAGCATAAATGAAAACTTAATAAAAAATTAATCGGTATATTGGAGGCATAATTTGTGAAAAATTTTCAAATGAAAATAATACTTCTACTATATATTGTTACAATAGCAATTATATGCTTTTTCACAATATATTTTTCGCGTATATTAATAAATGCGGGTGTAGGTAGTGAATATGTAGCTAACATAAAAATTGTGTCAATAACAGCTTTAATATTATTTTCTGTTTTTACAATAATTATAGCAATTGTAGAAGTAAAAAAATATATTGAACCAATGTCAAAAATGCTAAAAGGTGCAAAAAAGGCAATTTTTAGTGCGGACATAAACAATTTAGACACAGTATCTTCAAGTGACGAACTTACAGAGTCATTTAATGAAATAATAGATGAACTAAAACAAAATTTAAAAGATGTAAATAGTGAAAAAAAGCAAAAAGAGACAATACTAAAGCATATGACAGATGGAGTTATAACTTTTAATATGGATGGAAAAGTAACATATATAAATCCAGCAGCTAAGCAAATGCTCGAAGTAAAAGCAGAAGATACAAATTTTAAATCTATATTTGGTAAATTTGCTGATATAAATATGGAGAAAATAATTTACTTAGATAGCTGGACATCTTCAGAAAAGAAAATAGAAAATGAGCAAGGCACAATGAGCTTGTTCTTTATACCATATAGAGATGACTTGGACATGCCAGCAGGTGTTATGGTAGTTATACAAGATATAACAGAGCACGTAAAACTGGATAATATGCGAAAAGAATTTGTGGCAGATGTATCTCATGAGTTAAAAACGCCTATAACTTCAATAAAAGGATATTCAGAAACACTTTTAGATGGAGATTGCGACAAAGAAACTGAAAAACACTTTTTACACGTCATAGATGACAACGCTGACAGAATGGAAAAACTAGTACAAGACTTGCTTACTCTTTCAAAATACGATAACAACAGAGCAAGAAATAAGCCAGTTGAATTTGATTTGGGAGAATTAGCTAAGGCTTGCAAAGAGAAGTTTGATATAGAAATAAAGCGAAAAAATCAAGACGTAAATTGCTTTGTAACAGCAGATGTTCCTAATGTTTATGCAGATAAAGATGGGATAGAGAGAGTAATATTAAATATTTTAAGTAATAGTATTAAATATACACCAGATGGTGGAAAGATAGATATATATGTAGGTTATGTACATAATGATGCATATGTTAAAATAAAAGATACAGGTATAGGAATACCAAAAAATGATTTAGAAAGAATATATGAAAGATTTTATAGAGTGGACAAAGCACGTTCTAGACAACTTGGTGGAACAGGCCTTGGTTTATCTATAGCAAAAGAAATTATTGAAAAAAATAATGGAAGTATAAATATTAAAAGTAAAGTCAACGAAGGTACAGAAGTTGTAATACAAATACCTGTAAAGAAGAAATAAATACAAGTTTTAATACGAAGTAATAACATAAATATTGTTAATTTTTGCATAAATAGCATAAAAAACACCAATATAATACAAAGTAATTTGGAGGCAAATTTATACAATGAATGATAAAGTAAAAAATATATTGGAATGGATATATTGTATTCTTATTGCAGTAGTTATAGCGATACTAATAAAATACTTTGTAGGCACTCCAACTATTGTAAAACAATCTTCAATGTGGCCAACACTAGAACAAAATGATAGGCTTATATTAAATAGATTACCTAGAACATTTGGAAAAATGCCTGAAAGAGGAGATATAATTACATTTGAGGCCCCAAGTAATAATGCTACTGGACTAAATGCAGAAGATATTGACAATCCAGTCGCAAAATATGATAATGAACCAACCAATTGGTGGGGCAAATTTATATATCATGTCTTGGAAATTGGCAAAGAAAGTTATATAAAAAGGGTAATAGCTTTACCTGGAGAACATGTAGAAATTAAAGATGGAAAAGTTTATATAAATGGCGATGAGCTAGACGAACCATATTTAACAGATGATGTTATAACTGAGCCAACAGGAGTATTAACAGATTTTGTTGTACCAGACAATACTATATTTGCAATGGGAGATAATAGAGAAGGCTCAAAAGATTGCAGAGCATTTGGATGTATACCTCTGGAAAGAATTGAAAGCAAGGTTGTTATTAGGTTTTGGCCTCTTAATAAGTTTGGAAAGGTAGAATAGATGCAATTATTTGAAAACATAGTTGGAAATAATAAAATAAAAGAATCTTTAAAAAATGCAGTAAAATCTAACAATGTATCACATAGTTATTTGTTTATAGGAAAAGCAGGAGTGGGCAAAAAGCTTTTTGCAAAAGATTTAGCAAAAAAAGTAATGTGCCTTGGAAGTAATTATGATGCACAAGACAATGTATTAAGGAGTACTAGAGATAATACAGAAAATGTAGAAAGTGAAAACTTAAGTCTTGAATTTGATAATTGTGATTCTTGCATAAAATTTGATGCAAATAGCAATCCAGACTTTAGTATAATCGTACCAGATGGCAAAAGCATAAAAATAGAGCAAATACGTGATTTGCAAGCAAGAATTTTAGAAAAACCTATAAGCTCAAACAAAAAAGTATACATTATAGATGACGCAGATACAATGACAGAAGAAAGCCAAAATTGTTTATTAAAAACTTTAGAAGAACCACCAGAATATGCAATGATTATTTTAATTGCATCAAATGAAAATAGAATGTTACAAACAATAAAATCCAGATGTGTTATAATAAGATTCGAAGATTTAACAAATGAAGAAATATCACAAATATTACATACAAACGACCAAGATATAATAAGACTATGTGAAGGTAGTGTTGCAAAAGCAGATACTATTTCTGAAAAAAGAGAAATGTTTGCACAGCTAAAAAATATTGCAGATTATTTAAGTAAAAACAGTTTAATAGACGTTTTAAATAATTCAGATTTGTTATATTCATCAAAAGATGATATAATGACATTGCTTGATTTTTTAAATATAATATTTTTTGAAAAAGCAAAAGAAAATATTAAATACTCAAAAGCAATAGATATTATAGAAAAAACTAAAAAGAAAATTATGGCGAATAATAATTATGACATGTGTATGGATTATATGCTAATGCATATATGGGAAGAATTACATAAATAACAGATTAACATTACAGTTTTATGCTACGTTCGCAGAAATGTTTTAAACATCTATTGAATTAATAATTTATTTGATTAAGCAATATTAAAAGGCAAGAAAGGAGGATTGTACAATGGTAAAAGTAGTAGGAGTTAGGTTTAGAAAACCAGGGAAAATATATTTCTTCGATCCAGGTAATTTAGATGTAAGAAATGGTGACGAAGTTATAGTTGAAACTGCTTTAGGACAAGAGTATGGAACAGTAACAGTAAATTCTAGAAATTTACCTGATGAAAAAGTAAAGAAAGATTTAAAAAATATAATAAGAATAGCAAATAAAGAAGACCGAAAACATCAACAGCAAAACTTAAAAAATGAAAAAAAAGCATTTGATATTTGCCAAAAGAAAATAAAAGAACACAAACTAAAAATGAATTTGGTTGAAGCTAGATACTTGTTTGATAATTCAAAACTATTATTCTATTTCACAGCAGATGGAAGAATAGATTTTAGAGACTTAGTTAAAGATTTGGCAAGTGTGTTTAGAACAAGAATAGAACTTAGACAAATAGGTGTTAGAGATGAAATAAAAAGAATGGGGGGAAATGGACCTTGTGGTAGAGAGCTTTGCTGTTGTTCATTCCTTAAAAAACTAGATGTAGTAACAATAAAAATGGCAAAAGAACAAAATTTATCTCTAAATGCATCAAAAATTACAGGCTCTTGCGGAAGATTAATGTGTTGCCTAAAATATGAGCAAAATGTATATGAGGACAAATTAAAAAAATTGCCTAAACTTGGAGCAATAGTAAGCACAGATGAAGGCGAGGGTACAGTAGAAGGCATAGAAGTTTTAAATGAAATCTTAAAAGTCAAACTAAAGGACGAAGAAGACAACTTCTATTATAAAAAATATAATGCATTAGATGTAAAAGTAATAAAAGATGGCAAAAAAGAAGTAGAACAAGATGTTAGCGAAGAAGATCTTAAGGAATTAGAACAAATGGAAAAAATGGATAAGATGGAGATAAACTCATCAAATGATGATGAGATGTAAAATATATGATGATTGTAAAAAATATGATTACTTATAAAAAACTTGCAATCAAAATAACATATGAGGTACAATATAAAACAAACATTAAAATGTTTCTTACTAAAGAAAAATAAAATTAAACATAAAATTAGAACTGAAAGGTGGTGAAATAAATGGCATACAAAATTTCAGACGCTTGTGTACAATGTGGTGCTTGTGCAGCATCTTGTCCAGTAAACTGCATATCACAAGGTGAAAACAAATATGTAATTGACAAAAGTCAATGTATAGAATGTGGAAGTTGTGCTTCTGTTTGCCCAGTTGGTGCACCAGAAATCGACAATGACTAATACATAAAATAAAATTACATGAGTGTGAAAAAATTAAAAAACACTCTTGACAAATTCAAAGATGGGTGCTAGAATGATTGCAGTAAATCCTATGATATATAGAATTTACTCAAGGTTTCAAGCTTTTTCATTGGGAGGTCCTTCGGGACCTTCTTTTTTTAAAATTTGTGGTATTTTCCGTTGGGGACGGTCCTTTTAGTAAAAAATTAATTTATTTACAAAACACAATATATGTTCTTTCTCATTTCACCGCGCGGTCGCTATTCGCTCCAGCTTGCACGTTACGCTACGCAGTTCTACTTAGAATTAATTTAATATGCTCGCACTGCTACGCTCACTGAAATGTCAAGAACATATATTGTGACTTCTTTGAATATAAATTTTACGAAAAGGACCGTCCCAAAAGTAAAATCTTTGGTCAGTTCAATTGACAACAAAACATTTTAAATATATACTAAGTGTGTACAAAAGACAAAGCAATATTAGAAAAAATAAAGGAGGCAATTAATGAAGGATTTAATTGAAATTAGATGGCACGGTAGAGGTGGCCAAGGAGCAAAAACAGCTTCATTATTATTAGCTGATGCAGCCTTCAATACTGGTAAATATATTCAAGGGTTCCCTGAATATGGACCAGAAAGAATGGGAGCACCAATGACTGCATACAACAGAATAAGTACAACACCTATCAGAGTACATAGTAATGTTTATCAACCTGATTATGTTGTAGTAGTTGACGATACACTTCTTTCAGCAGTAGATGTTACATCTGGCTTAAAAGAAGATGGAGCAATATTAATTAACACAACAAAAACAATCGATGAAATAAAACCATTATTAAAAGGATATAATGGTAGTGTTTATACAATTGATGCAAGAAAAATTTCAGTAGATGCATTAGGAAAATACTTTCCAAATACACCAATGCTTGCAGCAATAGTTAAAGTTACAGGTATAATGACAGACGAAGAATTTTTAAATGATATGCAAAGTTCTTTTAAACATAAATTTGCTAAAAAGCCTGAGGTTATTCCAGGAAATATGCAAGCAGTAGAAGTAGCTTTAAAAGAAGTTAAAAAGATTCAATAAAAAAGTGTAAAAGTGGAAATAATACCACTTAGAAAGGAAAAATGCGATGGAAATAAATAATAACACACCTTGGCAAGATATGACCGAAGGTGGAACAATTTATGATGCCGGAAATTCTAAAACATTTAAAACTGGTGATTGGAGAAGTATGAAACCAGTATTTCATCCAGATAAATGCAAACAATGCGGATTATGTTTCCCAGTTTGCCCTGAGAATTCTATTCCAGTAAATAAAGAACAAAAAAGAGAAGATTTTAATTACGACTTTTGCAAAGGATGCGGAGTATGTAGCAAAGTATGCCCATTTGGAGCAATAACAATGGAAGAGGAGGGAAAATAATATGAGTATTAGAGAAAGACTAAGTGGAAATGAAGCAACAGCATTTGCAATGAAACAAATAAATCCAGATGTTGTAGCAGCTTTCCCTATAACACCTTCAACAGAAATTCCACAATATTTTTCTACATATGTAGATAATGGAGAAGTTGATACAGAATTTGTTGCAGTTGAAAGTGAGCATAGTGCAATGAGTGCTTGTATAGGTGCTGAAGCAGCAGGAGCTAGAGCCATGACAGCCACATCAGCAAATGGTCTAGAATATATGTGGGAAATGGTACAAATTGCTTCTAGTATGAGATTACCAATAGTTATGGCACTAGTAAACAGAGCAATTTCAGGACCACTTAATATACACAGTGACCATTCAGATGCAATGGCAGTAAGAGATAGTGGATGGATAATGCTATTTTCAGAAACAAACCAAGAAGCATATGATAATATGGTAATGGCTCATAGAATAGCTGAAAATAAAGATGTACTACTACCACTTATGGTATGCCAAGATGGATTTATAACTTCTCATTCTATTGAAAATATAGAATTAATAGAAACAGAAGAAGTTAGAAAATTTGTAGGAACATATAAACCAGAACATTATTTATTAGATAGAAAAAATCCAATATCTATGGGACCTATGGATTTACAACCATATCTATTTGAACATAAAAGACAACAATGGGAAGCTATGAAAAATGCAAAACAAGTTATATTAGATGTAGCAAAAGATTTTGAAAAATTAACAGGCAGAAAATATGACTTATTTGAAGAATATAAAATGGAAGATGCAGAATATGTTGTTGTTTGTATGAACTCAACAGCAGGAACTGTTAAAAATGTTATTGATAGATTAAGAGCAAATGGTGTTAAAGCAGGTCTTCTAAAAATAAGAGTATTTAGACCATTCCCAGGCGAAGAAATTGCCAAAGCTTTGTCTAAAGCCAAAGCAGTTGCAATACTAGATAAAACACCAATCTTAAATCTAACAGGTGGACCATTATATGAAGATGTTACATCAGCTATGTACACATTAAATATGAATGTACCAACAATAGATTATTGCTATGGTATTGGTGGTAGAGATGTAACAGAAAGTCAAATAGAAACAGTATATAGCGATTTACAAAATCTAAAAGATATGAGTAATCCTTATAGATTTTTAGGTTTAAAGAGCAAATAAAATTATATAGAAAGGAAATAAAAAACTATGTATAATGTAAAAGAAGTAGTAGCAAATAGACCATCAAGGTTTTCAGAAGGACATAGAATGTGTGCAGGTTGTGGTGCTCCACCAGTAGCAAGAATGATACTAAGAGCAGTACATCCAGAAGACCATGTAGTTGTGTCTAATGCAACAGGTTGTATGGAAGTTTCAACTTGTATTTATCCATACACATCTTGGACAGATTCATATATTCATACTGCATTTGAATGTGCAGCAGCAACAGCTTCAGGTGCAGAGGCTGCATATAAATCATTAAAAAAACAAGGAAAATTACCAGAAGGTGAAAATACAAAATTCATTTGCTTTGGTGGAGATGGTGGAACATATGACATAGGTATTCAAGCTCTTTCAGGTGCAATGGAAAGAGGTCATGATATGACATATGTATGTTATGATAATGGTGCATATATGAATACAGGTATTCAACGTTCATCTGCAACACCACAATTTGCAGATACAACAACATCACCAGCAGGAACAGTTATTCCTGGAAAAATGCAAGTAAGAAAAGATTTAACAGAAATAATGGTATCTCATCATTTACCATATGTAGCTCAAACTGCTGCATATATGAATTTTAAAGATTTATATGAAAAAGCAGAAAAAGCTATATATACAAAGGGAGCAAAATTCTTAAATGTACTTGCTCCATGTCCTAGAGGTTGGGGATATCCAACAGAGGATTTAATGAAACTTAATAAATTAGCAGTAGAAACATGCTACTGGCCAATGTATGAAGTTGTAGATGGTGTATATCATATAACATATAAACCAGCTAAAAAACTACCAGTTGAGGAATTTTTAAAACCACAAAAGAGATTTAAACATATGTTTAAACCAGGGAATGAGTGGATGATAGAAAAATTCCAAGAAGAAGTAGATAAAAGATGGAATGAACTTCTTGCAAAAGAAGAAATGACAAATAAATAATTTGAAAATTGCTATTGACAACAATAGGAAAAATTTGTATAATAATTATAGCAATATTTTATCAAATTATCATAGAGGCCAAAAAAGCTAGGAGCTGCGAACTCCTAGCTTTTTCCTCTTTAGTTCTCTTCATCTTTATGTATGATAGCATACACAATAATGAGAGCAACTAATTTTATCAAACTATTCATAAATGCCTCCTTCCTACCTCCGGAGGCACTTATATTTTACCATATATTGTCATACAAGTCTATAGGTTTACACAAAATATTTGCATAATTATTTTTAAAAATCCCCTTGTGAAATCTTGAATTTTGTAGTATAATATAATACTAGTTTGAGTGACGAAAAATTGCATATTATAAACATATTAATACACTTAAAAAAATGAAATTATTAAATAAAAATAGTCTTAGTTATTATAAAAATCATAATTTTAGTGGGGAGTAATAAAATGATTGTAAATGATGAGGTTTTACATGAACTAGAGATTTCGGCGGGAAACAAAAGAGCAGAAAAAGCAAATGATATTAAATCAAATAATAATGTTAAAATCACAAAAGTTAATTATGAAAATTCAAATAATTTTTCGATTCATGCAGAAGTTAAGGGAAAAAATGACACTTACCACACATATATAGAAGTAAAAAATGGAGAAATAGAAAATTTAAACTGTACATGTCCAGATTACGAATCAACATATGGTACATGTAAGCATATTTTAGCAACCGCTTTAGAATTCAATAGTAACCCATCATATATTCAAATTATTAAAAATCAAACAAATGCAATAAAAAATACTCATAGTAAAAATCAAAATAATGAAAAATATAGAATTTATAGACAGATGATAAATTCATTTTACCTAGATGAGCAAAATGATGAAAAAGGAAATTTGGTATATTCAGAAAAAGTAAAAATTGAGCCAAGATTAATATATAAAGATAATTTAAAAACTTTTAGATTAGAAGTTAGAATAGGCAATAAGCAAATGTATAAAATAAAGGATTTAACTGAATTTTATACTAGAATGCAAAATGCCGAAAGCTATAAATATGGCGCAAAACTAGAATTTGTGCATGTTAGGGAGAATTTTGAGGAAGAAAGCCTTCCAATTTTAGATTTTATTTTAAAATATGCAGAAATAATAAAATATGCAAATGAAGCAGAAGATAGATATTATACTACTCCACTAGATAAGGCATATATTGTTTTGTCTAATACAGGTTTAGATGAATTTTTCAAAATTTTAAAAGAGAAAACAATAGAAATATATGGCGATTATTCCACAGAAAGTGTACAATTTGTGGATAACGAACCTGATATAAAGTTTGAACTAAAAAATAAAAATGATACAGATTATGCGCTTGCTACTAATATAGATGTTTTCAATTATGTTATTGTAGAAGGTAAAGAATATGCATACTTTTGGCAAGATGATAAAATGTATAAATGTTCAAAGGATTTTGAAAAGACTGTAATAAAATTACTTAACACATTTAAAGTTAATTTTACAAAGGAAATTATTCTTAGAAAAGATGAATTTGCCGACTTTTATTCATTAATCATGCCACTTATGAAAGACAAGGTAAATATAAATAATGTAGATAGTGAAGAATTATCTGAATATTTACCTAAAAAATTGAAGGTTAAAGTTTTCTTAGATTACAATAAGAAAAATTATATTACAGCAGATTTAAAATTTATATATGATGACTTTGAATTTAGCCCATTTGAGCAAGTAGATAAAAAAATTCCAAGAAATGCTGTAGAGGAATCAAAAGCATTAGATATGTTCAGTAAATCTGGATTTATGTATGACCAAAGAAATAATAAGCTGGTGCTTGTAAAAGATGATGATATATTCAATTTCTTACAAAAAGGTATAGAAGAATATGTTTCAAAATTCGAAGTTTTGGCAACTGAAGATTTTAGAAATAAGCAAATAATGAGACCAAAAATCAACTCAATTGGTGTTAAAATTGAGAATAATTTGCTTAGTATAGATTTATCGAATATAGATATAGACAGAAAAGAAATTGCTGAAATAATGAGAAAATACAAACTAAAAAAGAGATATCATCGTTTAAAAAATGGTGAGTTTGTTGACTTAGAAAATTCAGAAACAATGGATATACTAGATAAAATTTCAGACAGTACCAATGCAAGTTATGAGGAATTAATTAGCGGAGAGTTAAAACTTCCTATATATAGAGGAATGTACTTAGACAAAATCCTTAAAAAGAACGAAAATATTGTTGTTAAAAAGGGAGAATCTTATAGACAACTTATAGATGATGTATATAATAGGCAAATTTCAGATAAATTTGTATTGCCAAAAGGACTCAAAGCGAACCTAAGAGAATATCAACAAGTGGGATTTGACTGGTTAAAAACTTTGGATGAATATAAATTGGGTGGAATTTTAGCAGATGACATGGGTCTTGGAAAAACAATTCAACTATTAGCAGTTATAATGTCTTATGTTGAAAATACTAATGAAGAAGAAAGAAAACCAGTTTTGGTTGTATGCCCAAGCTCACTTACTCTAAACTGGAAAGAAGAGGCAAGCAAATTTACACCAAGTCTTAAAACTGTTGTAATTAGTGGAGATTCAAAGGCAAGAGAAAACATTATAAATAATATTCCTGATTATGACATAGTTATAACATCATATGATTTGTTAAAAAGAGATATTAATTTATATAAAGAGAAAAACTACAATTTTAGATATATTATAGCTGATGAAGCTCAATATATTAAAAATAATAATACCCAAAATGCAAAAGTAATAAAGGAAATTAATGCAGATACAAAATTTGCATTAACAGGTACGCCAATAGAAAACTCACTTTCAGAATTATGGTCAATATTTGACTTTATAATGCCAGGATATTTATACTCATACAATAAATTTAAAATACTTTATGAAACACCAATAAGTAAAGACGAAGACAAAGAGGCTATGGCAAAATTAAAAAGTATGATTGAACCATTTATTTTGAGAAGAATAAAAGAAAACGTACTTACAGAACTTCCTGAAAAAACAATTACTGTGCTAAATAATGAAATGACAGGTGAACAATTAAAAATATATTTATCATATATGCAAAGTGCTAAAAAGCAGGCTAAAGAAGAAATTGAAGCAAATGGCATAGCTAATAGTCAAATTAAAATACTAGCTTTACTTATGAGGTTAAGACAAATATGTTGTCATCCGGGATTGTTTATAGAAAATTATGAAGGAGAAAGTAGCAAGCTAAATCAATGTATGGAAATAGTAAAGGATGCAATAAATGGTGGACACAAAATTTTACTATTTTCAGGCTACTCATCTATGTTTACTTACTTAGAAAGAGAATTCGAAAAAGAGAATATAAAATATTTTAAATTAACAGGACAAACAAAAGTAGAAGATAGAATGGATTTAGTAAACGAATTTAACAATAATGACGATATAAAAGTGTTTTTAATTTCTCTTAAAGCTGGTGGAACAGGTCTTAACTTAATTGGCGCTGATATGGTAATACATTATGACCCATGGTGGAATTTATCTGCTGAAAATCAAGCAACAGATAGAACATATAGAATAGGTCAAAAAAGAAATGTTCAAGTATACAAATTAATTACTAAAAATTCAATTGAGGAAAAAATATATAATTTGCAAGAAAGAAAGGCGAAACTTGCAGAAGATATGCTTTCAATGAATGAAACATTTATTAGTAAGTTGTCTAAAGATGAGATTATGGATTTATTTGAATAGATCCGTTGCTTTTAATAAATCATCATATAGCATTAAATAGTAAGTTCAAATATACATTCTCTCTCATTTCGCTTCGCGGGTCGCTATTCGCTCCAGCTCGCACGTTCCACTCGGCAGATAAACCATATTGCAAACTTTAAGTATGCCCGCTGCCTACGCTCACTTGAAATGTTCGAGAACATATATTGGAACTTTTATTAAAAAGAAAGGAAGTTAATCAAAATGGAAGATTACATTAATATAATAGGCGCAGGCTTAGCTGGAAGCGAAGCGGCATACCAAATAGCAAAAAGAGGAATAAAAGTAAGACTATATGAAATGAAGCCAGTAAAGTTTTCACCAGCACATTCTAATAGTAATTTTGCTGAAATAGTATGTAGTAATTCTTTTAAGTCAAATTTGCTTACAAATGCCTGTGGATTGCTAAAAGAGGAATTAAGAAGACTAGATTCTTTACTTATAAAAATTGCAGATGATACAGCAGTTCCAGCAGGGCAAGCTTTGGCAGTGGATAGAGAAGAGTTTGCTAAAAAAGTTACAGAAAATTTAAAAAATAATCCTAATATAGAAGTGATAAACAAAGAGGTAGTAAGCAAATATGATGAGACAATAACTGATGAAAATGAAAAAACAAATGTAAATCCAATCTTTTTTGAAGACCTAATAAATGAAGATGCAATAACAATAATAGCAACCGGACCACTTACATCTGATTCATTATCCATAGGAATAAAAAAGTTGACTGGAGAAAATGATTTGCATTTTTACGATGCAGCAGCTCCAATTATAGAAAAAGACAGCATAGATTTTAACATTGCTTTTTATGGGGATAGATATGAGCAAGAAAAGAAAAAAGATGAAACGCTTGAAGAATGGCATAATAGAATTGAAAATTACAACAAAGTAAATACCAATATTAGTAGAGGCTCTTTAGATAATAAAAAAGAAGATAGAATAAACACTAATAGTTATATTAATTTACCAATGAATAAAGAAGAGTATGAAAATTTTGTTCAAGAACTAATAAATGCAGAAGTAGTAACACTTCATGATTTCGAAAAAGGAGAAATATTTGAAGGCTGTATGCCAGTAGAAGTAATGGCTAAAAGAGGAATAGAAACATTAAGATTTGGTCCACTAAAACCAGTAGGATTTGACGACCCTAGAACAGGTAAAAGACCATATGCAGTTGTACAATTAAGGCAAGATAACTCTGACGGAACACTATATAATATGGTGGGTTTTCAAACAAATTTAAAATATGGTGAACAAAAAAGAGTATTTTCAATGATACCAGGGCTAAAGAATGCAGAATTTGTAAAGTATGGTGTAATGCATAGAAATACTTTTATAAATTCACCAGAATTATTGGATAATACATACAATTTAAAGAAAAAAACAAATATATATTTTGCAGGACAAATAACAGGTGTAGAAGGCTATGTTGAGTCGATTTCATCTGGATTGGTAGCTAGTTTAAACGCTGTAAAAAAGTATAATAATTCTAGCAAAGAATTAGTAGAAAGCAAAGCTAAAATTAATGTTTCAAACGTAGAAAACGTAAATTATAAAATAGAAGAATGCGAACCTACAAGTGGTACAAAAATTATAGGAAAGATTACGTTACCAAAAGAAACAATGATAGGAGCACTCGCGGATTATATTTCAACACCAAAAGATAACTTTCAACCAATGAATGCAAACTTTGGAATTTTACCACCTCTAGAAGGAGAAAAAATAAAAGATAAAAAGAAGAGATATGAAAGTTTAAGCAAAAGAGCCCTTAAGAAAATTGAAGAATTAAATAAATTTTAGGGCGTAAAGCTAAAAACAGCGAATATAAAAAACAACATTTACTAGCAATAGAATATTAAATTTATATTACAAATTTAATAATTCTATTGCATATTTTTTGTGATTATTGTAAATTTATATTCAAGATAGATTAATATATAGCAAAAAAATTAACATAATCTTGAAACACCTATGAAAATGTGCTATAATAAACTTATGATTAAAAATAAAAGGAGGATATCTATGCCTAGAACAATAGATGTAAATAGAATTTATACTAATGAAGAATTGGATGCAATGCTTAATGTTGTAAATGAAGAAATAACATTAGCAAGCGATTTAGTTCAATCATATCAAAGAGATTTAGATGAATTAGAGGCTAATACAACAATGGCAGAGGAACAAAAGAGTCAAAGAAGAGCTTTCTTGCAAAATGCAATTAGAGAAAGTGAAGACCTTAGAAATATGAGAACTAAGCAATTTGGCGCTATACAGGTTGAAAAGATTGACAGAGAAGTTTCTAATAAGATAATACAAAATCAAGAAATGAACAGAATATGGAATGACACTACATTAAGAAGCAGAGGCATGGACACAATAATGCGAGAAGCTGAAGAAGAGAGAAACACTGCAATGAATAATGCAGCTTCAGTATTAGCATCAGCAGCTAGAAAACTAGCAGAAGAAAGACAAGCAGAGCAAATAACAGCTCAGCCTAATCAAGGTGCAGAATTAAATTCAACCACTAATATACCTAGACCAACATATATGAAAGAATCAGACAAATGGGAGGTCGTAGATACTTCAAAAGCACCGATTATAAAATTTAAAGATGAAAATGGGATAATATATAATTACGAACCTAATACCGAAAACATTACTAAGGCTGAAACAATAGGCAAACATGTGCTAGAAGCATATTGGGTTATGAAAACAAATTCTTGGAATCAAATACCAGATGAAGTAAGGGATTCAAACAAATTTTACAATCAACTAACAGGTAAATGGCAAGATTGGAAAATCGTCAAAGCTCAAATGGATGAAGAAAAATCAAAATACGAAAATGCTCAAGAAAATGGTGATTGGTCAGTTCCTTTAATAGATAAAAATGGCAATTACATATTAGATGAAAATGGAAGAGTAATGCTTAAAAATATGACAGAACCAGAATTTTTAGCAACACTTGGAACACCTATACCTGAAAAAAGTGAAGCAGAAAAAGCAGCTCTTGCGGAAAAAATACATTCTAAAATAGAAAGTGAAACTACAGAGATAAATGATAGCAACATTGACCCAGTAGCCATGGGAGAATGGGCAAAAACATCTCAAAAAGACGATTATGGGGAGTTTGGACCATCAAAAGCAGACTCAGTTATACAAAAAGCTATACTTACCCCAAAGCTAAACATATTTCAAAAAATTAAATTATGGTTTATGAGATTATTTAATAAAAACTATATTTTACCTGAAATGGTAGATAACACATTCTATATGAATGCTTCACCAGAAATTCTAAAACAAAAAGAAGAGGCATTAAAAGAAAGTGAACGTATACAAGAATTACAAAAAGAAGATAAAAAACATAAAAGAGAAGAACTTATAGAATCAATTAAACATCCAATAAAAACTATAAGAAACATACGAAACAAACCTTCAACAAAGAAACAAAAATTAAAAGATCCAAAGAAAACTTTATTAAAAGCTGGAGCTGTAGGATTAGCACTTACAATAGCTGGAGCAGGTGGAGTTGCGATATATAATGCATATACAAAGGCTCAATTAGAAAAACAAGCTCAAGAAGAGGCTCAAAAACAAGCTGAACTAGAAGCTCAAAGAGAAGCAGAAGAACAACAAGCATTGCAAGAAGCTTTGGCACAGCAACAAGAGGCCGAAGAGCAAGCTGATGATGTGCTAGTACAACATAGTGGTAATGAATTAACAACAGGTTCAGAAGATAGACAATACCTTGCACCATCAGGCTTAGAATATACAGAAAATTCATTAGGCCAAGGAAAAAGAGGAACATTATCACAAGATACGGTTGTAAACGTGTATAATAGAGCAATTGTAAATGACGACGAAATATTGTTGACATCTAATGAACAAACTTGGGAAGACTATGCACAATCTCAAGGAATGAGTATGGAAGAACTAGAAAAAATACTAAATGAAGATGGCAATCGTGAAATGGTAGCTATACAAGTTGCTGATACAAATCATAATATATTCAATGTATATGGTTGGGTAGATGCTACTGAACTAGAGGAAAATAAAGAAGGAAAAATAGAATTAGTACAGGGTGATAATACAGAAATGCTTGAACAATTGCAGAATCAAGAACAAGAAGGCGAAAGATAATTTGAAACTTAAAGCCCAAAAAACAATAAAAAATCCATTGACTTTAAGTAAAAATCATGGTAAAATAATACTGTTATTTAAGATGCCATTATAGGCTCTTCAAGTAACAGTATTATTTTGACTTTGCAAAATGAATTAAATAATATAATTTAATTCATTTAGGCAGGCAAAATATTCTAAAAATTAAATCAGGAGGTGAAATTTAAGTGCCAACAATTAATCAATTAGTAAGAAAAGGAAGAAAATCATCAAAAGCAAAATCAAAGTCACCAGCTTTACAACATGGATTCAACTCTATGAAAAATAGAGAAACATCAGCAAGATCTCCACAAAAAAGAGGAGTTTGCACAGTTGTAAAAACTGTTACACCTAAAAAGCCAAATTCAGCTTTAAGAAAGGTAGCAAGGGTTAGACTTTCAAATGGTTATGAAGTTACTTCTTATATTCCTGGTGTAGGACACAACCTACAAGAACACAGCGTTGTTCTAATTAGAGGTGGAAGGGTAAAAGATTTACCTGGTGTTAGATACCACATTATAAGAGGAACACTTGATACAGCAGGTGTTAAAGACAGAATGCAAGCTAGATCTAAATATGGTGCAAAGAAACCAAAGAAATAAAATTAAAATTTATTTTAAATTTGGTCAAATATTAAAGCTTTTTTAATAATAAAAAAGCCAAGCAATATTTAGATTAGCAAATCAAGCAAGGTGCAATAATTGATAATTTAGGACTTAAATTATACATAGATTGCACTATGCGGAAACGGAACAATATTTGCATTTAAAATGCAAAATCGTAATACAAACTAAAATTAAGTATTACAATAAGATGTTTACGTTTCAGAGTACCTAGATGTAAGGTTTACATCAAATAATAATAAGGAGGGAAGAATAGTGCCAAGAAAAGGATTTATAGCAAAAAGAGACGTATTACCAGACCCAATGTATAACAGCAAAGTTGTTACAAAATTAATCAACAATGTTATGCTTGATGGTAAGAAAACAGTTGCACAAAAAATAGTATATGATGCATTTGACATTATAAAAGAAAAATCTGGAAGAGACCCATTAGAAGTTTTCACAGAAGCTTTAAATAATGTAATGCCAGTTCTTGAAGTTAAAGCAAGAAGAGTTGGTGGTGCAACATACCAAGTTCCACTAGAAATCAGACCTGAAAGAAGACAAACATTAGGTTTAAGATGGTTAGTAAAATATGCTAGAACAAGAAATGAAAAAACAATGTCTGAAAAACTAGCAGCAGAAATACTAGATGCTATAGCAAACAATGGTGGAGCATTCAAGAAGAAAGAAGATATGCATAAAATGGCAGAAGCTAACAAAGCTTTCGCTCACTACAAATTCTAATAATATTAAAACATTTGCAAAACGCAAACGTTTTAATAAATTATTTGAAAATAGTAATTGCATAAAAATATTTAAGCAGGTTGCTTAAAACAAAATCTTAACAGAAAGGGGAAAAATATATGGCCGGAGACGGAAGAGAATTTCCTTTAGAAAAAACAAGAAATATAGGAATTATGGCCCATATAGATGCGGGCAAAACTACCACAACGGAAAGAATACTTTTCTATACTGGTAGAACACATAAAATAGGTGAAGTTCACGACGGTGCTGCTACTATGGACTGGATGGTTCAAGAGCAAGAAAGAGGTATAACAATTACATCAGCTGCTACAACATGTCACTGGTTAGGTAATAGAATAAACATTATCGATACACCAGGTCACGTTGACTTTACAGTTGAAGTTGAAAGATCTTTAAGAGTTCTTGATGGTGCAGTTTTAGTATTAGCTGCAAAAGGTGGAGTTCAACCACAATCAGAAACTGTTTGGAGACAAGCAGACAAATACCAAGTACCTAGAATGGCATATGTAAATAAAATGGATATTACAGGTGCTGACTTCTATGGTTGTGTTGACCAAATGAAAGAAAGACTAGGATGTCATCCTGTTCCAATTCAACTTCCAATAGGAGCTGAAGATAATTTCCAAGGGATAGTTGACTTAATAAAAATGAGAGCTTTCATTCACAAAGATGATTTAGGAAAAGAAATTGAAGAAACAGACGTTCCTGAAGATATGAAGGCAGACGCAGAAAAATATAGAGCAGAAATGGTAGAAGCAGTTGCTGAACAAGACGATGAATTAATGATGAAATACTTAGAAGGTGAAGAACTAACTGAGGAAGAAATCAAAAAAGGTCTTAGAAAAGGAACAATTGCTAATACATTAGTACCAGTAACTTGTGGTTCATCTTACAAAAATAAAGGTGTACAAGAGTTATTAAACGCTATTGTAGACTATTTACCATCTCCACTAGATATTCCACCAATCAAAGGTATTGATGAAGCAGGAAATGAAGTAGATAGAAAGACTGATGATAAAGAACCATTCTCAGCTTTAGCATTTAAAATTATGACAGACCCATTCGTTGGAAAACTATGTTTCTTTAGAGTTTACTCAGGAACAATTACAACAGGTTCTACAATATTAAATGCTACAAAGGATAAAAAGGACAGAATCGGTAGAATTCTACTTATGCATGCAAATCATAGACAAGACGTTGAAAAAGTATATGCTGGAGATATTGCAGCAGCAGTTGGTTTAAAAGATGTATCAACAGGTGATACACTATGTGATATAGATCACCCAGTTATACTAGAATCAATGGAATTCCCTGAACCAGTTATAGATATAGCTATTGAGCCAAAAGATAAGGCAAATAGTGAAAAAATGGGTGTTGCTTTAGCAAAACTTGCAGAAGAAGATCCAACATTCAAAACATGGACAGACCAAGAAACAGGTCAAACAATTATAGCAGGTATGGGTGAATTACACTTAGACATTATCGTAGACAGATTAAAGAGAGAATTTAAAGTTGAATGTACAGTAGGTAAACCTCAAGTTTCTTACAAAGAAACAATTAGAAATAAGGTTAGAGTACAAGGTAAATTCGTTCGTCAATCTGGTGGACACGGACAATATGGTGATGTATGGTTTGAAATGGAACCATTAGAGCCAGGTTCAGGTGTTCAATTTGAAAGCAAAATCGTTGGTGGTGCTGTACCAAAAGAATATATAAAACCAGTAGAAGAAGGAATGAGAGAAGCAGCTATGAGTGGTGTTCTAGCAGGATATCCAGTTATAGACTTCAAAGCAACATTAGTTGATGGTTCATATCACGAAGTTGACTCTTCAGAAATGGCATTCAAAGTAGCAGCATCTATGGCTTTCAAAGAAGGTTGTAGACAAGCAAAATCTGTTTTACTAGAGCCTATCATGAAAGTTGAAATAACAGTTCCAGAAGAATACATGGGAGATGTTATTGGAGATATAAATGCTAGACGTGGTAGAATGGAAGGAATGGAAGCAAGAAGTGGTAACCAAATAATAAGAGGATTTATTCCACTTTCAGAAATGTTTGGTTATGCAACAGACTTACGTTCAAAAACACAAGGTAGAGGAACATATTCAATGGAACCTTCTCACTATGAAGAAGTACCAAAATCTATCTTAGACCAAATAGTTTCTTCAAGAACAAAGAAACAAGACTAATTTATTGAAAATTTCAAATTTTACAGTGCTTTGACTTGAATAAGCTCCAATATATGTTCTGGAGCATTTCAGCGAACGCAGGCGACTCCGGAGCGGAGTGGCAGCGAGCGAGAGTTTTCGCGAATAGCGAAACCTCGAAGCAAATGTGGAAGAATGTATATTGGAGCTTAAGCTAAAGTAATTAAACTGAAATTAAAATAAAAAATGAATAAGACTTGCATTTTTTAGTAAAATGATATAGAATGTAAATACTAAATTTAATCAATTAGTAATAAACACCATAGCTAATGAATAAAATTAAATTTAGCAATAGTCTTAAATAGTTATTAATGTTTTAAATTAATAAAATAAAAATAAGGAGGATTTTAAATATGGCTAAGGAAAAATTTGTAAGAAGTAAGCCACACGTTAACATTGGTACAATCGGACACGTTGACCATGGTAAAACAACAACAACAGCAGCTATTACAAAATGGCTAAGCTTAAAAGGACAAGCACAATTCGAAGATTACAGTGCAATCGATAGTGCACCAGAAGAAAAAGCAAGAGGAATTACAATTAACACAGCTCACGTTGAGTATGAAACAGATAACAGACACTATGCTCACGTTGACTGCCCAGGACACGCAGACTATGTAAAGAACATGATTACAGGTGCTGCTCAAATGGATGGAGCAATATTAGTTGTTTCAGCAGCTGATGGTCCAATGCCTCAAACAAGAGAGCATATACTACTTGCTAGACAAGTTGGTGTAAAATACATCGTTGTATTCTTAAATAAATGTGATATGGTTGATGATCCAGAATTACTAGAACTAGTTGAAATGGAAGTTAGAGACTTATTATCAAGTTATGGTTTCCCTGGAGATGAAATTCCAGTTGTAAAAGGATCAGCATTAAAAGCATTAGAATCAGCATCTAAAGATCCAGAAGCTCCAGAATATCAATGCATCAAAGAATTAATGAATGCTGTTGATAGTTATATCCCAACACCTGAAAGACCAGTTGATCAACCATTCTTAATGCCAATTGAGGATGTTATGACAATTTCAGGAAGAGGTACAGTTGTTACTGGTAGAGTTGAAAGAGGAGCTTTAAAATTATCTGACGAAGTTGAAATAGTAGGTCTTTCAAAAGACAGAAAGAAAACTGTTGTTACAGGTATTGAAATGTTCAGAAAAACTCTTGACCAAGCAGAAGCTGGAGACAACGTAGGTGTTCTATTAAGAGGAATTCAAAGAGAAGAAGTAGAAAGAGGTCAAGTTCTTTCAAAACCAGGAACTATACATCCACATACAAAATTCAAAGCACAAGTATACGTTCTAACAAAAGAAGAAGGTGGACGTCATACACCATTCTTCAATGGATATAGACCACAATTCTATTTCAGAACAACAGACGTTACAGGATTAATTGATTTACCAGCAGGAACAGAAATGGTAATGCCTGGAGATAACGTAGATATGACAATCGAATTAATTACACCAATCGCTATCGAACAAGGATTAAGATTCGCTATTCGTGAAGGTGGAAAAACAGTTGGCAGCGGTGTTGTATCAGAAATAATTGAGTAATAATATACAATTTAGTATAATATAAAATAAGGTAGGCAATAGTTTTGCTTACCTTGTTTTTATGAAATCAATTTATATTTTTGTTAGCAAGATATTGACAATATCTCCTACTGTGATAAAATTAAAAGGAACAATGAACAAATATATAATATTGAAATTTACATAAAAATGTGATATAATATATTATATGTTCATATAATATGAATAAGGAGGTAGAATGTCATGATAACTGCAAAAGAAGTTGCAAAGTATTTTTTATCTAAAGATAATGATAAAAAAATGTTTAACACAAATTTAGTTGAATTTCATAATAGAAAAGCATATGAAGGCAATATCAGATTAAACAAGTATTTATATTTTGCACAAACAGTATATCTAGCAAAATATGGCAAGTTATTGTTTGAAGATGATTTTGTAGCATATGACAATGGACCAGTTATAAAAGAAATAGTTGAAAATTATCCATCAATGCAAGCAAACAGAGAAGAAATAATCTTACCAAAAGAAATAGAACAATTTTTAGACAAAATATATGAATCACTTGCAGATGCAAGTTGTGAAGAATTGATAGAAATAACACATGAAGATACAGCTTGGAAAGAAGTAAGTGATAAGACATATTATGCTCCAGTAATAAATTTAGAGAAGTATAAGGCTAAATTTGAAAAACAATATAAAGGATTAATAAAAGTAATGGAGATATAATGGATTTAGAAGTAGGACAAGTATTATGGTTAAAGGTAAGATATAAAACTAATTTGATTGCAGATAAAGTTCATCCAATGTTAGTTGCTGTAATAGACATTGATGAAGATAAGATTGAAGTTATAGCGATTGATAAAGCAAAGGACAAAATCTCACAACTATATAGCGAAGCAAATTATTTTTTAGATAGTGATAATCCAAAAGAAAAAGTGATATATGTTGATAGTTATGCTCAATTAAATAATACATTAACCATTGAGTATTTTCCGGAACTAACAAAATATAGGAAGACGACAGCAAAATTGTCATATAATAAATTAACAGATTTGATAAATGATTATAGAATATACCATAAAAATAATTTTATACCGGATGAAAGAAAAGTTCATATGACAAAAGAAGAAATATTACAATTAAATGAAAATTAACTAAATGAAAATTTATAAACGTTGAGAAATCAACGTTTTTTATTGTATAGGAAAAATCAAGTTTTTCCTATACAATAAAAGCATTGCACACAATTTTACATTTGTAAAATTGGCGCACGAACAAAGACGCGGGCGATGTAAATTTAAAAGTAGAACAAAGTTAGAGGAGCCCGCTTTTGTTCTAATATAGGGAAAAATAATGATTTTTAGATATTAATTTGGAGCGGAATACAACAAATATTACAAAATTGTTACAAATATCTTGACTTTGAAGGGCATTAGTTATAAGATAATTATGAATATTTTTATAAATAATAAGATATAAAAAATTTCCAAGTTGTGTGAAAGAAAACACAAAAAAGCTATGAATAAAAGTAATAATAGGACATAGGAGGAACTAAATGAAAAAACTGCTAAATATATTATCAATAATTATAATATTTGCCTTAATAATGGCAAGTGTTAGTTTTGCAAATACAGGAACTTTAAAAGATACAGACTTTTTGAATGTAAGAGAAACTCCATCAACATCATCAAACATAGTAACAGTTTTACCTGCAAATGCTTCATTTGATATTATTGCAGAAGAAGGAGATTGGTACCAAATTAAATATCAAGACTATACAGGTTATGTAAGCAAACAATATGTTAAAGTAAGTGAAACTACTGCAAATACTAGCATTCCAGCAAAAGCAAATTCAAATGGGATAATAAATAGCAATTCAAACATATATATTTTACCATTAATTAATTCAACAGTAATAGGAACAGTAAATAGTGGCTCAGAGGTTTTAGTTGTTTCTATAACTGGTAAATGGGCATATATTCAAACAGATACAGCTTCTGGATGGGTGTTTACTAATAATGTTAACGGTACAGAAGAAACTGCTAGTGAAACTAATAATAACGATACAAGTTCAGAAAATGGAAACAGTGATGTTGTAGATAATAACGAGGCAGATACAAACTCATCAGCCAATTCAGAAGATTATCCAAAAACAATGTATGTAAATGTTGATGCTGTATATATTAGGGCACAAGCAACAACTTCATCAGACATTGTAGCAAGTGTAGGACTTAATACGCCAGTTACTGTAAGGGGAGAAGAAGGAGACTGGTATAGAGTATCTGTTACTGATGGCGATGGATATATGATGAAGCAATATTTATCAGATAGTAGACAATGAATTAAATAGTGGGGGCACAGAAAGGAAGTATATGAATAGGCCAATTTGTGTTCTCACTATTATTGTAATTGTGGCAATAATAGGACTGCACTCTTGTGGTGTAGTCTTTTTTGACTATGATAAAGTTTATGAATTAGATGAAGCTACCCAAGATTTTGAGGGAATCATATTAGGCAAAAAATCTGAAACTGACTATAAAGCAACCTATATTATAGAAATAAATGAAGCACAAAATATTTATGAGCAAAAAGATAATTCACAAAGCAGTAGAACTGCCAAAACAAATGAGAATATGCAAAATGAAAATGAACAAGAAGAGACTAAAAAAACTGCAGATACACAAATTTTTGTAGGTAAAAAATTCCTACTAGATGTTAAAAAGAAAGATTATAGCAAAGAATTAGAATATGGTGACATTATTACTTTTAACGCCATATACAATAAGCCAAATGCTCAAAGAAACTATGGTGGGTATGATTATTCTCTATATTTAAAAACTCAAACCATATATGGAACTTTTGAAGGGTCACAATTACAGCTTAAATCGAAAAATAAAGGGAGTTTTATACAAAAAGGTATAATTTCATTTGAAGAATATATAAAAGGCATTTTAAAGGCAAATTTAGATGAAAACGAGGCTGAACTATGTATAGGATTGGTTATTGGTGATAGAACAAATTTATCAGAAAATATACAAGAAGATTTTAAAACTTCAAATTTAACTCATATGCTTGCAGTATCAGGCTCTCATTTTGTATATATTATTTTAGCAGTAACTTATATAAACAAATTTTTAAAACGTAAACGATTAGGACAAGTATTAATGCTAATAGTTATAGTATTGTTTATGAATTTAACCGGTAATACAGGTTCGGTGGTTAGGTCTGGAATAATGGCAGCTTTGGGAATAATAGCAAGCATAATACATAGAAAAGCTGATATATGGAACAATATGGCTATAGCACTGCTGATTCAAATTTTATTAAATCCATATATAATATTTGATGTAGGAGTACAGCTATCTTATGGTGGAGTTATAGGAATAGTTGCTTTTAATAAAATTGTAACAAATCAAATAGAACAATTGAGCAATAAAATAAGAGAAAAATTTGCTAATTTAATAAAAGGAAAAAATAAGAAAAATGAAATTATAAAAATACAAAACTATGAAGATAAAAAAGAAATTGCTAATAAAAGTTGGAATTTATGTGAAAGTATATGCAATTACATTAAAGAATCAATTAGTGTAACAATTTCAGCAAATATAGTAATTATTCCAATAATGATGTATACTTTTAATACCATTTCATTTTCATTTGTAATTTCAAATTTAATTGCGGGAGCGATACTTGGCATAATAGTGCTTTATGCTTTTGCATTAATATTTTTATATATGGTACTACATAATTTTATTTCTCCATTATTTATAATACTTAATTTAATGCTCAAAATACTAATATCTATTGCTCACATATGTAGTTTAATTCCATTTTCAAAAATATATGTTGTTACTCCAAATGTGGTTTTAATAATATTCTTTTACTTGTTTTTGCATCTACTTGTAAAGAAGCAAAATAGCATGATATTAAGTAAAAAAACAATAGCTTTTTTTACCATAGCAATAGTAATTTTAAATTTCATTTATCCTGTAATAACTTCAAAAAGAGATAACTTAGAAATTAATTTTATAGATGTAGGACAAGGAGACAGTACTTTAATTAGAGTTAGTAATAAAACAATTTTGATAGATGGAGGAGGTAGCTCATATGGAGAAACATTTGATGTAGGAGAACAAACTTTGTTTCCGTATCTTTTAGATAGAGGAATTAAAACAATAGACTATGTTATAGTCTCTCATTTTGACTCAGACCACTGCCAAGGACTTAATTTTGTGATGGAAAATATGAAAGTAAAAAATGCTATTATTTCAAGCTTAGGGCAGGAATCTAACGAATATGACACGTTTATAAATTTAGTTCAAAAACAGGAAACGAATTTAATATATGTAAAAAAAGGAGATATTATAAAAATAGGGGAAGCTATTATAAAAATTTTATTTCCAGATAATGACCCTATACCGGATAATGAAAAAAATAATAATGCAATAGTTTTTAAATTTCTGTGGAAAAATGTATCAATATTATTTACAGGAGACATTGAAGAAAAAGCAGAAAATAAGATATTAAACTTATATGAAGATAATTTAGAAGAGTTAAAATCTACTATATTAAAGGTTGCACATCACGGTTCAAAAACCTCTACAACAAAGGTATTTTTAGAAGCGGTAAAACCTCAAATTGCACTAATTGGAGTAGGAGAAAATAATAACTTTGGACATCCAAATAGTGGAGTAATTGAAAGACTTGAAAGCATAGGGTGCAAAATATATAGGACAGACAAATGCGGAGAAATTAATTTTAAGTTTAAAAATAAAATTTCAGTAAGTACAAAAATATCTAGCATATTGTAGATTATTTTAATATTTTGTATAAATTTTAATATTTTGGAAAAAATATACTCATAAAATAATTTGGACAAACTTACCAAAAAAATATGTGTTAGTCCAAAAATTTGGAGATGAGTGTATGAAAAAATCAACAATTATTATTTTAATTTGTATAGCTATAGTTTTAGGAATGGTCAGCGGAATTGTATATGCCATAATAGATAGAAACAATTTGCAAGAAGCTCAAATAAATGAAATTAGAAAAGTTAATGAATTAATAGAATCAAATATAGTAAATATTAATGGCTTAAATAATGGTATAGTAGCAACAAGCGGATCGGATATAAAGCTTTCACCTAATGCCTATATAATTTTTGAAAAACATTATACAGATTGTGGACATACTATTATTCAAAAACAGCAAATTGAAGCATCGGAAGTAAATAAAGATGAAGAATATTTTAAAAATGCATATAGCGATTGGGAGATAAAAAACTTTACAGCAGATGAAGTAAAGTTATATAAGGAATTTCCTGGCTCTTGTAATGAACACTATTTAATAACTGTAGGAGAAGAAAACATAGTAGTTTACTCAATAGATAGTGAGGGAAACAAAACTTTAAAAGAAGAAACAGATATACCTGTGCAGTATTTGCCAGAAGAAGATGTGGAACTTTTAAAACAAGGAATAACAGCCTATGGTCAAAATGAATTAGCCAAGAAATTAGAAGATTTTGAATAATAGCTAAATTTAATAGTGCATAAAGTACCAAGATACATTCTTCCGCATTTCGCCACGCGGGTCGCTAGTCGCTCCAGCTTGCACGCTCCACTTCGCAGATAACACATATTGCAAGCCATAAATGCTGTGACTGCTCTCGTTCGCTGAAATGCTCTAGAATGTATCTTGGTACTTTTGGTACTTTAATTTATTTAATTTTAACTATTATTACTTTTTGTTTCTAACATTTTTTTCAGGCACAGTTTTTGATTGCTTTTTTAATTCTTCTTTATTTGGCAAATATCCATTTCCATAGAAATATATGAAATACATAATAAGTGAGAATATAGCAAATAAAACAGCCAATGCGTAAATATATATATCAAATCTATAGAAACCATATATTTTAATAATACAAGAGCTTACTACAGCAATATATATTAAAACTGTTGTAAGTTTTCCATACCATTTACTTGAAACTACTAGGCTTTTTCCATATAGGAATGAAGCACCAGCAATCATAACAGTTTCTTTTAATACTAGTATAACGACAATCCACCAAGGTATAACATTTTTTATTGCTAAAGTTAATAAAATAGAAAGTTGAGTTAACTTATCTGCTAATGGGTCCATTAATTTTCCAAAATCGGATATTGCATTATACTTTCTTGCAATCTTCCCATCTAATACATCTGTAAATGATGATAGGGTAAAAAGTATTAATGCTAGTAAATAATTATCATATATAAGTGCTAATACAATTGATGGTATAAATATAAATCTAATTACTGTTAAAATATTTGGTATGTGTTTTATCATTAAAATCGTTTCCTTTCTGCGTCAATGGGGCCCCCTTATTGACACAAGAGTTTTGTTAGTGTGTCAATAAGGAGAGTCCTTACTGACATTACTCTTTTACGCTAAAACTTAGCTTGTCCTCTTTTAAATCAATGTATACTTTTTGTCCGTTTTTTAGTTCATTTCTTAGTAACATATCTGAAAGCTCATCTTCAACATATCTTTGTACAGCTCTTCTTAAAGGTCTAGCACCATATTTAATATCTGTTCCTTTTTGTAATAAATATTTTTTTGCTTCATCAGAAACGTACATTTTTATGTTTCTGTCATTTAAAACCTTTTGTGTATCTGCAAGCATTAAATTAACGATTTGAGTTAATTCATCATTACTTAAAGAATCAAATACTACAATTTCGTCCACTCTGTTTAAAAATTCAGGTCTAAATGTTTCTTTTAAACTATCTAAAACTTTATTTTTAGCATATGTACTGGTGCCAAAACCTATAGAGTTCATGTTTTGATTAGAGCCTGCATTTGATGTCATTATAATAATAGTATTTTCAAAGCTTACAGTATTTCCTTGAGCGTCTGTAAGTCTACCATCGTCTAATACTTGAAGTAAGATATTAAATACATCACTATGTGCTTTTTCTATTTCGTCTAATAAAACTATAGAATATGGATGTCTCTTGACTTTTTCAGTTAATTGACCAGCATCATCATAGCCTACATATCCTGGAGGTGCACCTATAAGTTTCGCTGTTGAGTTACTTTCCATATATTCAGACATATCTATTCTAATTATACTTTCTTCACTACCAAAAACTTCTGAGGCAAGTGCTTTTGCTAGTTCTGTTTTACCAACACCAGTAGGACCAACAAATATAAATGAAGGTGGTCTTTTTGTACTTTTTAGTCCTGCTCTATTTCTTCTAATAGCACGTGCAACAGCTGATACAGCTTCGTTTTGACCAATAACCCTTTTATGAAGATTGTCTTCCAAAGATAATAGTTTTTGAGTTTCCTCTTCTGTAATTTTTTGAACAGGTATTTTTGTCCAATTTTCAATTACTCTAGCTATATCCTGAATGGTTAAAACTACTGGTTTCATACGTTTTTCAATTGCCTCAATTTGTTCTGTTAAAGAACATTCTTGGGTTTTTAGTTCAGCAGCTTTTTTATAATCTTCTGTAGAATCAGCTTCGGCAGCAGCTTCTTTTTGGGCTTGTATATCAGATAATTTATTTCTTAGTATTTCTAAGTCGTATAAATCTTTATTATTTAGATTAATTCTTGAGCAAGCTTCATCTAAGACGTCTATTGCTTTGTCTGGTAAAAATCTATCATGTATATATTTTTCAGACATAATTACTGTTTGGCGAATAACATCATCTGGTATTTGAACTTTGTGGTAATCTTCATAATAGCTTTTTATGCCTTTTAATATTTCAATACTATCAGAAACAGTTGGCTCTTCAACCATTACAGGTTGAAATCTTCGCTCGAGAGCAGTGTCTTTTTCAATATATTTTCTGTACTCATTTAAAGTAGTTGTACCAATTAACTGAATAGTGCCATCTGCTAGTGAAGGTTTTAAGATATTTGCTGCATTCATAGAATGGTCTGCATCTCCAGCACCGATTATATTGTGTATTTCATCAATTACTAGTATAATATTTCCTGCTGTCTTACATTCTTCTATAATAGACTTCATTCTAGCTTCAAATTGTCCTCTAAACTGTGTACCAGCAACAACTGCAGTCATATCTAATAAAAATACTTCTTTTGTCAAAAGCTTAGCTGGAACATTGCCTTCTGCAATTCTTAAAGCTAGTCCTTGAGCTATGGCTGTTTTACCAACACCGGGCTCTCCAATTAAACAAGGATTATTTTTAGTTCTTCTATTTAATATTTGAATAACTCTTGCAATTTCTTTTTCTCTGCCAATTACTTTATCTATTTCATTATTTCTGGCTTTATTAGTTAAGTTGGTTCCATATGTATAAAGTGTTTTTAATTTCTTGTTGGCTTTTTTATCTTCTTTTACAGCTTGGCGAGTTTGAGAATTATTATTGTTGTTATTGTTTGATCCACTTCCACCAAACATGCCAGAAAAAATTGAACCAAGTGGAATAGCAAATCCTTTAGGACCATCTGCATTTTCGTCTATATCTTCATCAGTTGCCATATCTTCTGCCATTTTGTTTAAATCCTCTGTAGAAATGCCTTGAATAGCAAGGTTACCAGATAAATCTTTAAACATAGAGTTTAATTGCTCTGTCATATTATTTATATCACTTTCAGAAAGGTTTGAAGTATTAGAAAATGCGTTTAGGGGGTTAATACCTCTTTTTTTAGCACAGTCATAACAGTAACCTTCTGTTTTCATTTGACCGTCTTTATCTTGTTTATTAACAAAAATGACAGCCGTATTTTTTTTACAATCTGAACATAACATATTTGTCTTCTCCAATCTATATAAAACGATAAATTCTTAAATATTATTTTATTTTTAGTTCCAATATATATTTTCCTCACATATATTGGAGTGAGAAATAACTATTAATATAATACATTAAAATGCCAAAATAGTCAAATATTTTAGCACTTTTCGAATGTAAATTTTGTGTGTATAAATTATATAAAAGTTTTAATAGAAGTTCTAAAACAATTTTACTACTAAATATTTACTAAAAAAATTTTAAATGGTATAATTTTAAGCAGAAAGGATGAAATTATGATGAATACAAAAACAATTAGATACATAATATATGCTGTAATTATAATATTTTGTGTTGTAGCAATTGGCTTAGGTGTATATGCACAATTTTTTACAAATGAGCCTATACAAGATGTGTATGGAAATGATATTTCAGCTGGAGGAAATATAATTACTCACCAAGATGTAAATCAAGCTTTTATAGATTTATTTACAAACGAATTTTATTCAAATTATAATGACACAAATATTACTAAAATAGATGATACTAAAGAACTTGTATATACATTTTATGAAGACAATCAGAATGTAAGTGGAAAATATAGTATGAATATTCATATACCAGTTATAAATATACAAAGTGATGTTGTAACAGGATTTAATAACCTAACGCAAAGTATATTTGTAGACAAAATAAATTCAGTAATGGCAGGAACTGAAGTATATACAATTTATAACTTAGATTATATTGCTTATGTGAATAATAATCTATTGTCGGTTGCAATAAAAGCTACTATAAAAGAAGGAGATAATCCTCAAAGAGTGATAGTTCAAACATATAATTATGACTTAGAAACAAACCAAGCTGTTACTTTAAAAGAAGTTTTAGAAGATAGAGATATTGATGAAACTGTTGTTGAAAATAGAATTAGAACTGTGGTACAAAATGCAAGTAATGATGCAGACAAAATGGCTGAATCAGGCTATACAGTTTATCAAAGAAATGTAAATGATGAAATGTATCAAATAGATAATATTACAAACTTTATTGAAGGTCCAAATGGTGAATTGTATATAATATTTGCATATGGAAATAATAATTATACATCTGAAATGGATATTATACAAATTTAATGTCATATATTTGATATAAAAATATTAAATTACAATATAATAAGAAATAATATCTAAAAATTATAGAAATATAATGGAGCAATATATGAAGAAAAAAGAATTTACTTTTCACAATATAATTTGGTACATGATTTTGTTTAGTATACTAGGTTTATTAATAGAGACTATTTATGGCTATGTTTCAACAGGAATATTGGAAAGTAGAAAAGGGCTTATTTTAGGCCCTTTCTGCCCAATATATGGCATTGGAGCGGCCTTTTTTATTGTATTACTTAGCGACTATAAAGAAAGCAAAGTTAAATTATTTATTATGGGTGCAATTGCAGGAACTATTTTTGAATATATTTGCAGTTATATACTTCAAGTAATATATGAAAGTATGTTTTGGGATTATTCATATACAACATATCAAATAAATGGCAGAGTTTCGCTTACTTATACATTATTTTGGGGCATTTTAGCAGTTTTATTAATAAAATATATTAAACCACAATTTGATAAAGTAATAGATAAAATACCAAAAAAGCCATGGGATAAAGTTATAACTATATTTTTAATAATAGATATACTTATAACAATTTTAGGAATAACCATATATATGAATAGGGCGGAAAAGAAATACAATAATGAAACATTTAATGAAAATGTACTAGATAAAATATTTAATGATAATATAATGTCATTTATATTTCCTAATTTAAGATTTACAGATGAAGTTGGCAATTCAATAATGGTAAGAGATATACTAAATGAAGTTACAATTCAGTAATATTTATTTATTTAAAAGTTTCAATACATATTCTAGAACATTTCAGCGAACGAGAGCAGTTACAGCATTTGTGATTTGCAATATGGATTATCTGCGAAGTGGAGCGGGCAAGTTGGAGCGAATAGCGACCCGCGCGGCGAAATGTGAAGGAATATGTATTGAAAACTTTTAAGTTTAGGTTATATATTTATGATGAATTGTAACGAAAAAACAAGAAAAAATAGCTTTTTTTGCATAAATTGGTTGAAATTGCTTAAAATATATGGTATAATTATAGTTGTCGTCGCAATAAAAAAGGAGTGTGAACGTATATTTTAAGTAAAAGAATAGCATATTATATGAAACGAACGATGAAGCTCATTAAGATAATAGCTATTGCTTTAGCAATAATAATTGCAATAATGTTAATAAAATTTAGACCAGCATATAGTGTTAGTCTAAATGGTGAAGATTTAGGATACGTAGGGGACGAAGAAGAATTTAAAAATGAAGTAAATGAAAATATATTAACACCTAGTGAATCAAATGTAGCATTTGTTGAACTTGATAATGTGGAATATACCTTTAGCTTAGTAAGTAGAAGTGAAGTAAATGAAGACGAAGTTATGCTTGCTTTAGAACAAAGTGCACAAAATGTGTATAGAGTATTTGAAGTAGCAGACTTAAACAATGAAGAGACTAAGGTATATGTAAATACAATGGAAGAAGCAGAAGAAATTGTTTCTACATTAAAAGAACAATATGGTGAAATAGAACCAGATTTAGTTATAAATCAAATTTATCTAGATAATGCTGACGAAGTTAATGAAGAAACGATTAAACTTGCAAAACAAGAGTTAACAAATAGTTTGCAAGAAGAATTAGAAGAAAAACAAGAAATTGATAGTAGAACTGTTAATGGAATTTACTTAGCGGTTGTACCTGTTACAGGTAGAATTACATCAAGATTTGGTGCAGTTGAAAGCATAAGAGACCATACACATAAAGGTATAGATATTGCAGCAACAAGAGGTACACCAATTTTGGCTACAGCATCTGGTAAAGTATCATTTGCCGGATGGAGTAGTGGGTATGGTTACTTAGTAAAAATAGACCATGGTAATGGTGTAGAAACATATTATGGTCACTGTAGTAAATTATATGTTTCTGCTGGTGATACAGTAGAAGCTGGTAAACAAATTGCAGCTGTTGGTTCAACAGGTAACTCAACAGGTAACCACTTACACTTTGAAATTAGGTTAGATGGAAAACAAGTAAATCCACAAACTTATGTATATCAATAAAAATAAAGCTTAAATTTAACAAGACTTAAATTTAAGCTTATTTTTTGTCTTCAAATATTAAAAAGATGATACTTTATAGGTATCATCTTTTTGAAAATAAAAGGGGATGTTTTTTAAATTCAATCAGTAATCGGAGTAACTTAACTACTGATTATGGTTATATTATAATAATGAAATTTGTCCATTTTGTGAACTGGGTGTGATACATTTGAAAAAAATTTTCAGTTGGGGACGATCCCAACTGAAAATACAAATTTACTAAGGTTGTTCTGCTAAAGTTAATTCTACTGTTTCTTCCTTTCCACTTCTGTATATTTTTAAAGTCATTTTATCGCCAATTTGATGACCATTTTTGATTTCATTTAAGTCATCCATACTTTCAACTGTTTGACCATCAGCTTCTATAATAATATCTCCAATTTTTATTCCAGCCTTTTCAGCAGGAGAATAATCTTCAACACTTCTTACATATGCTCCAACTCTTAAATCGAATGTAGGGTTTGCTTTTACAGTGTCTTCTGTAATATCACTGCCTGTTATACCTATATAAGGTCTTTTTACTTTACTATATTGAATTAAGTCTGAATAAATGTCTTTGGTATCATTTATAGGAATAGCGAAACCTAATCCTTCAACACCTTCACCAGAAGCTTTTAATGTATTTATACCTATAACTTGACCTTTGCTATTAACTAAAGCACCACCACTGTTTCCTTCATTTATAGCTGCATCAGTTTGAATTACATTATATGTTTTACCTTCAGAATCTGTAATTTGTCTATTTAAAGCACTTATTGAGCCTTGGCAAACTGTGCTTCTCATTCCTAAAGGATTACCAATTGACATACACCATTCTCCAACTTGTACTGTGTCTGAATCACCTAATTCAGCAGCTGTTAACCCAGTTTTATCGATTTTAATAACTGCTAAATCTGTTTGCTCATCAGTACCTATTATTTTGGCTTCATAAGGAGTGTCATCATTGTATAAATATACAGTAACCTTGCTTGCTTCGCCTACTTCATAATAAGAACTAGAACTTGAAGAGTCTATAACATGGTTATTTGTTAAAATATATCCATCTTCACTAATGATTACACCAGATCCTTCTGCACTAGCAGTAGATTGGTTACGAGAAAATATAGAACTTACAGAGTATTCTACATTTATACCAACTATTGAAGGTAATACTTTTTGAGCTACATATACGCCAGTATCAGAAATATTAGATAATGAAACTAAGTTCATATTTACATTATTATAATTAATATTTGAATTGTTATCTCTTTGAGGAGTATTATCATCTCCTAGTATTTCACTTTTTATTGCAGGAACACTAAAACACACTCCTAAAACGAGTGTTGCACCTATAATTCCACTTACAAAAGGTAAAACTACTGTTTTGCCAAAGCCTGATCCTGAATTTGGCTTTTTCTCTTTTGGAGGTTTAGAAGCTTTTGGGGCTTTTGTTGCTTTAAAGCCATTTGATGAATTTGTTTCTGTTGCATTTGTATTAATAAAATTGTTGTTTGAACTATCCATTATAAATCAATCCTTTCTTGTGTTTACTTAAGGCATACATACTTATGAAAAATACTTTCAATTAAATGATTCCTTACATATTATTTAGGTTTTGAAAAGGATACCTATAAACCTTGAATAATATAAGATAAATATAAAAATTCTACATATATATTACCCTAACTAGCATCTATAATACAACCTAATTGTGAAAAAAATGTGAAAAAGATGTTACATTTTATTAACTTTTTGTAAAATATATGATATACTTACCACGAATACTATATAATCTTATAAAGTGCAAAATAATATAAGCAATTAAAAAAATATTTTATTAAGAAGGATTGAAAAATGAATACAGAAAAAGGAATGGGAATTATTGCAATTATTATAGCTGTACTAGTGATTGCCGGAATAGCAATATTTGCATATAATTTTATAGTAAATACGGCAGATGAACAAAAATTAGAAGATATAAGAGCAAATATGCTTTTAATACAAGGAAAATGTAAGATATTGCAAGAAACAACAAAAGTAAACAATAATCAAGATGGATTAAAAGGTAGGAAACTATCTGAAATGCAAGAAGACAGTATTGTTTCAGAGTTTTTAAATAAAAATATTATTGACTCTAGTAAACTTGATAAATATTATGCACTTAGTAATGAAGACTTAAGTGCTATGGAACTTGATATAAAAAATGAAGAAGATTCATATTATGTTGTTAACTATGAAGAGAATGCGGTTTATATTACAAAGGGGTATAATGCTAAGGATAGTGAAGAAGTTTTTTATAAATTAGATTAATGTAAAAGGAAAACATATTAAATGAAAGAAAAAGAAGAAGAAAGATTAATTAATTTAAAAAAATATGAAGAAAATTTATATAATGAAGGATTAAAATATATTTGTGGAATTGATGAAGCAGGAAGAGGACCACTAGCTGGACCTGTAGTGGTTGGTGCTGTTGTTATGCCAAGAGATTCAAAACTAGAATTTATGAATGATTCAAAAAAGGTTACTGCAAAAAGAAGAGAAATATTATATGATGAAATAAAAGAAACAGCTCTTGCTTATGGAATAGGAATAGTACCTCAAAATGTTATAGATGAAATAAATATTTTAAATGCAACTAAAAAAGGCTTGCACGAAGCATTGGGGCAAGTAATAGAAAAATTAAAAGCTAAACCAGATATAGTAATAGTTGATGCTTTGAGAGAAATAGACACATTTGGAATAACGTATGAATCGATTATAAAAGGTGATGCTACTTGTTATTCAATATCTGCAGCATCAATTCTAGCAAAAGTTACAAGGGATAGAATAATGGAAGAGTGGGATCAAATTTATCCAGAGTATGGATTCAAGGCGCATAAAGGATATGGTACTGCAAAACATATTTCTGCTATAAAAGAATATGGACCTTGTCCATTGCACAGAAAAAGTTTTATAACACATTTTATTTAAAATTTTACTTTGGGGACGGAGCAAAACGTAAAATTTTACAAAAAGGACCGTCCCCAACGTAAAAAGTAAAGGAGTTCAAATGAATATTTTAGATATAATTGCAAAGAAAAGAGATAAAAAAGAATTAACAAAAGAAGAAATAGAATTTTTTGTAAAAGGTTATACAGATGGAAGTATAACTGATTACCAAGCTTCTGCCTTGGTTATGGCTATTTATATAAATGGCATGAATGAAAGAGAAATAACTGATTTGACTTTATCTATGGCATATTCCGGAGATGTGCTTGATTTGTCTAGTATAGGTGAAGTTGTAGATAAACATAGTACAGGTGGCGTTGGAGATAAAATCACTTTAATATTAATGCCTATTGTTGCATCTCTTGGTATTCCTGTTGCAAAAATGTCCGGTAGAGGACTTGGCTTTACAGGAGGAACAGTAGATAAGCTAGAGTCTATTCCAGGATATAATACAAATGTGCCAGTAGATGAATTTATACAAAATGTTAAAAAAATAGGTATAAGCTTAATTGGACAAACTTTAAATTTAGCACCAGCAGATAAAAAACTATATGCATTAAGGGATACAATAAGCTGTACTGAAAGTATACCTCTTATTGCTTCAAGTATTATGAGTAAAAAAATTGCATCAGGAGCTAATAAAATAGTTATAGATGTTACTTGTGGAAGCGGTGCATTTATGAAAGATGTTGAGAGTGCAAAAGAACTTGCAAGAGTAATGACAAAAATAGGGGAATTAGCACATAAAGAAACCAAATGTGTTATTACAGATATGAATGAACCTGTTGGATATGCAGTTGGCAATACACTTGAGGTAATAGAAGCAATTGATATTTTAAAAGGCAAATATTTGCCAAAAGATATTAAGCATATAATAACAGAATTAGGAGCTAACATGCTTGTGCTTGCTAATAAGGCTGGCAACTTGGAAGAAGGAAAAGCTAAAATATTGGAAAATTTGCAAAATGGTAAAGGATATGAAAAATTTGTCGAACTTGTGCAAAATCAAGGTGGAGATATCTCGTTTATTGAAAATACAGATAAATTTGCAAAGGCAAAATATATAATTCCAATAATCGCTGAAAAATCAGGAAATATTGTAAAGCTAGATGCACTTAACGTAGGAAAACTATCTGTATATTTAGGCGCGGGAAGAATGAAAAAGGAAGATGATATTCAAAAAGAAGTAGGTTTTATTTTCCACAAAAAAGTTGGTGATAAAGTGGAGAAAGGCGATGTACTTGGATATATTCATTCAAATGATGAAGAAAAAGCTAAACAAGTTCTAAAAAGTCAGATTTATGAGATTATGTAATAGAAGATTCTAAAAAATTTATTCTATTGCAAATTAAAATGTTAAATTAATTTCATTAAAAAACTAAAGCAAAAATTATAGAAACACGATTAGGTTTGAAAAAACTTAACCGTGTTTTTTTAAAATTAATTAGAATATGAAAGCAAATTAAATATAGTCAATGATTTTTGTCGTATTACTTTTGATATTATTCAAAAATAAAATCATTCTCAAAAATGTTACAAAAGTTTATATTTATATAAAAGGAAGGGAATATGATGGATAAGAACAATATCGGTATACACAAAGAAAAGGCTAAAACTTTGAATAGATATGAAAATAAGCAAAATATGAGTATACACATAGGAAAAGTTTTTCAAGAATATAGGTTGAAAAATAATATGACTCAAAATGATGTATCAAATTGTACTGGATTGGAACCTAGACATATTAGTCAATTAGAAAGAGGATTAACAAAAGGAAGCATAGATACATTAATAAAATTGTGTGATGCATATGAAATTACTTCGGATGTTGTTTTATTTGATTTGTTATCTACTAAAACAAAAGAAAAAATTGAAATGTTTGATGAGAAATTTAAAAGGCTAAGTAAAAGAGACAAAGAAACAATATTACATTTAATGGATTATTTATTATCACAATAGTAGCTAAACTACATTAAATTCATATAAGTTGGTATCTAAAAAATCATAAATATAATTAAATTTATTTTAAAGTCGCTAAAAATCTAATATTTTAAGCAATTCTTATTAGGATTTAAAAGCATTAGATTATTTAGCGACTATTTTAGAATTATAGTATAATCAGACTAAATAAAATCTATAATTGTTTTAATTCTTCTCCATATTTTACTCCTAAAGAATAACTAAGTGCAAAATAATATTCTTCGGTTTGATAGAATAACTTTACTATTTCATCAAAGAGTTCATTCTGTTCATTTGTCAAACAACTAGCTAGTTCATCAATAGCATCGCTAAGCCTAATATACTTTTGGTTAAAATCAGAGTTTTCTCTTAAAATTTGTAATTTCTTCTCAACAAAATTACTAATTATTTTTCTACTATCATTAAATATTTCCATAATTTTAATTAAACATATTGCCAAATAAAATGACAATAAATATGCTCCTTTCTTAAAATATAAATATACAACGATATTTCACTAATAGTATACACCAAATTAATAAAAATATGTATATATTAATAAAAAAATTAATAAAAGCTTGACATATACGAAAAATATGTATAAAAATATGTTTATAAAATATAAGTCTGAGTAGAGGATAAGTTTGAAAGAAATTTACTTTTATAACTATGTGTCCCTTGAGGAGAAGCAAGAAAGGAAGGAGATCTAGATGAAAAAAATAGTTTTAGGAATTGAAGGAATGCACTGTGATGGATGTGTTAACAGATTAACAAAGGTGTTAAAAGCACTAGATGGTGTAGTAGATGCAAAGGTTAGCTTGGAAAATAAGAGTGCTGAAATAGAATATGATGAAAACGAATTGGAGTTAGATGATATTAAGCAAGCTGTATCTGATGCGGGTTTTGAAGCAAAAGAATAATGCAATGAATATTAAAAGTTACTACTCACAGTAAAGCTCCAATATACATTAACATATATTGTAGCTTTTATAAAAGTGACTTATGTATAAAATTGTATATGGAGTTTAAATTATTATGAAAAAAGTTTTATTAAAAATAGGTGGAATGACTTGTAGTGCTTGCTCTAGTGGACTTGAAAAATTTTTGAATAGGCAAGATGGAATTGAAAGTGCATCTGTAAATTTAGTAATGAATAATGCAAATATACAATATGATGAGCAAAAGCTAAATATAGAACAAATTGAAAAATTTGTCGAAAGAGCTGGCTTTGAAAGTTTGGGAATAGACAATTTGCAAAAAGAAGAAAAAAAGCAAAATAATCAAAAATATAAATTAATTTCATTAGGTATTTTAGCAGTAATAACATTGTATATTTCAATGGGCCATATGATAGGATTACCAGCGATTCCATATTTGGATATGCATAAAAATCCAATAAGTTATTCGATTGCATTACTAATTTTAGCTGTGATCACTTGTGTATTTGGATGGGACATTTTAAAAAATGGATACAAAAATTTAATACATAAATCACCAAACATGGATACTTTAGTGGGGCTTGGAGTTTTAAGTAGTATTATTTATAGCTTATATGGTACTTTTATGATTTTGAAAGGGAATTATGAATATGTAAATAATTTATACTATGAATCTGCAGTAATAATTATTTTCTTTATAAAAATAGGGAAATATATCGAAAATAGAAATAAAGATAAAACTAAAGAGGCTATTAGTCAGCTTATGATGATTACTCCTAAACATGCCACTGTGATAAGAGATGGTAAAGAAGTACAAGTTACAATTGATGAAATAAAAGAAGGAGATATTGTAATTTGCAAGCCGGGTGAAAAAATTGCAGTTGACGGTGAGATTATAGATGGAACAACACATATTGATGAGTCATTTATAACAGGAGAAAGCATGCCGGTAAAAAAAGAAAAGGGTAAAAAAGTAATTGCAGGAAGTATTAATTACGAAGGTACTATAGAATATAGAGCAGAAAAGATAGGCAAAAATTCTACAGTATCTGAAATAGTAAAATTAGTTGTAGAAGCTACTTCAACAAAAGCTCCTATAGCTAAAATTGCCGACAAAATAAGTGGAATATTTGTACCTGTTATAATGTTAATCGCTGTTTTAGCGGGAATAATTTGGTTTATTATAAATAGAGATGTTTCATGGTCTATTAATGTGTTTATATCTGTTTTAGTAGTAGCTTGTCCATGCAGTTTAGGTCTAGCCACTCCTTTATCTATAGTAATAGCCTCTGGAGAGTCAAGTAAAAAGGGAATACTTATAAAAAATAGTGAAGCTTTAGAAAATGCACATAAAGTAAAAACTATAGTATTTGATAAAACTGGCACATTAACAAAAGGAAAATTAAGTTTGTCAAAGATATATAATTATACTGGTAATACATTAATTTTAGAAAATAAAGGGAAAGATAAAGCAGAAGGCGAAAAAAATCGCAACGAACAATCAGAAATAAGTGATAGTGAACTAATTAAGATAGTAGCTAGTGTAGAAGCAAAATCTGAACATCCAATAGCAAGAGGAATTGTAAATGATGCAAAAGAGAGAAAGATAAAACTAGAAAAAGTAAAAGAATTTCAAAGCTTAGCAGGACTTGGAGTTACAGCTTTGTATAATGGCGAAAAATACCTTATAGGTAACAAAAAGTTGATGGAACAAAATGGAGTGGAAATTATAGAGCAAGTCGAAAAAGACGAAGAAAAATTACAAAAGGCAGGAAACAGCATTTTATTTGTAGCAAAAGAAAATGAATTAATAGCTCTTTTAGGAGTTAAAGATAATGTAAAAGAAAATGCCAAAGATGTAGTTTCTAAGTTAAAGCTATTTGGCATAAATGTTGTAATGCTTACGGGAGACAATGAAAAAACTGCTCATGCAATTGCTGATTCAATAGGAATAGACAATGTAATAGCGGGAGTAATGCCAAAAGATAAAGCTGAAACTATAGAAAATTTAAAGAAAAATGATGGAATGGTTATGATGTGTGGAGACGGTATAAATGATAGTGTAAGTTTAGTAAAGGCAGACATAGGTGTGTCTGTAGGAAGCGGAACAGATGTAGCAATGGACAGTAGTAATGTAGTTTTAATGAATGATGATTTAGAAAAAATCGTGGAATTAATAGAAATAAGTCATAGAACAATAAGAAATATAAAACAAAACTTATTTTGGGCATTCTTCTATAACTTATGTATGTTACCAATTGCTATAGGAGTATTTAGCCCTCTTGGCATAGTAATTAATCCAATGATGGCTTCAATTGCAATGACAATAAGCAGTGTGACAGTAACACTAAATAGTTTAAGATTAAAAAGAATAATTAGAAAAATTAGCCTTTAAGTATTTCTTAAAGGCTAATTTTCACATTATCAAAGCCATCTCCACCAAGCATTTTTTTATAGTTTGAAAACTCTTTACTTTCCATATATCTGTTAATGTTTTTTAGCTCAACACCTGAATTAAAAGACAAACTATCAAGTGATAAAGGAGAATCAGCGTTATCTAAGTAATTTTTTAAAGTATGTTTGTCAACTTCATCTTTTGATTTGCAACTTGGACAAACATCATCACTTGAAGCAAAAAAACATCCACAACGTACACATTTATTAAATTTCATTTTCATTTCCTCCTAAGTATGACAAATTTCGACATTATTCTATCATAAATTTTTGTAAAAATAAAGATTAAAATTGAAAAAATATATAAACTTGTTACTGTTTAATACTTTTAAATAAAAAATTAGAGCTTTCTCAGTTTTGAGAAGGCTCTTGAAGATTTTAAAAAG
>CALXWM010000003.1 GCA_944392425.1 uncultured Clostridia bacterium
CTTAATAATACTATAATAAATTATAGAATAATTTAAAAAACTTGTCAACATTTTTTACTATTTTTGACATAATTTTAACCAAAATTAACAAGTTTTTTAGCTAAAATCTTGCTTATATTGATTAAACTGGGTCTAAAGAGAAATTTTAACTTTTGACACATTTAATTTTTGCTTGCCTATAATATTTAGCAATTAACTCATCTAGCTGAATACTAATTTTATAAATTACGTCATAATTTTCGTTTCTTAGTATAGCTGAATCTAATTTTTCTCTTAATTCATTTATTTCATTATTTAACATATAAATTAATCCTTTCTTTAAAATGCTTGAGCAAAAAGTTACTTTAAATGTTATTATGATTTTAAAATGTATTATTTATTTACAACTCTATAATAAAAATACCATTATTTTACAAAAAAGTCAATATTATTTTGCTATTTTTTGGAGATTTTTGTAATTCTTAATTCGACAAATTTTGACATGAAATGGTTACAATTCACAGTTTGTCTATTTTGCTAAAGCTACAATATATGTTCCAGAGCTTTAGGTATAAAAAATAAAGTTGTGAATTGTAACCAATAAAGGTCTAATTTTTCAAAAAAAACGCTAAAAATACTTGCATTATAAAGGCAAAAAATTGTATAATAAAATAGATGTAAAATATCAAATGCATAATTGGCAAATTAAATAAATAACAAAATAATAAAAACATGTAAATTTCAGGGAGAAAATTAATGAAAAACAAAAAAAATCTATTTAAAAAAATAACAGTTTTTGCACTAGCCTTACTAAGTGCTTTCATAGGCAATAGTGTTTATGCTGGAATATCATTACCATCAAATATGAGCAGTATATATTCAAACAATGATCCAGTAGCATCATCTATAGGTGGACAAATAATTTGGGTAGCACAAATAATTCTATATGCAGCAGCAGTTATAATTGTTATATTTGCAGGAGTTAAATACATGGGAGCAGCACCAGAAGCAAAAGCAGAGTTTAAGAAAAAACTAATATACATGACTGTTGGTGCAGTTATTTTATTTGCAGCAGGTTCACTGGTAAGAATAATTGGCGGAATTGCATTGAACAACTTATAAAAAAATTACAAAATTTATAAAAATAATTAAGGAAAGGAGAGTATGCTGTATTTAAGTCGTTAAATATAACATACAAGGATATATGAAAAAAATTCTAAAAAAATCAATAGCACCTATTATTACATTAATGGCAATAATGTTTAACAACAAAGTATTTGCATTTGGAGATATAAAAGAAGATGGAGATAGCTTTATAAGTAAAGGAAGTACATCAAGCCCAATAACTGTACAAGAAGCATGGGACAACCTTTTACCAATTGCACAAATATTATTAGCAATTGCATCAGTAGTATTAGTTATTGCATATATGTATTTAGGAATTCAATACATGATAACAGATCCACAAGGAAAAGCAGATATTAAGCAAAAACTAATAGGATTAGTTTTTGCAACAGTAATTATTTATGGTGGAATAGGAATATTTACAGTTATCATTAACCTATTCAATTCAATTTTTGCATAAACAAAGGAGGAAGTTATGGGAAGTTACTATATACCAAGTAACAATTTAAAAGGAGAAAGTAGAATATTATACATATTCACAGCTAAGTCATTAATCTTTACAGCCGTGGGAGCTATGGTTGGATTAATATTTTACTTTATATTTGGAGTTTTGCTAGGAATAAGCATATTAGGATATATAAGTATAGGTATATGTGCCCTAATTGGATATGCAATAGCAACATTTAAAATTCCAGCAGGAGGAAATTCAAAGCTTGCGAAAAATGTTGGTGGTGATTCAATAGATGATATTATAAAAAGATATATACTATTTAAGAAGAACAAAAAAGTTTATACATATGCAATAGATAGAGAAGAACCAGATTACAATAGCGCAATGGACAACTTCTCATTAGACAATATAATGGGAAAAATAACAGGTACATCAAAGAGCAGAAAGTCAAACACAATTACAAAGGAGGAAAAATAGTATGGATACAGTTCAAATGCTTAATCTTATATTAATAGTTATTCTAATTCTTATTTTAGTATTAGGTTTTATAGCAGCCATTTTAATATTTAAAATGAGAAAAAAGAAAGAACCTCAAAATAACAATATACAAGTGCAAAATCAAGGACAATCTCAAGCTAAGCCAAACTTAATTACTAGAGATGGTAAAGCAATAGATTCTATATATAAATTCATGGAATTTGATGAAGTTTTGGACAACATGATAGTTAGAAAAGGAAGAAAGCAATATGTTATGGTTATAGAATGCAAAGGTATAAACTATGACTTATTATCAGAAGACGAAAAAAATGCAGTAGAATCAGGATTTATAGAATTTTTAAATACTCTTAGATTTTCAATACAATTATATGTACAAACAAGAAAACTTAATTTTGATGAATTGATAAATAATTATCATAACAAAATACATGATATAGATAATCAAATATCAAGACTTAATACACAAATAGAAAATGCAAAAAGAAATGGAAATAATGATTTAGTAGCAAAGCTTGAATTTGAAAGAAATAGAAGACAAAACATACTGGAATATGGAGAATCAATTACAGATTACACAGAACGACTTAGTGAAAGCAAAAATATATTACAACAAAAAACATATATTATTATTTCATACTATACAGCAGAATTTGGAGACACAAGCAATTATTCAAATGATGAGATAGATGATATAGCATTTTCAGAGCTTTATACAAGAGCACAAACATTAATTAGAGCATTAGCATCAGCAGAAGTAACTGGTAAAGTTCTTAGTTCAGAAGAACTAATGGAACTACTATATGTAGCATACAACAGAGAACAATCAGAAATATACACACTTAGAAATGCTTTAAACTCTGAATATGACAAATTATATTCAACAGCAAGAGACGTAATGGAAGAAAAGAAAAACAGAATTGACAGACAAATAGAAGCAGATGCTGCAAAACTTGCTTCAAAGAGTATTATAGATGCTGATAAGGAAGAAATGCAAAAAAGAAGAAAAGAAGAGCAAATAAAACAAAAAGCATTAGAAATGGTTGAGGAGTATAAAGGCGACATGAGTAAACCTTTATATGAGGCTGCAAAACAAAAAGTTCAAAATGCTAATGTGGAAGAGGCAATTCAAGATAAACCTAAGAGAAGAGTTATAAGAAAAAATGTGTAACTAAAGAATAGGAGGATTTTCTAAATATGAAGAAAAAAAATAATGAGCAAAGTACAAATGTTGCAAATAACACAAAACAAGAAAGAAGCTTTGTGGATAATGCAAAAGATTTAAAAGACTTAATTGCACCATCAGGAATAGATGCAACTAGTACTAATAGACTAGAAATAGTATCAGCTACTAGCAAATATGCAAGAACAATGTTAGTTTCAACATTACCTAGAATGTGTACCTTTCCACAGTTATTAAGAGGAATGTATACTTTTGGAGATGTAAACGTATCTGTATATATTACTCCTATAAGTGAAGCAAAATCACAAAATGAACTTAATAGAACAATAAATGAACTTGAATCAGAAAGAATAGTTGCACAAGAAAGAGGACAAATAAACAGGGAAAGCTCATTAGCACAAAAAAGAGCAGAAGCAGAAGAACTTAGAGACGCAATTGCTAGCGGTCTAGATAAATTATTTGAAGCTTCAATTATATGTACTTTATATGCATATAGCATAGAAGAACTAGACAAACAAACTGAACTTCTATCTTCAGAAATGGCAAAAACACTAACTGGTATGAAAACAGCTTGGGCAATGCAAGAAGACGCATTTAAATCGAATTTACCATTAGGCGAAGATAAAATAAGAAAAGTACATACATTTGATCGTAGATCTATGGCAACAGTATTCCCATTTATCAACTCAGATGTTGGCCACGAAAATGGTATACCAATAGGATTTAATAGACAAACAGGTCTGCCAATACTTTATGATAACTTTAGTCCATCACTTAGCAATTACAACATGGTCGTATTTGGTAAATCTGGTGCTGGTAAAGGTGTTACAATCAAAACTCTAATTGCAAGATCAGCAGTGCTAATGGGAATTGAAAGTTTAGCACTAGATGCTGAAGGCGAATATGGAGTTGTTGCAGATGCACTTGGTGGACTTAATGTAGTAATATCACCAAGTTCAAATACAATAATAAATCCATTTGATATAGAACCAGAAATAACTAGAGATGAAATAACTGGTCGTGAAAAAGTAGTTCTAAACGTAGAAAATAAAGTCGAGGACGTTACCCAGATTTTGCTTACAATGGCAAGAGGTAGTACAAGAAGTGAAGACGTAAACGAGGTAACAAAACAAATTATAGCTGAAGCCGCAGCAGAAGAATATGCATCTCTTGGCATTACAAACGATGTTAACTCATTATACGAAAGAAACATAAATGGCATAGTTCAAAACAACTATCTAGGAAGAACCAAAAAGAAAATGCCAACTATAGGCTCATGGTATAGAAGATTAGTGACAAATGCCAGTCAAAACACAAATCCAGACTATAGAGTTCATTACAGCTATTTAGTAAAAGTTATGAAGCAATATGTAAGAGAACTTAACGGACAAATGGCATACTTTGATGGTCAATCAACATTTGATTTATTAGAAGGTACATCTTTTATAAATCTAGATATATCAAATCTTGAGGAAAGATTTGCAAGACCGCTAGCCCAACAAATACTTTTATCTTGGATTTGGGAAAAATATGTTAAGAAAAATAGTGAAGACAAAACAAAAGCTGGAAAAAAACGTGTATTAGTTGATGAAGCCTGGATGCTTTTACCTTATCCAGAAGCTGTTGACTTCTTAAATAAAATGGCCAGACGTGCAAGAAAAAGAAATGTATCATTAGCTGTTGTATCACAGAGATTCCAAGACTTCTATGAAAAATCAGAAGTACAAGCAGTTTTAACATCATCAGATACAAAACTATTTCTAGCACAGGATAAATCAGAAATACAGTATATAAAAGAAGTATTTAAACTAAGTGAGGGAGAAGCAGGCTTCTTGACCACTTGTAGTAGAGGACAAGGACTATTCAAAGTAGGAGAACAAACTGCAATAATAGAAATTGTCCCAACAAAGAAAGAATTTGAATTTATAGAAACAAACATAAATAAATTAAAAGAACAGCAAGCATAATATGGGGTGTTTTAATGATAAAAAAAGTAATAGTGACACTATCAATTATAATTACATTAATAGCTCTCATAACACCTAAAGCTTTGGCGGGAGATTTGATAGATATTCCAGACAGTAAAACAGATCCAGAAGAATCGTTTAATCAGCTTTTAGACGGTGAAGCAACAGTTACTTCAGATGATGAAGACTCTAGCGTACAATCACAAGTTGTCGGAATAGGGGTGTCTGAATCACAATCAGCATCATTAATTGGAGGATTTGTATCAGTTGCAGGAGTTATACCAGATATGATAAGCAGATTGCTTTCAGCTGTAGCTTTAGGTGATAGGGCAAATATGGAGGATAATACGCAAATAAGTGAATTCTTTACAATAGGAGATTTACTTACAAACAAGTATCCTCTATTTAACATAAATATATTTGAGGAAACACCTAGTGGACCTAATTCAAAGCTATCAAATTCAATAAAACAAAATGTTGCAATATGGTATGTAGCTATTAGAAACATTGCTGTAGCGGGATGTGCCGTCACACTACTGTATGTTGGTATAAGAATGGCAATAGCTCAGACTGCAGAAGATTCAGCTAAATATAAAAAAATGTTAATAAGCTGGTTTGTTGGAGTTATTTTATTATTTTTAATGCATTACATAGCTTTAATTATGATAAAGATAACAGAAATATTTACTACATTAATAGTAAATGCCGTTGGAAATGATACAAATATTACGGAAATGGAAGTTACAATGCTCACAAAAATTCCAGATGACACTGCAAAAGCAGAAGGCTGGGGCAAGCTAATATATTTAATAATGAACTTTGTACTAGTATTCTACCAACTAAAATTTTTTATAATGTACTTGTTCAGGGTGTTAAAAATATTTATACTAACAATAGTATCTCCACTTATGTGTGTTACATATCCAATAGATGCAATGGGAGATGGAAAAGCACAAGGGTTCAACAATTGGTTTAGAAGGGTAATGATGGAAATATTTATTCAACCAATTCATTTAGTTATTTATATAGTGTTTATATATTCAGCAGGAGAAATTGCAAAAACACAACCGTTAATAGGAATAATTTTCATAATAGCACTAGACTACTCTGAAAAAATTGTAAGAAACGCATTTAAACTAAAAGGAAAAGGACTAAAAGATATAAAATTGCCTTGGAAAAAATAACAATTAAAAAATAAACGATTATAAAAAATTAAAAATTGGTTTATAGGTAATACCATAAAAAACCTAAATAATAAATAAGGAATAAAAAGTTGAAAAAAAAGAAAGTCTTAATTATTTTAACTATAATACTAATTATAGCAATTATAATAATAGCCAAAATTACTATAGACGCTAATAAACCAAAAACGTCGATAAATGACTTTTCATCTGTCAAAGAACTAATAGAATTTGATGGACATACATACATATCAATGCAAAATTCTACAGAGGAAGGCTATGAAAAAGACATATATATTAGTTTTAGTAAACCAACCATAAATGAAGATGGTGAAACAAACAAAAATTTGTACGAAATAGTTATAAGCCATGTGGCTGGAATGCTAAAAGGGCAAAATTTTAGAATGATAGACACAGAAAAAAACGTAGTAGTAAAAATTAAATTTGATGAAAATAAAAATGTTAATTTTTATACCATAAATGATGACTCAAAGTACTGGGAACATATAAAATCAAATCATCAAATAGATAACTACACTAATGAACCATTAACAAGTATGACAATTACTTCACAAGTTTTAGCCAATATTATAAATAATAATTGGATATATAACAATATTAATCTAGGAACAAAAGAAAGTGCTGTAGATAATTACGAAATTTATTTTGATGAAGGTTACAAAGTAAGAAAACTAGGCTCAGAAATATATAACATTATATTTACAAAAAATTATACCTCTGAATTGTTAAGCGGAATAAATACCACAACTAGTGTAGAAAATGTGGAAAACATACTTGGAAAACCTACATATGAAGATGATAATAATGGAATAATAGGGTACAAATGTGAATATTTCTATATATTCTTTACAGGAGATGAAATCTCAATATATCATCCAGATGAATATAATGAAGCAGATAGTCAAAGATTTGGTAGGCTAGTAACCGAATTAAATCAAACAGGAGATATGAATACATTTTTAAACAGACTAACAAATCTTTATCCAAATTATGCTTCTTATTATACAAATAACAACTATGTAAACATTGTATATCCATTACAAGGATTTGAAGTTACAATGGGGGCTTCAAGTAATAATGGAATTACAATATATAGCAACTTTCAAGGAAATATAACAGACAGTATAACAATAGATGATTTAAAACAAAACAAGCAAATGCCAGCAAATGTTTATACTAGATTGGATACAAATTTGGTATTTAGTGAAGAAATGCAAAGAAAAATAATGGATGATTTTAATAGGAACCCATATGATGGAGCTTATTTAATACAAACTGATGATTATACAATAAGAAATCAAAATAATACATATATTTTTTATTCAAGAGATAAAACTAAAGTTGACTCAACATTAACAATAAACAACTTTAATAATATGGTTTCATATAATCAAACAACTTTTGTTTATGGAGTAACAAATGATGGCATATATGTGTATAATGCAGAAAGCATGACCAGTTCAAAAATTGCTGAAGGTCAAGGAAACTTTAATATAGATAAAATAGAAAACAATACAATATATTATGATAACACATCTGTAAATTTTTAGGAGGAGTAGATGAACTTATTAAAAAAGATAGCTAAAAAAACATTAATATACATCTTAATAGTTCTTACGATATGGCTAGCATGCACTCCTAAAGCAACATTTGCAAGCGAAACAAGTACTGGAGCAACTACAGCAGATGCTTCAACTATGACAGAAGAACAACTTAGAGACAAATTTGCTAATGATATTGTAAACTTTTACAATCAACACGGTTCTCAATGTAGTTATAGTGTAAGTGGAAGAACAGCTACCTATAAAAATGATTTGGGACCAAATGCAGGAAGTTACCAATTTGACTGTGTTGGATGGGTAAGCTGTGCTTTTCATTGGTTCATGGGTTTAGGCAATGAATTTTTTACATTTTTTGTTGATCCAACGCCACCACTATATATCGATGATGGCACACATTTTCAAAGAATTGATGATATAAGCCAAGCCCAAAAGGGTGATGTGCTAGTTGCTATTGACCAGCATGTTGCTATATATATAGGAAATGGACAAGTACTAGATATGTATCAAGATCAATATGGTGGACTAGGAATAAGAAATATGAATAGTACATATAACTGGGATTTCGTAGCACATTTATATAGCTTTGAAGGTGTTACTTTTACTCCTATAGAGGGTGGCTCAGAATTGCCAGAAGAAGGCGAAGAAAGTGGAAACTGGGATGTAGAAGAAGTTGACTTAGATGCTATAGCTGATACATTTGTTTTTGATGGTATGCCACCAACAATAATATATCAAGAAGAAAAAGTAGATGTATTTAGATGGATATTTGATGGAATAAGCGGATTTATGGACTTTATAGCAGGATTACTAATATCATTTATAAAAATGCCAATACTAGGGTTTGCAGCAATGTTTGACAACTTTATAGATTCACTAATAAGTGGAATGAACTAGAAAAGCACATAAAATATCAATTGATATTAAAAAATGCAAAATAATAAGAAAGGAGAATCAATATGAAAAAACATATATGCAAAAATATACTACATATATTAATTTGTATATTTATGTTTGTTATTCTCTTTTCAAATATACCAGTGTATGGAGCAGAAACAGAAGATGATGAAACTGAACATTATACAATAGAAGACATTATATTTAATAGAGTACCGCTATTAGATATAAATTTCTTTTCAGACACAGCAGGTGGACAACAAGTTAGTGAAGGAAGTCCAATAGATATTATTAGAACAAGTGTAGCAACATGGTATGTAGCATTTAGAAATTTAGTTATAGTAGCATTAGCTATTATAATAATTTACATAGGAATAAGAATGGCAATTTCAACAATTCCACAGTCTAAAGCAAAATATAAAACAATGCTTGTAGCGTGGATACAAGCCATAGTTATTGTTTTTGTAGTACATATGATTATGATTCTAATAATCAATACAAACAATGGTTTAATAAACATTTTAGATGAGGCATTACAATCAAGAATGAACGAAATGGGGTGGACTGCAGAAGGAGAAGTAGAAGGCTCAATATATGATACAATAAAAACAAGAGCATATGATGTATATTTAAGTACATCAATACCAGCATTAATAATGTATATAGTATTAATATTTATTAAAGTCAGATTTTTGTGGGTATATATTAAAAGGCTTATAACAATATTAGTGCTAGTCATAATAGCACCATTTATAGGAGCAAAATATGCAGTTGATGCAACTACAGGAAAAAGAGGCACATCATTCAGCAGTTGGCTTTTTGACTTTATATTTAATGTTTTAATACAAGCTGTGCATGGAATTATTTACATAGTACTTATAAGTACTGTAGTAAGCTTAGCATTTTCATCAATTGCAGGTTACATTATAGCATTAGTTGTTCTAAACTTTATTGTAAGTGCAGATGAAATATTTAGAAATATATTTGAGTTTGACAAAAGATCATCTTTATCTAGTCAAACTGCAGAGCAAAGAAAAGCAAGAAAAGAATTCCTTGAAACATTTGAAGGTGCTGTATTTGCAGGAACAGCAGTTAAAGCTGCTTGGGGATTTGCAAAGGGTGTTGGAGGAATGGCTGTTGGTGCAGGAAAAACAGTATATAAAGAAATAAAGAGAAATTTGCCAGAAGTAGACGAAACAGTAAAAGCAAAACTAAATGAAATAGATGAAAAAATTGCAGAGGCAACCTCAAAAGAAAATCTTGCAAAGTCGAATATAAATGGCGGAATTGCAAATGACATGGCTAATATTATTCACTACCAAGCAAAGGTAAGAATCCTTGCAAGAAAAAAGGGAATGGCTGGAGTAAAAGGAAGAAAGCTAAAAAAAGGACTAACATCTCATATAAAGAAAAGATATACTGCAAACTTTAAACTTGTAAAAGATACAGTAACCGGAATAGGAAGTGTATTTATAGCAATACCACTAACAGTAATGGACCCTACATATGGTTCAGCAGTATTTACCAAAGGATATAACACTTTAAAGAAAACTAAAGGTAAAAAGCATTATAAGAGTGTAAATGGTAAAATTGAAAAACAATCAGATCTTGAATATAAAGCGCAAAAATATACTAAGAAAAGAGATAAATTCTTTAAATCAATTGACTTACTTGAGTCAATTAGCGTTCAAGAAAATGAAATTTCTGATAAATATAAAGATATTGCACAAAAAGTATCACCAGACACAACAAAAGAATTTAAGAGAATGCAAAATATCTTATTATTAGAAGCTAGTAAAACTAGAATTGATACAATTATAAATGATTATCTAGACCAAAACAAAATAAGCTCTATTGATAATTCTGCAATAAATGATATAATAGATGAAGTAGCGGATGGATTAAACATAGATATTAAAGGAGATAATGCATCAAAATCTATCATTGCTAGTAGAGCAAAATCAAAAATAATATTTATGGCTGAAAAACAAAGACAAAAAGATCCAAATAAAGAGGTTAAATTTACAAATGATGATATAGTACAAGCAATACAAGAAAGTGCAACAGAAACACAAATAGATAAAGAATATAGAGGATTATCAAAAGATCTATTTAACTTGGATAAAAAGATAAATGACTTTGAAAAGAAAGCAAAAACAAAATATAGGGGAGCAAATAAATTCTTGGAAAACCTATAAGTTAAGAGGTGAAGAATGAAAGTAAAAAAATTGTCTAATAAGATAATAACACTAATTGTACTAATTTTTATAACTTTAATAAGTTGTGGAAACAATGTCAAAGCTAATCAAATAGATTTTAGTATGGCATACCTTCAAGAAATAGTAAAAAATTATTATAATGATAAAGAAATTAATGATGCCCTTCCGGCGGACAGTCCTTTTAAAGGTCAAGCAGATGCTACAATTGATTCTATCATATCACAGGCATGGGGAAATGATGCACTAGGTTTTATTGAAGACTTTACAACAACATATGAAAATACTACTGGTACAGAGACTGAAAAAAACAAGGCAGCATTAGTAAGTGCTTTATCAAAAATAGATCAATTTAGTGGTGTGGCAAATAACATAGTAAATTTTTCAATAAATGAACAAAAAATTACAGAGGACTCAGGAGACACGAGCAATACAGAAAATAATGATGATTCTGATAACACAACTAATACAACGGCAGTAAATGTAGATGATATAAAACAAATGCTTTATGATTATTATACTAGTCCAGAATATGCCAATGTAAATGGTGGTGTCGACTCATCTACTGCTGAACAGAAGGCACAATCACTAGTTGATAAATATGGTTCACAAATGGTTGAAGCATATAATAATGCGTATAATAGTAGTACATTAACAAATGAAGATGAAAAAAGAGAATATGCTTTTCAACAAGCAATAGCTGTAACGCAAGGAGAAGATCCTATTCTTGATGGAGACTATACAGGTGAGTCTATATCAGGAGGAAATATTCTCGGAACAATAGTTGATGGTATAGCTGGTATATTAATTTATATACCTAAACTTGTACTAATGATAATAGGAGCATTGCTACTAAGAATTATTGGCTTTGCAATAAATGGCATCGATGGTTTGGTAAATGGAATACCATTAGATCAAATATTATTTAATAAAATTGAACTACTAAAAGTAAACTTTTTTTCAAGTGTAGATCCAAATGACGCAAATGCTCAAATAATTGAGTCAATAAGAGAAAATATCGCGGTTTGGTATGTAGCTATTAGAAATTTAGCTGCTGTTATACTTGCTGTAATGGTTTTGTATGTTGGAATAAGAATGGCAATTTCATCTGTTGCAGAAGAAAAAGCAAAATATAAGAGAATGTTAACAGACTGGGTTGTTAGCTTAGTGTTACTATTTGTACTCCATTACATTATGATACTTATTATAAATATAAATGATGCAATAGTTAGTGTACTTGCAGCTGCAAATGAAAATGGTAAAGGAGCTCCAACTTCCATAATGGATGACTTATGGGTAAAATCACTAACTACAGTTTCGTTTACTGAACAAATAGGTTATGTGGCACTATATTTTATGCTTGCTATAATGATTTTTGTGTTTTTTGCAACATATGTAAAACGTATGATTACTATTGCATTTTTAATAATGATTTCTCCTATAATTACTATTACATATTCATTAGATAGAATGGGTGATGGAAAATCTCAGGCGCTAAATACGTGGTTTAAAAACTTTGTATACAATATACTATTGCAACCATTCCAATGTATTATTTATTTAGCTTTAGTAAAAACAGCAATAGAAGCAATAGATGCAGCGAACTTATCCACAGTTATTATTGCGATAATAATGGTATTCTTTATGTATGAAGCGGAAGATATTATAAAAGAAATATTCCACTTCGAAGGAAAGAGTGTAGCAAATACTATTGCACAAGCAGCATTAGTAACTAGTGCAATTGGACTTGTATCAAAAGCGGCTTCTGGTGCAAAAGCAGTTAGAGGATATGCAAAAAGTACACCTTCACAAAATAATACGACAACTCCTACACAAACAGGAATTCAGAAGCCGGGAGCAGAACCACCCGGTCAGCAAGAATCAGGAGCAGGACAACCTGGGGGACAGCAAGAACCAAAGACACAACAACCAGAGCCTCAACCTGAACCTCAAAACAATGTGGAAAAAGATGCAACAGGATATTCAAGACAATCTGGTGGTGCTAGAGGTGCAGTACTTGGTATTGCAAAGAAAGCCGGTAAAGCAGCAATAAAAGGTGCTATAAAATTACCATTTGCAGTTGCATTTGGTGCGATGGGACTTGGAACTGGAAATTTATCCACAGGAATTACAGCATTTCAAGCAGGTAGTGGGCTTACAGAAGGATTTTTAGCAAGTAGAGAAGAAAAAGCTAACTTACACAATTTTGCCAAAGATTATAATAATATAGCACAAGAGTATACTTCAAGAGGATATGATAATAACCAAATAAGAGAGCATACAAAAGATTTATTAAATGGAGATGTATCAGCAAAAGATTGGGAAAAAGATTATTATGATTCAATTGTTAAAGAAATGGATAGATATATTGCTCAAGGTTTATCAGCAGATGATGCTATAACCCAAGTAGAACAAAACGTTGCAGGTATACAAGGTGGATATCTTGGAGAAGCAACAGTAGAACAAAGATTTAAAGGAAAAATAAGTGATGCAGTAAAAAATAGAAGAAGACACAATTATGGTTCAGCAAATGTAAATCAAAACAGCGGAGACCCAAACAATCAAAATGGTGGAAATCCAAATAATCAAAATTAAAAAGGTAGGTGAGAAGATAAGTGGCAGAAAACGATAATGACAATAATGTAAGTACTACAGGTGCAGATAAAGAAAAAAGAAAGCAAGATAAACAAACTAAAAATCAAAATACAAACCCAGCTCAAAAAGCACAAAAAGCTAAAAAACAAATGAGTATTGTCAAAAAATTCATTAAACTAATAGCAACATTTCCTGTAATTGGATATGTGCTGATTGCAATACTTATCTTCTTATTATGCTGGGGAGTAATAGGTTTTTTTACAACATTACCAGGCACATATATAGAAAGCATAAAAGGATTTGGACAAAAAGTTTGGCAAGGACTTATACAATATTATAATGATAATATGGTTACGGCTACTGTAACAGAAAAAGACCAAATAGCACTTGCACAAAAATTGCAGGATATGGGATATGATATTGTTGGATATGGATTTGCAGATGCAAAATATGAATATGATGATGAAGAAGATGCAGAAAGCTTAGATGGCTTTACAAATGGAAAAATAACAGGCATATCAACCTTGGCAGATAATAGAAACTACTTGCAAGCATATATTGCTAAAAGTGAGGCAACATATTTTCTAGCAAACTGGAGTGTTGCAGGAGCATTAAAGTCAGGACCAGCAGGTTGGTTAGACTGGTTATTTGGAACAAACTTTGTAGATGACTCAGAAATACAAGAATATTCAGAAGGATTGATTAACATTACTACATTATCATTAAATAAAGAAAAATATGATCCAGTTGAATTTAGAGAATTGCAAACTAGAATGGGAATTCAGGTTAACATAGATAGAGAAAATAAAATAATGAAAATAGTTTCTTTTAGAACAGGAGGAAATACACCTTATTGCTTTGACCTATCAAACTGGACATCTTTATACGGAAAACCACTTGAATTGTTTTTATCACTACATTTGGGAACGATGATGCCAGACTTAGCTTATGAATTTGCAACAGAAGAAGCATTTAATACTAAGGTTAATATTGCACTTCAAGAAGTACAGTCAACATTTAAAGTAATATATAGAAAAGAAGATGGTACTGAAATAACTCAAGAAGACATACAAAGAGTATACTTAAGTGCAATTTGTAATATGAGCGAAACACAAATAAATAATTTTGCTAACGAGGGAAAATTGGATGATGCATTTGAAAAAATCTTAAGTTCTATAACAGATATTAGAGATGACTATTTTAATATAACTGATAATGGAACAATAGATTTAACTATTCCGTCAGAAAACTGGACAACATTTTTAGGTTTTGACTTAACACAAGTAGAAGAATCTATATTAGGAACAGCCAATAGCTTTTTGCAAAATGTAAAAATTATATATTCAAGAGAGCCTGCAAGCGATTATCTTGAATCAGATAAAGAGGTAGAGTTATCTAAAACAGAAGACTTCCACAAATATATAAAAATAAATGATATTGAAAATTCTGCCGAAAAACAAGTTATTGAATCAAAACTAGCTAATACAATTTTATCAGGAATTACAGCAGAGCAACTAGAAGATTTAGGTCAATTAATATTAGATGGAATGAAAGAAGAAAATGTATATTTACCTAGAATAGAAAGCATAACAAAGCACTGGTTTTATAATACAATAACATATGAATACGGAACAGCAGGAAAAGCAAAAAAGAAAATACAATTTGAAACAGAAGATGAAGAGTCAACACTAAAAGAAGAAGACTTAAATGGAGCAAGTATTATTTTAGACACAACATTCACAAATGCGGGAGGAGTATTTTATCAATTAGCAGAACCAAATGTTTCAGGACCAAACGAAGCTATTAAAACACTATTTAAAGGTGGAACTGTCACAATAGATGGAGAAACATATACTTTCCCTGGCGAATATTATAGATATGATGGAACAAGATTAACTGCAATGAAAATAGCAAATGCAAAAGCATATGATGAAGGAAAAACATCATATACATTTCAAAACAAATTAATAGAAGAAGTCCATAATCCAAATGAAGAAGGTGAATGGGAAATACATAAAGGGCCAGTTACATTTGCTACAGAAGATGCAGATGGAAACAAGAGCTATAATGATGCTTTTACAGCATTTGCAATACTTGAAAATGTACATTCACTTGAAGCAGAAACAGTATATAGACTATTTAAAGAATTAGTTATTGAATTAAATTATTTTACTCGTGAAGACTTCATGAAACCTTTAACACAAGTATTACTATGGCCGGTTGAAAGAGTTGGAAGTGATACTGAAGAAGGGGATATAGAAGTTGATGAGGCAACAAAAGGAATATATAAAGAAACTAACCAATATGGGTTATTCCTAGATAATGGCGTAGCTGTAAACAATGGAGACACAATTATTGCACCAGGAGATGCAACAGTTACAAGTGTTAACGGAGATACAATAACATTAAAATTCAAAACAATTAGTGATGGAAATGCAGGAGCTCTACAAGAAAAATTCGGTACAGACTATTTTGAGGTAGATAGAGATATTGTACTAGATATGGAAATGACAATATCAGGAGTAAATGCAAGTGTATCTGCAGGTCAAAGTGTAAGTGCAGGAAGCAGTATAGGAACTGCAACAAGTGATGACATGAGAATAATTATGTACAATATTGACAAATCAATAGTTGAAGATATAGAAACATATATGTATCCAACATATAAGGGAACAAGTGCAGGAATATTTGAAACAATAGGAAAAGGCGAATAAAAAGTTTTAAAACTAGAATTAAAACTTAAGAAAGGAATGATTAGCTATATGAGTGAAAAAAGCAAACTGATTTTTATATTAATCTTAATTAGTATATTAATACTAATTGCTATTTGCCTTTTCGTATTCATAAATAATAGTGATAAAACTAATAATGAGAGCAATGCATTAGGAAATACTGAACTTACAGAGAATATCAATACAAATTACACTACAACATCCAATGAGGTAGATGCACAAAATAGAGACAAAAAAGTTGCTAGTCTTAATGAAAAACAGCGTATGCAAACATATTTTGGAAGATACCTATCATATATAGAAAGTGGAAATTATGAAGAAGCATATAATTTGCTATACGATGGATTTAAACAAAATTATTTTCCTACTTTAGAAGATTTTGAGTCATATGCACAAAATAATTATCCATCAAACATGGTCGTAGAATACACAAATATAGAAAGACAGGGAACAATTTTTATACTTACTGTAAAAATAAGAAATGCTCTAAGTGATAATACACAAACAGATGTAAAGGAACAGCAAATTGTTGTTACAGAAAACAATGTAAATGACTTTAAACTATCATTTGAAGTTAATACTTAAGTATAATTTTTAAAATTTATAAGTTGTCATAATTTAAAACTTAAATATATATCCTTGAGAATTTCAAACGAGCGTAGACGACGTAGGAGCGGAGCACAGTGTGCGAGTGCTGAGCGTAAGCGAACTACGAAGCGAAATGTGAAAGAATATATATTTAAGTTTATCTAAGAATTTATATTTAAGTTTATATATAGAAAATTTATGGTTTATAGGTTTTCCAAAAATCTAAATATGTATAAGGAGAATATAATGTATATTGTTTATACATTATAATAATTAAAGTGAAACCAGGAACAAGAATCTTACTAGCCTTAAGAAACTTTTGGAAAAAGTATTGGAAATATATTATAATTATAGCCATTGTATGGATTATAGTTATAATTATAAATAATTATCTAAAAAATAGGCCAGAAGAAATAAGTGTAACAAATACATATACACCAGATTTACCAGTTATGGATACAGGAGAAAGTGTACCACAAAGAGAAAGAGAAGAAGTAAATAATGTTATAGATACATTCTTTAATTATTGTAATAACAAGGAATACAAAAACGCATTTGATATGCTTACAACTGATTGCCAAGATTATATGTATAATGGCAGTTTACAAGATTTTATTGAATATGTTGATTCAGTATATACAAATAAAAAGATATATAATATTCAAAATTATTCAAATGTCGGAAATGTATACATATATAATATAAATATTTTAGATGATATTCTTTCAACAGGAACAACAGGAGGATATCAAACATATAGCGAAAAATTAGCGTTAATTAATAATAATGGAGAATATAAAATATCAAATCAAGGGTACATTGGAAAAACAGTATTTAAAAATGTATATGGTGAAGATAATAATGTAAAAATTAGTATAATAGATAAAAATATGAGTTATCAAAGAGAGGAATATGCAGTTCAGATAACTAACAAAACAGATGGATACATAGTCATAGCAAATGGAAATGTAGCAAATGAAATAACAATTAACTTAGGAGACCAAAGTAGACCAGCTCTTGACATGATAAATAATCCTATAATAATAGCACCTGGACAAACTACAAATGTTTTCTTATTATTTGATAAATATTATGATGATGGAAAAACACCAACTGAAATGAATTTTAATTTAATTAGAGTATATGGAAATGATGAGTCATTAGCAAATGAAGGACTAAGTTCAAATGCAAATACAGCATATAGTATGAATATAAAATTGAGTAATAGCTAACATAAAGTTAAAATCATAAAAAATCACTTGTAACATATAAATGTTATAGGTGATTTTTTATTTATTAGGAAAGTCATGCTGACTTTTTTTAATAAATAAAATACATTGCACACAAATTTACGGAAAGCCAAAGAGAAAGTTTAAAATCAGTACAAAACATAAGACTTTTCAATTTGTTCTTGTATAGGAAAAATCAAGTTTTTCCTATGCAAGAAAGAAATAAAAATAGCGAAAAATGGAGGAATAAATTAATGGTTAAAAAATTAATAAAAATTATAAGTATAATCACATTAATATTTATAATTTCAGTTTTTCCATCATATGCGGATGACGAAAACGAGTTAGAAGAAGTTGTTGTTGAAGAAAATGAAAGAAAAGAGATAGAAGCGAGTGCAAGCTCAGATTCAAAGCCAACAATAAACTCAAGAAGATATGCTATATATGATAGGTTTTCAGGTAGATGCATATATGGAAAAGATGAAAACAAAGAGACTGCCATGGCTTCGACCACAAAAATCATGAGCATTATTATTGTGGTAGAAAAATGCAATTTAAGTGATACTGTAACAATTACTGCAAAAGCAGCAGGAACAGGAGGATCAAGACTGGGATTGCATACAGATGACAAAATTACTGTAATGGATTTACTTTATGGTTTAATGCTAAGGTCTGGAAATGATGCAGCAGTAGCACTTGCAATACACACAGCAGGAAGCATAGAACGATTTGCAGACCTTATGAACCAAAAAGCTGAAGAACTTGGACTAACAAATACACATTTTGTAACACCACACGGCTTAGACAATCCAGACCATTACACAACAGCATATGAACTTGCTAAAATAACAGATTACGCACTAAAAAATGAAACTATTGCAAAAATAGTAAAAACAAAAACCGCAACAATAAATATAAATGGAAGTCCAATGCAAATAAACAATACAAATGAACTACTTGGAAACGTTGATGGAGTATACGGAGTAAAAACAGGATTTACAAACAATGCAGGAAGATGCTTAGTAACAAGTGTAAAAAGAGGCGACATGGACTTAATCATAGTAGTACTTGGAGCAGATACAAGAAAAGATAGAGCGAGAGATAGTATAAAATTAATAGAATATGCATATAAAAGATTTTACACAGTAAATGTAGAAGAAATGATATACAAAGAATTTGAACTTTGGAAACAAATAAACCAAAATAGAATCTATATAGACAAAGCTGCAAACAGCTTAGAATTAAAACTAGATGAGATACAAATTAAACATTTAGTGGCAGATTGCGAACCTACTATAGAAATAAATGCAGTAAGTTTTCTAGAAGCACCAGTTTTAGAAAACGAAAGAATAGGCACAATAACTGTAAAAGTAGGAGATGAACTAATAGAAGAAATAGAAATAAAAGCAGAAAAAGAAGTAAAAAAGAGAGGAATATTAGATTATTTTAGTTTAATTGCAAAAATATATGCAGGAAGAATAAAAATTTTGGGAGAACAAGTATAAATTTACTTTCGAAAATTTCATTTGAAATGCAACAAAAATTTGCTAAATAACCACAAAAAATTTATCTTGAATTTATTGCCAAACCGTGGTAAAATAGATGATAACATGTTTTAATACATGCGTTCGAAGCTGGAGGATTTTTTTACTTAAGTAGGGAGGAAATCATATGAAAAAACGGACTGCTATCATTATATTAGTATGTGCAGTTATTTTAACTGCAATTATCCAGGAAGGATTGCACATGGTAGTAAACTATACCACACCAGTCCTTGTCCTATCTAGTATTGCCATTTGGTACTCTATACTATGGCTATTAATAGATCTATATCATAGTGTTCGAGGAATGGCATACAACAAAAAGAAACTAGTCAAAGACATAATTTTTATCACAATTGACTTGATTGTAATTGTGGCATGGAATTATGCAAGAGCCTATACTACCAGTTGGATTTTAGATGTGACAGTAGGAATACTTTTTGTTGCATTGACCATTATTAATATGTTCGATGCAGACTAATTGAAACAAGATGATGAACAGGAAGAAACTCATAAACACCAGCAAAAAACACCCCATAACTTTTAAAGTTATGGGGCGTTTTTGGAGGCGACACCCGGATTCGAACCGGGGATCAGAGTTTTGCAGACTCGTGCCTTACCACTTGGCTATATCGCCGTTTATAAATTATATGAAAAATTAAATAAAAAAGTACTAAAAGTGCTTAATAAAATTAAAAATATTTGTTCAAATGAATAAACAAATATTTTTGATTTTTTATGGAGCGGGAAGCGGGGCTCAAACCCGTGACCTTCGCCTTGGCAAGGCGACGCTCTATCAACTGAGCTATTCCCGCATGAGTACGTTATTTATAATATCAAATAATTGATAAAAAGTCAAGAGATTTTTTGTACTTTTACCCAATTTTCTTAAAATCCCCAATAATCCAGTTGAATCAAGAATAAAATCCACTAAATTACAAATAATAGCAAATATAAATTTCCACAAATTGTAACATAAATTTAATATAAATAAATCCTTTAAATTATTGATTTTACATGAATTTTATAATATAATGTAAATTGTATAAAAATATGTAAAGAGAGGTCGAATTATGATAAAAAAATTAGGAATAATTATAAGTATCATATTAATTACTGTTTTAACATTAACTACAAGTAGTTTTGCCGTTAGTGATGCTAATGGTATTTACTTGGGATTAAGAGAAAATTCTACAAAAAGAGAAACAGGAAAATATACTTTCAATTCAAAAGATGTATTTAAAATAGTACAATATAATAATAGTACTGGTTCAACTTTAATAGATAATTCAATTTACTGTATAAAAGCAGGACCAGGATTTGGATCAGAATCATATCAAAATACAATAATAAATTATACACAATATTTTAATATAAAAAATCCAGATGCAATAGAATCTCCATACAGAGAGCAACTACCAACAGATCCTACAACATACAATGAACTAGTGTGGGTATTGGATCATTTATATATACCTGCAAAAGAAGGTGCAACTTCAGATGAAATAGCTTTAGCAAACGAGTCAAGAGAAAACTTGCTAAATAATGCAGGAGTTTCAGAAGATAGTTTCTTAAGAGATACAGCAACATATGGCGCAGAAATTGAAGACATATTAGAGTGTATTCAACAAATTGCAATTTGGTATTTTACAAATCCAGAAGGAGATCAATATCATAATAATTCAACAGAAACTGTTGAAATAGCTGTTGACGGTATAAGTTTAGGGGATAAATATCATTTAGATTTAGTAGATAACGAAATTGATCAAATTTACAGCTATTTGGTACAAGGAGCTATAGATGCTGTACAAGGTGGATACACATATGAAGATTCTAATGGAAGTACATCACCAATAAATTTTGTTAAAGATGGTGCAACTTTAACAATGGAAAATTCGAACTATATACTTGGACCATACAAAATTGAAGAATTAACAAATACAGATTATACACTAAGTGCAGAATTATACAGCGATTCAGGAACTATAGCAAATGCCACTGTACTTGATTCAAACAAACAAGAAGTACAAACAGGAAATACTTTGGCAGAAAAAATACAATCAACAGTAGGAAATAACTTTTACATTAGAGTGCCTATATCATCAAATATTAGTTCTGCTACATTAAAAATAGGTGCTGAATATTATAATACAGTGCAAACTTTTTGGTCAGTAGGTGCAAACAATTTGGCTTATAATCAACCTGTTGTAATAGTTTCAAGAGATAAACAAAAATATGAAGATGCAGTAACAATTCAAATAACAAATCCAGAATTTGATTTAGCACTTAGAAAATTTATTACATCAATAAATGGTGCACAAGTAGAGAAAAGTCGTGAACCAGTAATTTTACAAGATGATTTAAGGGCTTTAGCAACAGGAACAGCGAACTTTGACAATGGTACAACAACAAATAAAACTCATACTAAAACACCTTTACTTGTAGAAAAGGATGATAAAGTAATTTATACAATAAGAATATACAATGAAGGTGATATAGATGGTTATGCAGATACTATAGTAGATTACTTACCAGATGGATTAGAATTAGTTGATCCAAGCGAAAGTACTACTAATAGCAGATATGGATGGCAAGTAGTTAGTCCAGACAATGGAACTACAAGAACAATGGTATCAACAGACTACTTAAAAGATACATTAATTTCTGCATTTGATAAAGATCCAGAAAACGGTGTTTATTCAATAGATTATGTGGATGTACAAATAGAATGTAGAGTTACAAAATCACCAGCAGAACAAGACGTTTCATTAAAAAATGTTGCTGAAATTGAAAAAGCACATGATGTTACAGGAGCAGAAGTAGATAGAGATTCAACACCTTCAGATTTAACAGGAGATCAGGTTGATAATTATTTACCAGGTACATCAGAAGAGGGCAAAGGCTATGAAGATGATGATGATTACGAAGAGTTAATCATGCTTGGCAAATATTTTGATCTTTCACTTAGAAAATTTATTACTGCAGTAAATGACAGAGAAATAACAAATAGAGTTCCAGAAGTTGATGTAACTCCATTGCTTTCAGGAGAAACTACAGCAAATTATAATCACACAAAAAATCCTGTAAGTGTTGAAGTAGGAGACATTGTAACTTATACAATAAGAGTATACAATGAAGGTCAAGTAGATGGATATGTAGATGAAATAGTAGATCATTTACCTCCATATTTAGAATTTATAGTAGATGATGAACTAAATGCACAATATGGTTGGATAATAGATCCATCAGACGAAACTCAAAGAACACTTAGAACTAATATATTGTCTAGAGAAAATGATATTGAAAACATTATTCCAGCATTTGATACAAATTCAAATGAACTAAGTTACAAAGAAGTAAAAATAAGATGTAGAGTTGTAAATACAGCTCCAACATTAACAAATATAACAAATATTGCAGAAATAACTGAATACAGCAATGAATCTAATTTAACAGATAGAGATAATGTTAGAGATGTAGTTTTACCATCAGATGACGACCTACCAAGTTATAAAGATGATGAAATAAATTCAGGAATAGAATATATACCAGGTCAAGAAGATGACGATGACTTCGAAAAAGTTATATTACAAAAATTTGATTTAGCGTTAAGAAAATTCATTACTGGAGTAAATGATGAAGAAATAACAAATAGAGAACCTGAAGTTGACACAAGTAAATATGGTACGACAGACGAAAATGGAAATTTAATTACAAATTTCACATATAATCATACAAAAGATCCTGTAAGAGTATGTCAAAATGATGTTGTTATATATACAATAAGAGTATACAACGAAGGCACAATGTCAGGTTATGCGGAACAAATAAAAGATGATATCCCAGAAGGATTAGAGTTTTTACCAGAAAACAATGTTAACCAAGAATATAGATGGGTAATGTTAGATGCAGAAGGTAATGTAACTCAAGATGTAAATAATGCAGTAAATATTGTAACAGATTACTTATCTAAAGCAAACGAAACAACAGAAGGCGAAAATTTATTGCAAGCATATAATAGCGAAACAATGGACGGACCAGATTACAGAGATGTTAGAGTAGCCTTTAGAGTTACAGAGCCAAATACTTCAGATAGAATTATAATAAATCAAGCACAAATAAGTGAAGATAAAGATGAAGAAGGCGAAGACGTAACAGACATAGACTCTACTCCAGACGAATGGATAGATGGCGAAGATGACCAAGACATAGAAAAAATATATGTACAATATTTTGATTTAGCATTAAGAAAATGGGTTAGTCAAGTAATTCTAATAGAAGATGGAACAGAAAAAGTAAAAGACACAGGACATTATGCAGAACAAGATCCAGAACCAGTAGTAAGAGTAGACTTAAATCAAAACAGAATAGATAATACAATAATAAAATTCAAATACCAAATAAGAATAACAAACGAAGGTGAAATACCTGGTTATGCAACAGAAATATCAGACTACATTCCAGAAGGATTAGAGTTTAATCAAGCAGATAACCCATTATGGAGAGAGGTAGAAGGAAAAATAGTAACAGACCAATTAAAAGACACATTATTACAACCAGGAGAATCTGCAACGGTAGAAGTTATACTAACATGGATAAATGATGAAGAAAATATGGGTGTTATGATAAACACAGCAGAAATAAGTGAAGACTACAATGAAAGCGATACACCAGACATAGACTCAACTCCAAATAACAAAGTACCAGGAGAAGACGACATAGATGACGCACCAGTAGCATTAACAATGGTAACAGGTAGTGCACCACTATATATTGGCTTAACAGCCGGAACACTTGCTATAATAGCAGGAGGAGTATTCTTAATAAAGAAATATGTAATTTAATAATTTAAATCAGGGACGGTCCTTAAATGAAATATTTTACGATGGGACGGTCCTTTTTGTAAGCAAATTATTTTTTACAAAAAGGACCGTCCCCATCGTAAAATTTTTTGCTAAAAATGTTGAAAAAAACATCTTCTTGATATATAGTATAATATAAGTAAAAATGTCAAAAAATAACTTATGAATTTGAATGCAAAATTGACAAATAATAGATGATAAAAGGAAAAAATTAAAGGAGTAAAAATAGTGAAACAAAAAACTATAATTGGAATAATAATAACTGTAATGTTTTTATTTTGTGGCCTAAGTATATCAAATGGCGAAACGGGGTCTATATATTTGGGCTTAAAAGGTAAGTCAACATCAAGAGAAACGGGAACATATGAGTTTAATCACAAAGCTGTATTTAAAATAGTAAAAAATAACCAAGGTGGCACAGTAGAAAATGATGATGGAACAGTTATTTATTGTCTAAAGGGAGGACCTGGATTCGGTTCAGAATCATATGACAACAGTGCTGTTAATTACACTCAATATTTTGATATAAAAAATCCGGACTCAATTACAGGAGCATATAGAAGTCAGTTGCCAAGCGATATGACAACATATAATGAACTCGTATGGGTTTTAGAACATATATATAACCCTGACAATGAAAGTATGGACCAATACCTTGAAAGAGTTGGAATATTGTCAGGGAGTAAATTTAGAAATGGAACAATACCAACTAATGAAGTAAAAGATATAGTGGAAGTTATAGAGCAGGTGGCAATATGGTATTTTACAAATCCAGATGGAGAATATCACAATCAATATACAGATGCATTAGAATTAGAAGTAGATGGACAAAACTTAACAGATAAATATGGTTTAGATTTAGTAGATGGAGAGATAGATACTATTTATAGCTATTTTGTTGAAGGAGCAATAAATGCTGTAACGAATGAAGGATATACCTATGAAACTAACACAGTAAATCCAGTAGCATTAAATTCAAGTTTAGCGACAGCAAAAATACAAGAAAATAACTATATAATAGGACCTTACACATTAGAAAAAAATAATGATACATCATATACTTTATCTGCAACAGTTACAAACGGAACAAGCGATTTGTCAAATGTACAAATATTAAACCAAAATATGCAAGAAGTTACAACGGGAAGCACTTTGGGAGATAAAATTAATTCAACTATCGGAAACAATTTTTACATTTCATTACCTATAAATACTAATGTGGAAAACGTAAAATTAACTATTTCCGTAAGTACACAGGTTACAACACCAATAATGTGGACAGTAGGAGAAAATGAATTAGCTATAAATCAACCAGTCGTAATGATAGATACAGTAAATAAAAACTATTCTAGTAGTTCAGAAGTAACATTACCAAAACCTACGGGTTCTTATAATCTAGAAATTTTAAAACAAGATGCTTCAAGTAAAAATCCTTTAGTAGATGCAGTATTTAATATAAGCATAAATAATGGAGAATCAGCACCATATAAAACAAATTCAAATGGAATAATAACAATAGATGGAATAAATATAACAGATATAACGAGTAATGATACAATAACAATAACAGAAATAACAGCCCCAAATGGATATGTTTTAAACAATACACCAATAACACTTACAATAACCAAAACATTACAAAATGGAAAATATGTAGCTAGTAGTGTTAGCTCAAATATAAATGGTGGATTGGTTGAAAATGGTAGCGTTAAAATAACAACTGGCTCTAATGGAGTAAATACAGTTAATATTATAATAAATAATTCGAATATAACAGGAGCATATAATCTTAAACTTGTAAAAAAGGATAGACAGGGACAGAATTTACTTGCAAAAGCAGTTTTTAGCATAAGAATTAATAATGGAGAAGTGCAACAATACACAACAAATAAAAGCGGAGAAATAAATATAAACAATATACCAATATCTCAAATTACTACAAGTGATACAATAACAATAACAGAAATAACAGCACCAGATGGATATGTGCTAAATAATACACCTATAACCTTAACAATAACAAAAGCAGAAAATGGTGGCAAATATGTTGTAGATACAGTCAGAGTAAATCCAAATGCCTCTAACTTTATAGAACAAGGAAGTGTTAGCGTTTCAAAAGATGAATCTGGAATAAATACTGTTAATATAGCTTTACTTAATACAAAAATCGAGGGCTCATATAATTTTAAAATAATTAAAGAGGATATGATTACGGGTGAAACTCTTGGGGGAGCAATATTTGGTGTAAAAGTAAATGACCAACCAGAAACACAAGTAGAAACAGATGAAAACGGAGAAATATCTATAAATGACATAGCAATTACAAATACAACTACTCCAGATATTATAACAATAAGAGAAATACAGCCACCAGATGAATACTCATCATTTGAAGGAACAATAACATTAACTATAGAGAAAACAGAGAACAATGGTAAATATACAGTAAGTAATGTAAATGCAAGCTTAGAAGATGGAACAGAGTATGAAGATTTAGAGATAGTAAATGATGGCGGAAACATAACAGTACAAGTAACAGTACCAAATGAAAAAATCGAGGGCTCATATAATTTAAAAATAATTAAACAAGATGAAAATGACGCTAATAAAAAATTGCAGGGTGCAGTATTTAATGTAAATGTAGAAAGAGTATTGCCTGACTCCATAGAGGATAATAGTGAAACAAGTAGAACAAATAATAATTATACAACAGATGCAAACGGAGAAATAAATATCACAAACCCTATATATGGTGAAGAAGAGCATTATCGTTTAACAATTACAGAAACAACACCACCAACAGGATATGATAGCACATTAACAGAACCAATAATAATAGATGTATATACAGCTGTACAAGATGAAAAATATATACTTGGAAATGTAACTGCAAGTCCAAAAGACACAAATTGGGCATTTGATGAAGAAACAAATACAATAACAATAACTATTACAAACAAAAAGAAACCATTTGACTTAGCACTAAGAAAATATATAACAAGCATAAATGATGAGAAAATATCACCAAGTCGTGAACCACAAATAAGTGAAGATGAAGAACAAGCAGTTGCAGATGAAAATGCTACATTTGATGATGGAACAACAGCAGAAAAAAAGCATATAAAAACACCATTGATAGTACAAACAGGAGATATAGTAAGATATACAATAAGAATATATAACGAAGGCAGAATAGATGGATATGCAAAAGAAATAACAGACTATTTACCGGAAGGATTAGAATTAGTACCAGCATCAGAAAGTGATATAAATGCACAGTATGGCTGGACAGCAGAAGGACAAACAATAAAAACAACATACTTAGCAGACACATTAATACAAGGCACAGCAAATTCAACAAATGGCTTAGATTATGTAGATGTGCAAGTAGAATGTAGAGTAGTAAGAAGAGCAAGCAATACAAATATTTCATTAAAGAATGTTGCAGAAATAACAAAACAAGAGGACATTTTGGGAGGAACAGAAGATGTTGATTCAACACCAAATAATCTAACGGATGATCAAAAAAATAACTACAACCCAGGAACATCAGAACAGGGAAAAGGCTATGAAGATGATGATGACTATGAAGAACTAATAATGTTACCAACATATTTTGACTTATCACTTAGAAAGTTCATCACAGGAGTAAATGACAGAGAAGTAACAAATAGAGAACCAGTAGTTGATACAAATCCATTATTAAATGGAGAAACAACAGCAAATTACAATCATACAAAAGTACCAGTAGAAGTACAAGCCGGAGATGAAGTAATTTACACAATAAGAGTATATAATGAAGGAAAAGTAGATGGATATGTAGAAAAAATAGTAGACCATTTACCACCGGAATTAGAATTTTTACCAAATGATGAATTAAATCAGCAATATGGTTGGACACAGACAGATGAAAGAACAATAGAAACAGATTATTTAAGAAACACATTGCTTACAGCATTTAATGGTGGAACAGAATTAGATTATGCAGAAATACAAATAAGATGTAGAGTAAAAGACACAGCAGAGTATTTAAAAGAAATAACAAATATAGCTGAAATAACAGAATACAGAAACGACTTAGATTTAATAGATAGAGATAATGAAAATAAAGTGGTATTACCATCAGATGAAGACTTACCAAATTACAGAGATGAAGAGATAGAAAGAGGAGACGAATATATACCAGGCCAAGAAGATGACGATGACTTTGAAAAGGTAATATTAAAACAATTTGATTTAGCATTAAGAAAATTCATCACAGGAGTAAATGACGAAGAAGTAACTAGCAGAATACCACAGGTAGATACAGGTCATTATGGTGAAACAGATGAAAATGGAAACATCATCACAAGCTTCACATACAATCACACAAAAGACCCAGTAAGAGTAGCAACACATGACATAGTAATCTACACAATAAGAATATATAATGAAGGACAAATATCAGGATATGCAGAAGAAATAAAAGATGACATACCAGAAGGACTAGTATTCTTACCGGAAAACGAAATTAACCAAGAATACAGATGGGTAATGTATGATGCAAATGAAAATGTTACAGAAAATGCAAACGAAGCAGTATATATAAGAACTGACTATTTATCAAAAGCTCAAGAAACTACAGAAGGGGAAAACTTAATACAAGATTATGATGCAGAAACAATGGAAACTCCAGACTACAGAGATGTACAGGTAGCATTTAGAGTAACAGAACCAAACACATCAGACAGAATAATAATAAACAGTGCAGAAATAAGCGATGACGCAGACAAAAATGGAGATGAAGTAGAAGATATAGACTCTACACCAGATGAATGGATAGATGGCGAAGATGACCAAGACATAGAAAAAATATATGTAAAATATTTTGATTTAGCATTAAGAAAATGGGTCAGTCAGGTTATACTAATAGAAGATGGACAAGAAAAAGTAAAAGACACAGGCCACTATGCAGAACAAGATCCAGAACCAGTAGTAAGAGTAGACTTAAATCAAAACAGAATAGATAATACAATAATAAAATTCAAATACCAAATAAGAATAACAAACGAAGGCGAAATAGCAGGTTATGCAACAGAAATATCGGACTACATTCCACAAGGACTAGAATTTAACCAAGCAGATAATCCATTATGGCAAGAAGTGGACGGAAAAATAGTAACAGACCAATTAAAAGATACTTTGTTACAACCTGGAGAAAGTGCAACAGTAGAAGTTATCCTAACTTGGATAAATGATGAAGAAAATATGGGAGTAATGATTAATATAGCAGAAATAAGCGAAGACGCAGACGAAAATGGAAATGAAGTAGAAGACATAGACTCTGTGCCAAATAATGAACAAGAAGGCGAAGACGACATTGATGACGCACCAGTAGCTTTAACAATGGTTACAGGTAGCGCACCATTATACATTGGACTAACCGCTGGAACACTTGCTATAATAGCCGGAGGAGTATTTCTAATAAAGAAATATGTAATTTAATTTTGAATTGTTGTCAAAAAGGACGCTGTCAATATGGACGACCATTTTTGACACAAAACAGTGTAGAAGAGGAGCGTCCCCATTGACAACACAAATTTTAAAGAAAGGAAAAGTGAATTATGAATCAAATACTTTCAATGCAACAATCACAAATGTCAGGGCAAAAACTACCTAAACAAAAAAAACCTAAAAAGGAAAAACAAATAAATTATGGCAGACCTAGTGATAAAGCAAATATAGTATCAATAGTTAGAGTATTTTGCGTACTTATAATTCTATTTGGGCTAGTACTAGTAGGAGATGCAACTTATGGAATTATGAACTCAAGACCTAAATTGAGGGATAATGTAAATGTAACAGCAAATGCAATAGGCTCTAATGTTACAATTAATGCAGTAGGAAGCATGCCAATACAAAGTTTAACTTATAGATGGAATCAAGGAGAAGAGACGGTTGTACAAGGAAATGGTACAGTAGAACTAGAAGCAGTTGTACAAATACCAACAGGAAATAATATATTAAATATGTCTGTAATTGATTACTATGGAAATAAATCAGAATTCCAAAAACAATATATTAACGAGCAAGATGATAGTTCTAAACCAACAATAGAAATAAGTGTATCAGGCAATATGCTAAATATTACTGCAACAGATGAAACTGAAATGTCATATTTAACATACAGCTGGAACAACGGAACACCTACAAGAGTTGACATGGATACAACTCTAACAGACAAAACAGTATTAAGAACTAGTGTAGAAGTACAAAAAGGAGAAAATACTCTATCAATAGTAGCAGTAGATATAGATGGAAATACCAATACAAGAACAGAAAAAATAAAAGGAGCTAATAAACCTACATTTACAGTAACTGCAGATGGTACAAACTTGGTTATAAAGGCTCAAGATGAAGATGGAATTAGCAAAGTTGAAATTACTGTAGATGGTATAACATCAGATACAGGAGATGAACCATTAAACTTAAAAGAATTAACAGCAACCCAAGCTATAACACCGGGTGAGCATACTGTAACAATAACCGTAACTAACATAAATGGATTGTCAGAAGAACAATCATTTACAGTAACACTATAAAAATAAGAAAGTATGTAAAGTTAAAAAATATTGCAATTGAAAAAATGTTATGATAATATAAGAAAAATTAATAGATATCTGAAAGGATAAAACTATGAAAAAGATATATTTAATAGATGAAGATAAAGGAGAAAAGCTATCTAAAAATTTGATAAGCGTAATGAAAAAAGAGCAAAATGTTGAGATAGTGAATGTGAATTTAAAAGAAATAAAAGAAAAATTTAAAACTATACCGGATATTTGTATAATTAATGAAGATAGCATAAATTCGGATATTAAAGTTATATTTCAAAGTATTAAAGATGCTCAGCAAAATGCAAATATACCTTTGATTGTTTTAACACCATCAGAAGACGAAGAACATATTATTGACATATTAAAAAATGATGTAGAAATATGTTTGAAATATCCTTTGAATTGTGACATTTTGTATTATACAATTATGAATTTAATAAAACTTTTAAATAGAAATAGAACAGTAAGCCCTTTAACAGGGCTTCCTGGAAATAGCCAAATTCAATCAGAAATGCAAGAACGATTGGATAAAGGCGAAAAATATGCTATGATGTACATTGATTTGGATAATTTCAAAGCATATAATGATACATATGGATTTTCTAACGGAGATGAAATAATTAAACTTACAGCAAACATTATTACAAAAAATGTACTAAAGAAGGGTAGAAACGAAAGAAATTTTGTTGGTCATATTGGAGGAGATGATTTTGTAGCACTAGTTGAAGATGAGGACTACGAAACAATTTGTCAGAATATAATTGCTGAATTTGATAAAAGCATACTAAAATATTTTACTAAAGAAGATATAGACAGAGGATACTTAGAAGTTGAAAATAGAAAGGGAATAATTGAGCCATTTCCACTTACAACAATAAGCATAGGCGTGGTGGAAGTTACAAATGAAAGGTTTAAAAATACATTAGAAATAGGAGAAGCAGGAGCTGCCGTAAAGCACTTGGCAAAAACAATTTGGGGTAGCACATATGTTATAGATAGAAGAAAAAATAGGGAAGAGATTTTTGATAAAGCAGCGCAAAAGAAAATATAAGTAAAAATGCAGTTATAATTCACAGCTTAATTTTTATTACTTAAGCTCCAATATACATTCCTCCGCGTTTACTTCGCGGTTCGCTTACGCTCAGCGCTCGCACGCTCAGACTGCGCTTCTATGATAAAGACTTTAGTATATCGCGACTTAAGTCAGCTCCGCTCGCTAAAAGCTCTAGAATATATATTGGAGCTTTTGAAAAAATAAACTGTGAATTGTATTACAAAATGCAAAACTTTTTTAAAAAATTTTAAAAAAGCTATTGCATTTTTTTTGGCATTGTATTACAATTTTATTGAAGTGGAGAAAAGTGGTGCAAAGTGCCACGAAGTGAAAAGGATGTGAGTAAAAGTTGTTAATAGGGGAATATGAACATTCTCTAGATGCAAAAGGCAGATTGATAATGCCAGCAAAAATAAGAGAAGATCTAGGAGAAAAATTCATAATTACCAAAGGCCTAGACGGCTGTCTATTTGGCTTTTCAAAAAATGAATGGAACAACTTTGAAGAAAAGTTAAAAACACTTCCACTTACAAACAAAAATGCTAGAGATTTTGTAAGATTTTTCTTATCAGGAGCTACAGAATGCGAAATTGATAAGCAAGGAAGATTTCTTATAGCTAGCAATTTAAGAGAATATGCAGATTTAGAAAAAGAAGCAGTAATAACTGGGGTTGGTACTAGAATTGAAATTTGGAACAAAGATAAATGGAAGGTATACAATAGTGAAGAAAATTTATCAGCTGACCAAATTGCAGAAAACATGGCAAACCTTGGAATGCTTGGTATATAATCCTACTAAGGTTTATATAAATTTTACAAAAGATTATAATTAACATAAGAAAAAAGCTAAAGTACAAAAGATAAAACAAACGCAAAAGACAAAATTATAAACAACACTAAAGATAAAAATACAGAAGTTATAACAAAAGATAAACAAGCTAAACTTTCCGTACAAAAGAAGCTAACAAAAGATAATCAATCTCCTTTCCTTTCAAAATATATAGAAGGAAGCTTAAACTAAAGATAATTTTAACAAAAGAAAAGAGCCAAATATAACAAAAGATAATTAAATCAAGTACAAGAGCAACAGTTGGCTATTTATAGCCAACTGCTTGTACTACTTAATAATAAAGATAAAATGTGGCTAATAATATAGATACTTTAGCAAATAAGGAGTAAATAATTGGAATTTAAACATATACCAGTTCTATTAAATGAAACTATCACAGGATTAAACATAAAAACTGACGGAATTTATGTAGATGGAACAATTGGAGGAGCTGGACATAGTAAAAAAATAATAGAAAAGTTATCAGAAAAAGGTTTCTTAATAGGAATAGATAGAGACGAAGAAGCACTGAAAACAGCTAGAGATAATCTAAAAGAATATAAAAATTTTAAATTGATACATGGAAACCATGATGATATTAAAAAAATATTAGAAGAAATAGGTATAGAAAAAGTTGATGGCATATTGCTTGATTTAGGAGTTTCATCATATCAACTAGACGAAAAAAATAGAGGCTTTAGTTATATTAGTGATAATAAACTAGACATGAGGATGGATAAAAGTCAAAAACTATCTGCTTATGATATTGTTAATATGTATAAAGAAGAAAAACTTGCAGATATAATATATAAATATGGAGAAGAAAGATACTCGAGAAGAATTGCAAAAAATATTTGTATAGCAAGGCAAAATAAACCAATAGAGACAACAAAAGAACTAGCAGATATAGTTCAAAAATCAGTACCATCTAGCAAAGAAGGACATCCTGCAAAAAGAACATTTCAAGCAATTAGAATAGAAGTCAATAATGAAATAGAACCACTATATAATACTGTAATGGATTGTATAAATTTATTAAAAACAGGTGGAAGGCTATGCATTATAACATTTCATTCATTAGAAGATAGAGCAGTAAAGGAAGCTTTTAAAGACGCAGAAGGAACATGTACATGTCCAAAAGATTTGCCATATTGCGTTTGTGGAAGTAAAACACTTGGAAAAATAATAAATAAAAAACCAATAGAGGCAGATAAAAAAGAATTAGAAATAAATTCAAGAGCTAAGAGTGCTAAATTAAGAATATTTGAAAGAAGAGAAAGTGCTAATCATAAATAATTACTAAATTAAAAAGTTCTAATTGTAAAATTTTTAAAGTAAAAAGATTTTAAATATAAAAACCAAAAGAAAAGAGGTGATAACTTATGATAGACTATTATGAATATGAAACTAGTCCTAGAAAAATTGAACCAGACTATGAAAGACCAAGAACAAAGAAAACGGCAACTCAAAAAAAGTCTAAAAAAGTTCAAAATAAGGCAATTAAAGAATCTAGGAAAACAGCTAAATACATAATAGAAATAGCTATTGCATTTGCAGTACTATTAACCATAAGCTATCGATACTCATTAATAAATACGAGATTTTCTGAAAAAGAAAATTTAAAATCACAACTTGCAGATATACAAAAGCAGAATGCCCAATTGCAATTAAGTATTGAAACTGGAACGAACATAAATAACATAGAGCAACAAGCAAAAGAAAAATTAGGAATGAAAAAACTAGATAATAATCAAAAAGTATATGTGAGCTTACCTAAAGAAGACTACGTAGAGTCAAGTACAGAACAAGTTGAAACTGGTGAAGATGAAACTTGGTGGCAAGCTTTAATAAATGATTTATTTGGAAAATAAAGACCTTTTAAGGTCTTTTTTTCTTTTCCTTTTCATAAATTTATATAAGCAATGCTATTGTATAACCTTTATATAAATTTATGAAAAGGAGACGTTATGGTTGGTAGATTGAGTGTAAGAAAACGTATGAAAAATTCTATTTTTTTATCTGTCATACTAATGATAGCCTTAACAGTTAGAATAGGATATATTCAACTTATTCAAGGAGATGAGCTAAAAGAAAAAGCTTATGCTCAACAAACATCAGATAGAGCTATAAGTAGCAAAAGAGGTACTATATATGATGCAACCGGAAAAGTAGTGCTGGCTGTAAGTAGTACTGTAGAAACAGTTACTGTAAATCCAACTCATATAAAAGATGAAGATAAAGAAAAAGTAGCACAAAAACTTAGCGAAATATTTGAACTGGATTATGATACTGTTTTAAAAAGAGTAAAAAAACGTTCGTCTATAGAAACTATAGTTAGAAAAGTTGACAAAGAAAAAACAGACATTTTAAGAGGGTGGATGAGTGAAAATAATATTACAGAAGGAATTAATATTGATGAAGATTCAAAAAGATATTATCCGTTAAATAACTTAGCATCTCAGGTGATTGGATTTTGTGGGAGTGACAACCAAGGTTTAAATGGAATTGAAGCAAAATATGATGAATATTTAAAAGGAAAAGCAGGGTCAATAAGTAAAGTAACAGACGCATCAGGTGGAAATATAGAAGACAATCCGGAAGAATACAATGAGCCACAAGATGGAGATGATTTGGTTTTAACAATAGATGCAAATGTTCAGGCAATAGCTGAAAAATATTTAAAAGAAGCATGTATTGACAATAGCTGTACAGATGGTGGAAATGTTATTATAATGAACCCTAAAACTGGAGATATATTGGCACTAGCAGGCTATCCAGATTATAACTTAAATGATCCTTTTGCTGTAGATGAAAGTTTACCAAAAGAAGAACAAAATACTCAAATGCAAAGTTTGTGGCGTAATAAAGCCATATCTGATACATATGAGCCTGGTTCAACTTTTAAGTTAGTAACAACATCAGCAGCATTGGAAGAAGGAATAACTACGCCAGATAAAGAAGGAGAATTTACTTGTGTTGGATATATAGATGTAGCAGGGGTAAAAATGAAATGTTGGAGATACTACAGACCTCATGGTTCAGAAAGTTTAAGGCAGGCACTAATGAATTCTTGTAATCCAGTATTTATAGGATTGGGACAAAAAATAGGAGTTCATAAATATTATGAGTACTTAAATAAATTTGGATTTTTTAATACAACTGGTGTAGATTTACCAGGAGAGGCAAATTCAATATTTTTAAAAGAAGACAAAGTGGGACCTGTTGAACTAGGAACAATTGCATTTGGTCAAAGATTCGAAGTAACGCCAATACAAATGGCTACAATGCTATCTACAATAGCTAATGGAGGAGTTTATACAAAACCTAGAATAGTAAAACAAATAATAAGTAATACAGAAGTTGACGAAAATGGAAACAAAAAAGTTACAAATATAGAACCAGTTTATGGAGACAGAGTAATATCGGAAGAAACAGCAAAAAATGTTTTAAGCATGATGTACACAGTTGTAGATGAAGGAACTGGTAAAAATGCTAAAGTTGCAGGTTACTCTATTGGTGGAAAAACTGGAACATCAGAAGATGGAGTAAACACAGGAAAATATGTAACATCATTTATTGGAACAGCTCCAATAGAAGATCCACAAGTAGTTATGCTAATTACATTATATAATCCAACAGGAGAAGGAGGACACCAAGGAGGTGGCGTAGCGGCACCAGTTGCAGGTCAAATATTTAGCGAAATACTACCATATTTAGAAGTACAAAAAAATGAAGAATAAAACAAGACAAATAGTAAATATATGCAAAAAAACAAGAATTGACAAAAAGAGATTTACGTAATATTACGTAATATAATATTAACGGTTACATTACCATTGTTCACGAGTTTTTATTTCAGAAAGAGGTGCAACTTATGATTTAGACAAAATGATAGTATGAAATCAAAAAAGAATGAAGGAAGGTAAATGAAATGAAAAAACGGCGTAAATTGCTAAGTTTGATTTTGAGCTTAGCACTTTTGCTTACTCTAGCACAGCCAGTATTGGCACTAGGTGTAAGCGAAGGCAATTCCACTTCTACATATGAAGAATATGTAGAAGAAAATCAATCGACTCCTGAAACTGCTGATGATGAAATTCAGCAAGAAGAGCAGAAAGATGGAGAGACAACCGAACAAGACACAACCGAACAAGGTGTAACCAGTACCGAACAAGGCAAAACCGAAGAAGAAGTAACCCAGAACGAAGAGCAAGTTGTAACCAACGAACTTGTTAGACCGCGAATGCTTGCGCTAGATGCCGGTAATGAAATTACTTGGACTGATGGAGGAGAATTTCCCTATATTACCAAGGTACAAATTACCGACGAAAATGGCAACGGCATTGGAGATAATACATTTGATAGGGATCAAGGAATCAATCTGAGATTTGAGTTCTCGATTCCTAACGATGTGATTATCCAATCCGGCGAGATGTATACAATTCCAATCCCGGAAGGGTTTGAGATTGTCAACGATCTGGCAGAAATGCAATTGGACGAATCAAGTAGCATAAATGCTACTTGGGAACTTAAGGGTAATACTATTACAATTAGGTTTTACGAGTCGCTAGATGCATATTCCAATGTATCGGGCTATATGCAGATCGGTTGCTGGTTTGACAAAGATTCACAGCTGGGTCAAGACGGCGAAGACATCACATTTGTAATTGACGGCAAAACCTACACGGTTGACGTGTACTATGACGAGATTACAGATGCAAAGTCTGCCAATGTAAGCAAAAAGGGATCTTACAACCAAAACACAAAAGAGGTAACTTGGACCATTACTGTTACTCCTGATAGCAATAATGCAACATTGGCAGGAGTAACTATTAGTGACTCCTATGATACCTCGATTTTGGACTATGTAGAAGGGTCCTTCACTGTAAATGGAACAGCAATTGCTGATTCGAATGTAAGTTTTAGTGAAACAGGGTTTACATATCAGTTCCCAACTGATACTACTCCTGGCACGAAAACAATTACGTTCAAAACAGCAGTTATGGACAGCTATTTCCTAAGTGAAGCAAATTCTGTGAGCAACTTTGTTTCCAGCATTATGCCTAATGGAGATAAGTCTTCTGAGGCAAATGCTGAAACAACTGTTCCGAAGCAAAATATGGAGAAAGTTGCAAGCAGCTACAATGCTGTTACACAGAGGATTACTTGGAAAATAGTGGCTAACAAAAACAGGCTTAGCCTGCAGGATGCTACTATTGTAGACAAGTACCCTGAAGGCAGTGAAATTGACACAAACTCGATTAGAGTGGGAGGTCAAAAAGTTACCGACTTTACAATTGACAGCACTAGTAGAACTTTGACCATTAATCTCGGAGATATTAGCGACTCGGTAACAATCACATATGATATGATTATTACCGATTTCAGCAAATTCCAGCAGAGCAATGGGAGCTACAAAGTTGAAAACTATGCTGAGCTCAAGTCTGGAAACGACGTCATTGAAAAGGTAAATGGAGAAACTGGTATCGGTATTGGAACCAGTAACATTCCCATCGACAAAGGTGGCAATGTAAGGGTAAACTATGCTTATGGTCAGTATATTGAGTGGTGGGTTAACATTAACTCCATGAACTCTCCTGACTATAAGGAAATTACCGAACCCATCGTGTTTACCGATGTGCTTCCTGAAGGCCTGAAGTTTGCTAGTAATGGTCAAATGACTATTACATGCAATTGGCCAGATGGCAGTCATGCTATTAACTATTTGACTAGCTCGGAAGTTTACAATTCCCAGACTAATACTGTGAGTTAAACCATAACTCCTGGTATGAGCTTTGGGGGCAAGACGTCTAGTCCAGATTGCTGGTACACAATTTCCATTCCAACAGAAATTGTTGGAACTCAGGAAGGTAGTTTTACAAACACTGCTAGCGTAACTGTAGGAAACCAGACCAATAGCGACAGTGCTACTGTAGAAGTTTCCTACAAGACCGAAGACATGATTGGAAAATCCGGATCGTATGATTATGCAAATAATACATACAGCTGGACCATTCAGGTAAACAAAGGTAAGCAAGCGCTAGAAAACCCGGTTATTGTGGACTACCTGCCGGAAGGACATGTGCCTGCAGATGATTACATCTTAATGGGCGCTACGCGTGTACCTCTAAATGGTGAGGACACTTATGGCGACACAGCCGTATATGATTCGGCTACAAATACCATCACCATTAAGAGAGATGGGACCCTATATAATAATGCTCTTAATATTTATATTAGGACAAAATATGTAGGGGAGAAACCTCAAGGGGATGCGACTAATAATGTCGAGCTCAAAGCAGACAATATTAGACAAACCTTTAAGGCGAGTCATACCATCAAGTACAAGCCGTTGCCTATTCTGGTTAAGAAAACCAACTATGTAAGCGGTGATACCATTACTTGGCAAGTTGTTCTTAACCTAGATCACGACGACTTGGGACATCTGAGCTTGACCGACGAGCTTAGCCCAGGACTCAGTTTTGACACTTCTAGCGTCAAACTGTATCTTGCTACCATATCTAACGATGGTAGTATTACTGCAACAGATACTCAAATATTTGTTGACAGTGAAGGGATTAAGTATGATTCAACTACTGGGTTAGTAACAATAGCACTACCGGACATTGACACCCATCAGTGCTATATATTGGAGTTTGATACCTATATTCAGGATAAAACTCTGACGAGTGTTACCAACTCGATAACGTTCACTGGAACCGAATTCCAAGAAAGTGCTACCAGCGACAATGTTATCCTCAAGACGACATCTAGTGGTAGCGGAATCGTGGGAGAAGCGGGGACAGTAAGGATCAAAAAACTGGATCAGGTAACGGACAAACCTTTGGAAGGTGTTACATTCCAGCTTTTGAACCAAAACAAAGAACCCATAACTTCTGCAGGTTGGGCAGTAACCAATTCTGAAGGTGTTGCGGAGTTCGAGGACTGGCTCAGGCTGGATACCACATACTATATCCAAGAAGTAAGAACAATTGAAGGATATGTGTATGACGACACCATGTACGAGGTTAAAGTAAACAGTAGCGACGAAGACAAAGTCATTGAAGTTACGGTTTACAATCAGCCGGATGCAAAGGTTACAGTCGAAGGTACCAAAACGTGGGATGACGAAAACAACAAAGATGGCATCCGCCCCGAAAGCATCAAGGTCAATCTTCTTGCCGATGGTAAGATCGTTCAGACAATTGATGTAACTGCAGAAGACGGCTGGAAGTACAGCTTTACTGACTTGCCGAAATACGCAGAAGGGAAAGAAATTGTTTATACAATTTCTGAGGAGCCAGTTAGCGGGTACGAAACAACGATTGATGGTTATAACCTGACCAACAAACACACACCAGAACCGGAAAAAGATCCTGAAGGAGGAACTACGACGGAAAATACTCCGACGCCTACTCCCGAAAGCACGGTCAAGACTTCGTCTACGCCTGAACCTACACCTCAGGCTACAAATACGCCGAACATTAACCAATCTCCTGTACCTCAAACAGGTGATTCGATGAACATCACTATGATTGCGGTCATTGCCATTATTGCTTTGGCAGGATTGATCACTTTCATGGTAATGAAAAGAAAAACTCGTAAGTGATTAATCCCATAACTGTAGGAAATCACTAGAACAGAGAGGAGCCACCAACTGGTGGCTCCTCTTCATTATTATTTTTGTGTTATTTAATTATAACTGAACCATATATCTTTGACAAAAAGCTCAAAATATGTTACAATAAAAACGATTTTGACGATGAAAAGAGAGGAAGCATATGGAAAAGAAAATAAAATTTGGAATAGGTTTTGTTACAGGTAGACCAAATGTATGTAGAATAATTAACAGCTACTACAAAAATATGATAGAGCAAGTAAGTAGATATAAATACAAAATTGAAATTACAATTTTTATTCTCTTTGACACCTCTTATCAACAATGTAAAAGAGAAGATTTTTACAACTTGATCCCAGATGTATATAAATATATTAAAGTTAAATATATTACACCAGAGGAAATTCAAGAAGAAATAAAAAAGACAACAGTAAGAAATCAAATGAAAGCAGAAGATATGAATTTCTTTTTGGGATATGGACATGCCAAAGGTAGAAATACAGTAATGTATTATGCTATAAAATATAAAATGGATTACTTATTATTTTGGGATGATGATGAATACCCTGTAGCAATATCTAAAGTAAATGGAAAGAATGTTTGGCTAGAACAAGACAATATACTAAAACACTTAGAATTTATGGAAAAAGAACATGCAGATGGAACAATAGGCTATCATTGTGGGTATATATCTCCAATTCCATATATTGATTACACAGATAAATTTAATGAACAAGACATGAAGGATTTTATTGAAGCAATAAGTAATGATATTATTTCATGGGAATCAATAAGTGAAAAAATGAAAAATAATAATGGAGTAACATATGCTGATATAAACATTGCTAAAGGAAATGGAGCATATGAAATAAAAAGTGAAGGAGGAGGAAAATGGGTTGCAGGTTCTACACTTTGCTTAAATCTAAATAATAGAGATAAAATACCAGCATTTTATAATCCTCCACTTGCTAGAGGCGAAGACACCTTCTTTTCTACATTATTAGGAAATTCTAGAATATTTAGAATACCAGTTTATCACTTTCATGATGGCTTCTTAAAATACACTGAAATAATGAATAAAACATATCCTAAGAGTCTCAGAAAAATTAATGTAAAAGAACAATGTATAGAGAGTAGATTTTTAAAGGCTTCTATAGGATGGGTAAAATATAAACCATTACTTTTGTATATCAAAGATAGAGAGTCTTACAATGATAAAATTCAAGAAATGAGAAATAATTTAATGGAAAGTATACCTAAAATAAACGCAGCATTTGAAAATAATAAATTTTCTATTTTGTTGGAAGAACTTGACAAATATGATAGAGATGTAGAAAAACATTATGAGGATTATAAATATACAAATAAAATTTGGAACGAGCTAAAAAGTAAAATTAATAATGAGGTAACCTGATAATGAATAATGATTTAATTAGTATAATAATACCATCTTGTAATAGAAAAGAGTTTTTATGCAAAGCAATAAACTCAGTATTAGATCAATCATACAAAAATATAGAAATAATAATTGTAGATGATGCTTCTAAGGATGGAACGGAAGAATATGTTAAGCAAAAGTATGAAAATAATTCTAATATAAAATATTACAAAAATGATGTAAATATGGGAGCAGGAGCAAGTAGAAAAAGAGGACTTTCATATGCACAAGGTGATTATTTAATCTTTATGGACGATGATGATTACTATATTGACTACAGATTTTTTGAAAGTGCAATTAAAATTTTACTTTCTAATGACAAAATAAGTTTTGTATCATCTAGTTCAATAATAGAATATGTAAATGAAAATAGAAGAGAAAAGAGTATTATGAATATAGAAGGGGAGATAAATAATGCTGAATATTTATCATCTTTTCAACAAAAATACATGAAAAGTAATTCAACTTTTACAACTATATTTAGAAAATCATCACTACAAAAAGCTGATATTAAAGAAGTTGAAATGCTTAATGACTCTACAATATATTTAAGAGCATTATTAACAGGAAATGCATATGTTTTAAAAACAATATCCGGGATATATAGAGTTCATTCAAATAATATTAGTAAAAATCTTAAAGTAGAATTTATAATTCAAAACTTGGACGAAAAATACAAAGTATATCAAGAAATAAAAAAACGAAAATTGTTAAACCATGCGGAAGAATGGCTAAAAAATCAAATACTATTAACAATTTCTTTTTGGCTAAGACTAAATAAAACAGAAGAAAAAGAAATTAATAAATTAATTAATTGGTGTAACAATAATTTAAGTGATATAAAAAAAGACGTTATCAATTTCATAAGGAGAACAGTAAGTGAATAAAAGAATATTTATATTAGCGTATGCTAGAAAGAATTTGGGCGATGATTTATTTATACAAATGATATTAAAAAAATATCCTAAATATGACTTCTATATGAAAGTACAAGACAGCAAATTTTTAGATAAATTAGCAGAAAACAAAAACTTGCATATTTTAATTGGACCAGACACAGATGAAGAATTATATAATTCAAACCCAGAAGATTATGACGCCTATATTTATGTCGGGGGTTCAATTTTTATGGAGGGTGGAAAAGTTTATAATCTATCACAAAAATTTTATGAATTTGTTAAATCCTGCAATGAAGCGAACATTCCTTTTATATATATTAGCTCAAATTATGGACCGTATAAAACACAAGAATATTTTAACTTATCTAGAGAAAATTTTAAAGTATGCACAGATATATGCTTTAGGGATAAATATTCTTATAACCTATTTAAAGATATTGAAAATGTTAGATATGCGCCGGATTATATATTTAGTTATGATTTAAAATTATCAGAAAAAATACCAAATAGTGTAGGAATTACAGTTATTAACTTTGATATAAGAAATGAATTAAAAAAAATTAGCGATTCTTATAAAAAATGGTTGCTGAATAACATAAATTACTATATAAAAAAAGATTGCAAAATATATCTATTTTCTTTTTGTAAATATGAAGGTGATGAAGACACCATAGATTTCATTTTAAATAATACTAGTTATGCTGATAAAATAATAGATATCAGATATAGAGGTGATATAGGTCAGTTTTTAAATAATTATAATAAAATGGAGTACATGATTTGTGCAAGATTTCATGCAATGGTATTATCTTGCTTATCAAATCAGAAAATGTATATAACTTCTTATAGTAACAAAATTAATAATGTAATAAGAGATTTGAAATTAGATATACCTGTACTAAATTTTCAAAATTTAAAAGAAAAAGAACTTCTTAAACTAGAAAACTTTAAGTCAGTTGATAAATTAAAATTAGAAAAAATAAAAGAAGATTCTAAAAAACAAGAAGAAAAATTGTTAGAGATAATGAAATCATAGAAAAACTTGTAAAATTTTGTCAAAAACTATTGCAATATGTCGAAAATAGTAATATTATATTAAATATGGAAATAGTTAGGTATGAGGAGTAAAATTATGAATATTGCAATACTTGAAGGCAATGCTTTAATCATATGCATAAGCATTATTATTTATACAGGTATAGCCATAGCCTTACAAAATAAAATACTAGCAAATGTTTTAACAATAAATAAAGAAACTATAAAAAGAACTTGGATGGTTCAAACCGTCCTTGTTTCTTTTATACGTATGGCTACGCCTATGCCATATTCTATAATATTGGAAGTAGCTGTTCAAATGTTAATCTACAAATGGGTGTTAAATTTTAAATTTGAAAAACTTATAATTCTAGAAGAAATAAATCTAATAATGTCTACTAGTGCAAATTTAATTTGTGCAAAAATCAATCAAACAAATTTATTTTCTCAAATTTCAAACAATATAATCATGTTTATAATCGCGGGTTTTATAGCTATTTTTATTTATGCACTTTTACTTATCTTGGTCAAAAAATTAAAATTAAAAATCGCACTTCCAGATAATATAAATGAAAAGTCAAAGAATCAAATAATTGAAGTAAGTGTCATTTCGTCAGTACTAATACTTATTAATGAAATAAGTTTATTTGAAATGCTTAATATACTTCCAACAGCAATATATTTTTTAGCTATTATTGTATTTATTTGCTATTACATAATAACAGTAATAAGCATTAATAAAACAGTTCAAATAGAAACAGAGCAAAGCAAAGTAAGTGAACTAGAGGGAAGTAATACAAGATTAAAAGAAAGTTTTGATGATATTTGCTCATTCAGACATGATATGAAAAACATTATGCAAGGATTAGGCGGATATATAGCTGCAAAAGATATGGATGGTCTTACAAACATGTATAATGAATTTATATGTGATTGCAAAGGCGTACAAAACAGGCAAGACTTTGATAAAATAGCAAAATCCAATCCAGCAATTTATAACATAATAAATAACAAATATTTAGAAGCTAAAAAAGATGGAATAAATATAACAGTAGAGATTTATACTGATCTAAATGGTTTGAAAATAAAAACTTACGAATTATGCAGAGTTCTTGGAATTTTAATAGATAATGCAATAGAAGCAACAAAAGAATGTAACAACAAGCAAATATGGATCAAATTTATAAAAGACAATTACAACAACAGAAATTTAGTAATAATAGAAAATCCGTGTAAAAATACATTATTGGATTTATCTAAATTAAAAGAAAAAGGATTTACAACTAAAAAAGATAAAATTTTTCATGGTCTAGGTTTATGGAGAGTAAATCAAATAATTAAAAAGAATGAAAACTTGCGTTTAGCTACCTCACGCGAGGAAGGGAACATATTTAAACAGCAGTTGGAGATTTATAATTGGAAATAATAAGAATTAAATTTTATTCTAAAAAGCAAGATTATTTCGCATATAATCTTGTTTTTTTAATAAAATAAGTTATATAATATAATAAGCATCATTTTAGGCAATTGAATAAAATGATAAACCGTAAAATTTTAGTAAAAACACATCTTATATAGAGAAAAAACTAAATGCCAATAGTAGCTAAAAAGGAAAAACTAAAATTACGGCAAATATTATTATAAGGAGGAAGATATATTAAGTAAAATTAAGACTTAATTTATCGCAAAAATTATGAATTTAAAAAATATTATCGCAGGAATCGAAGGACTAAAAGCTAAAGGAGATTTAGATATTGAAGTAAACAATATAAGCACAGACTCTAGAAACATAAAACCTGGAGATATGTTTATAGCAATAAAAGGATTTGACACAGATGGACACAAGTTTATACCAATGGCAATCCAAAACGGAGCAAAAGTTGTTTTAATTGACGAATCTGAACTAAAAGATGTAATGCAAAACATACCACAAGATGTTGTGCTAATAACAGCACCAGATTCAAGAATTGCCAATGCATATGTGGCATGTAATTTCTATGACAATCCATCAAGAAAAATGCAAATTATAGGTGTTACAGGTACAAAAGGCAAAACAACAACAACTTTCATGATAAAATCAATCTTAGAAAAACAAGGAATAAAAACAGGTTTAATTGGTACTATTGCTGAATATTCAGGAAGTAGAAAAATAGAAGATAGTGATAGAACAACTCCAGACAGCATTGAATTGCAAAAATTATTTGCAGAAATGCTAAAAGATGGTTGTGAAGCTTGTGTTATGGAAGTTTCATCACAAAGTTTAAAATTACATAGGGTTGATGGTACAGACTTTAATATAGGTATATTTACAAACTTTTCAGAAGACCACATAAGCCCAAAAGAACATCCAAACATGGAAGATTACTTTAACTCAAAAGTTAAATTATTTGAAATGTGTAAATATGGATTTATAAATGTTGATGATATAAATACAATTAGAGTACCAAGTTTAGCTCCAAATTGCATTTATAAAACATATGGTATAGACAATGAAAGCGATTTACTTGCAAAAGACATTACAATAACAAATTCATATGTAGATTTTAGAGTAAAAGTAAATGGAAAAAATGAAAGAATAAAAACAGACATACCTGGTAGATTCAGTGTTTACAACAGTTTAGCTGCAATTTCAGTTGCAGAAAAATTAGGATGCTCAACAGAAAATATTAAATCAGCATTAGAAACAGTTAAAGTACCTGGCAGAAGTGAACTTGTAGACAATAAGCTTGGATTAACTATTATGATAGATTATGCACACTCACCAGAAAGCTTAGAAAACATATTACAAGCTGTTAAATCATATACTAGAGGTAGAGTAATATCTGTTTTTGGATGTGGTGGAGATAGAGACAAAACTAAAAGACCTTTAATGGGTGCCATATCTGGAAAAATAGCAGCTTATACAATAATAACTTCAGATAATCCAAGAACAGAAGATCCAGCAACAATTGTAAAAGAAATAGAAGAAGGAATGAAAAAGACAACTGGAAAATATGAATGTATAGTTGATAGAACAGAGGCAATTAAAAAAGCTATAAAAATGGCAAACAAAAATGATATAATTGTTTTAGCTGGAAAAGGTCATGAAACATACCAAGAAATAAACCATGTAAAACATCATTATGATGAAAGAGAAATAGTAGCACAAATTATAGACGAAATGCAAGATAATGAATTAAAAAAATAGAGATAAATACTTAAAATAATAATAAAAAAAGCTACAAATTTCGTGGCAATATAAAATAACAATAAATAAAAAATTAGACGTAGCACGTAAACGTTTTAAAACGCTTAGGGGGAAATACAAATGAGTTTTCAAATAAAGATATTATTATTATCTTTTGCTGTGAGCACAATAATATCATTAATAGTAATACCAATACTTAGAAAATTAAAAGTAGGGCAATCTGAAAGAGAAGACGGACCAAAATCGCATTTAAAGAAAAAGGGAACTCCTACAATGGGAGGAATTATACTAATAATTACAATAGTTTTACTCAGTGCATTTTTATATATAGACTATGCAACAGACGAACCGGAAATAGCAACAAGGCTACTTCCAATGGTCTTTGTTACAATAGGATTTGGACTTATAGGGTTTATAGATGACTTTAAAAAAGTTGTGTTGCACAATACAGATGGATTAAGCCCAAAGTTAAAAATGCTAGGATTGCTAATTATAGCAATTGCATACGTTGTAATGCTAGTGTTTAATTTTGAAAATGGAACAGATATATATATACCATTTGTACATCAATATATAACACTGCCACTTTGGGTATATATACCATTTGCAGTATTAGTTATTTTAGCCACAACAAATGCAGTAAACTTAACAGATGGCATAGACGGATTGTCAACAAGTGTTACAACAATAATTCTTACATGCTTAACTGTAATTTCAATAATATGGGATGTAAAAGAAACAACAATATTTGGATGTATAATAATAGGAGCAGGATTAGGTTTCTTACTATTTAATCTTCATCCAGCCCAAGTGTTTATGGGAGATACAGGTTCGTTACTTCTTGGAGGAGCAATAGCAGGTATAGCTTTATACCTTAAATTACCTTTACTATTAATTATAATTGCTATAGTACCAGTAATAGAAACATTATCTGTAATTTTGCAAGTAGCATATTTCAAAAAAACTGGTAACAGACTATTTAAAATGTCACCAATACATCACCATTTTGAACTTTCTGGATGGAAAGAAAATAAAATAGTTTCAATATTCAGTTTAATTACATTAATAATGTGTATGGTGGGCATAATGGCAATTTAATTAAACTTAAGTAATTGATAAAATAAAGCTTGAATTTACAAGATAAATAATAAATTAAAATGGATGTAAATAATAAATTTAAAGGAATGATGAGTAAATGCAAATGGCATCTAAAAAAGCTACTAAAAGAAAAAATAGCAACCAAAATGTTTCTAAAAGCAAAATTAATTTATCATCTTTAAAATCTGGTAATCGAGTAGATTTACCATTGTTAATTGTAGTCTTAATGCTTGTGGCATTAGGACTAGTAATGGTGCTTTCAGCAAGTAGCCCATCAGCTATTGCCGAATCTGGAAACTGGTATACATATTTTAGAACACAATGTATTGCTGCGGTAATGGGATTAGTTTTTATGGTTATATTATCTAAAATAAACTATGATATATATAAACATTTCTACAAACTTATTTACATATTATCAGTAGCAATTTTATTCTTAGTTTTGCTACCAGTAATAGGCTCTGATGCAAATGGTGCAAGAAGATGGATAAATATAGGAATTGGTGTTCAACCATCAGAAATTACCAAGATAGGTTTAATAATTTGGGTAGCAGGATATTATAGTGATCCAAACAATAAAATAGAAGGAATTTGGAAATCTTGTATAAAACCACTTGTAGCAGTAGGAATACCTATACTAATTCTACTTGTGGTACAAAATCACTTAAGTGCAGGTATAATCATTGGATTAGTTACAGTAATAATGATTATAATGAGTGGATGTAAACTTAGATATATGTTAGAAATTGCAGGAGGAGTTTTAGGAGCTTGTGCAATAGCTTTTCCTTTTGTTAAAGATAAATTAATGAGTAGCTTTAGATCAGACAGAATTATGGCTTGGCTAGATCCATGGGCGAATACAAGTGGAACATCTTATCAAACAGTTCAAGGATTATATGCAATAGGCTCAGGAGGACTATTTGGAGTAGGCTTAGGAGAAAGTACTCAAAAATATTTATACATACCAGAAGCACATAATGACTTCATATTTGCAATACTTGCAGAAGAACTTGGATTTGTAGGATGTGCTGTAGTTCTTGCATTATTTACAGTTTTAATAGTAAGAGGAGTTCTTATAGCAATAAGAGCAAAAGATAGTTTCGGAAGTTTGATTGCAGTAGGAATAACAGCTTTAATTGCAATACAAGTAATATTAAACATTGCGGTTGTAACAAACTCAATACCAAATACAGGTATATCACTTCCTTTCTTAAGTTATGGAGGAAGTTCACTAGTTATATTGTTATCTGCAATGGGAATACTAATGAATATATCAAGGTCAGCGAAAAAAATATAGGAGGCTTTATGAAAGTTGTAATAGCTGCAGCTGGAACAGGAGGACATATTAATCCTGGCATAGCAATTGCCAATAAAATAATGAAAGAAGAACCAAATTCTAAGATAATATTTATAGGAACAAAAAGGGGACTAGAAACAAACTTAGTTCCAAGAGCAGGTTATGAACTAAAAACAATAGATTCATATGGAATCTCTAGAGAACTAAGCTTAAAAAATGTAAAAAGATTAGCAAAAACTATCCATTCTATTGCTGAGGCAAAAAACATACTTAAAAGTTTTGAACCAGACTTAGTAATTGGTACAGGTGGATATATTTGTATATCAGTTTGCATAGCTGCTAAAAAACTAAAAATACCTTACATAATTCATGAAAGCAATGTACTTCCAGGTGTGGCTACTAAAATGCTTTCAAAAAATGCTAAAAAAATTCTAGTAGGATTTAAAGAAGCAGAAAATAGATTACCAAAAGCAAAAAAAATTGTTTGCACAGGCACACCTACAAAGGTAAAGAAAATAAATTTGAGTCAAACTGAAATAGATAACAAAAAACAAGAATTAGGATTCACTAAAGAAAAACCACTAGTATTAGTATTTGGCGGAAGTCAAGGTGCTCAAAGCATAAACATAAGCATGACAGATATTATAAAAAATAAACTAAATAAAAATTACCAAATAATTTGGTCTGCAGGACCAGAGCAATATGAGAAAGTAAAAGAAGATTTACAAAAAGAAAAATTAGACATAGATAAATTGAGTGGTATAAAAGTAATGCCATACATATATAATATGGAAGAAATAATGAATATAGCAGATTTAATCGTTTCAAGAAGTGGAGCAATGACAGTTACAGAAATAGAAAATGTGGGTAAACCAGCCATATTTATACCATTTCCATTTGCAGCAGAAAATCATCAAGAATATAATGCAAGAGTACTAGAAAAACAAAATTCTGCAAAGGTAATACTAGACAAAGACTTGACAGCAGAAATTTTAAATGCTACAATAACAAAATTGGCGAAAGATAGAAAGCTACTAGAACAAATGGGCGAAAATGCTCACAAACTATTTTCAAAAAATGTAGAAGATAAAATTTATAATGAATTAATAAAATAATGTTACAATTCACAGCTAGTTTTGTTTATATAAAAGCTTCAGAATATATATTGTAGCTTTCTAAAAAATACTGTGAATTCTAAAAAACAATGAGAGGATTTTAAAATGGCAGATAAATTAATAATAGTGGAATCTCCCTCAAAAGCAAATACAATAAAAAAGTTCTTAGGAAGCAATGTAAAAGTAGTTGCTTCTATGGGACATGTTAGAGATTTGCCTAAATCAAAGTTAGGAGTAGATGTTGAACACGATTTTGAACCTCAATATATTAATATTAGAGGAAAAGCAAATTTAATAAATAGTTTGAAAAAGGACGCTAAAAATGCAAAAATGGTTTATCTAGCAACCGACCCTGACCGTGAAGGTGAAGCAATTGCGTGGCATTTAGCGTATCTTTTAGGCATACCAGAAGATGCGGTTTGCAGAGTTACATTCAATGAAATTACAAAAGAAACTGTAAAAGAATCAATGAAAAAACCTAGAAAAATAGATATGAACTTAACAGATGCACAGCAAGCAAGACGTGTACTAGACAGGATAGTAGGTTACAAAATAAGCCCAATTCTTTGGAAAAAAGTAAAAAGAGGATTATCAGCAGGTAGAGTTCAATCAGTTGCAGTAAAACTTATAGTAGATAGGGAAAATGAAATAGAAAGTTTTGTGCCAGAAGAATATTGGAACATTTTAGCTACACTTTCAAAAAATAATGACAAATTTATAGCAAGATTTTACGGAAAAGATGGAAAAAAAATAGAACTTCATAAAAAAGAAGAAGTAGACGAAATTTTGCAAAACTTAAAAAATGCAAAATACATTGTAACAGATGTAAAAAAAGGAGAAAAGAAAAGAACACCAGCACCACCATTTACAACAAGTACAATGCAACAAGAAGCTTCGAGAAAATTAAGTTTTCCAATTAGAAAAACTATGCAAATTGCACAAGGACTTTATGAAGGTGTAAAAGTTGCTGAAAGAGGCACAGTTGGTCTAATAACTTACATGAGAACAGACTCAACAAGAATTTCAGAAGAAGCAAGAAACTCTGCAAAAGTGCATATTACAAATAAATATGGTGCAAACTATTACGAAAATAGATATTATAGAACAAAAGCAGGTGCTCAAGATGCACATGAAGGTATAAGACCAACATATGTAGACTTGGAACCAGAAAAAATAAAAGATTCATTAACTGCAGACCAATACAAATTGTATAGATTAATATACAATAGATTTATAGCAAGCCAAATGGCACCAGCAGTATATGACACAATATCTGCAAATATAGATGCAAACAAATATAACTTTAGAGCTAGTGGACAAACTTTAAAGTTCAAAGGATTTATGACACTATATGTAGAAGACAGAGATGATGCCAAGAATGAAGATGAAGAAACTCATATGCCAGACTTAAGCATAGGTGAAGAAGTTAAAAAAGAAAAATTAGATGCAAAGCAAAGTTTTACAGAACCACCACCAAGATATACAGAAGCAAGCCTAGTTAAAGCATTAGAAGAAAAAGGAATAGGAAGACCAAGTACTTATGCTACAATAATATCAACTATATTGGATAGAAGATATGTTCAAAAAGAACAAAAGCAACTTGTGCCAACAGACTTGGGAAAAGTTGTAAATAAGCTTTTAGTAGAAAATTTTAGTGATATAATAAATGTAGAATTTACAGCAGATATAGAAAATCAATTTGATGAAATTGCAGAAGGAAAAGAACCTTGGAAACAAGTTATAAGAGAGTTTTACACACCTTTTGAACAAGAAGTGGAAAAGGTAGACAAAGAATTGGAACATGTGAAGTTAGAAGAAGAAGTTACAGACATTCCATGTGAAAAATGTGGAAGAATGATGGTTGTGAAATACGGAAAATATGGAAAATTCTTAGCTTGTCCAGGTTACCCAGAATGTAAAAACGTTAAGCCTTTTGTAGAAAAAATAGATGTACCTTGCCCAGTATGTGGAGGAGAAGTACATGTAAGAAAAACAAAAAGAGGCAAAAAATATTATATTTGTGAGAATAATCCAAAATCTTGCAACTATATATCTTGGAATAAACCAAAACCAGGAGAAAAGTGGGAGCCAGAACAACAGAAAACAAAAAATACTTCAAAAACAACATCGACATCAAAAGCAAAAAAATAACTAAATAAATGTTAGAAATTAAATTTATAAAAAAAGTATCAATAAAAACAAAAAATCTGGTATAATTTTGATATATATTTTTTTAATTGTGATTTAAACCACAAGAAAGAGAGGAACAAATGAAACAAAATGAAAAAGGTTCTGTAACAATGGTAGTTGTCGTTACAATATTCTTTATAGTCATACTACTTTCAAGTTTCTTTATTTATACTACATCAAGAAGACGTGCACAGCTAGAAGAAACACAAAGAATTGCAAATGCATATGATGGAGATATGAACGCGATATATGCAGAAATAAGCGATAGATATGAAGAAACCAGTTTGTTTAGCTTTGACGAAACAACTAGTGGAATAAGTTTATATAGTTTAGAAGAAAACGTAGATGAAAACGGTGATGAACTTACAACACTAACAATTCCAAGCGAATATGATGGTAATCCAGTAACTACTATTTCAGCATCAGCATTTAAAGGTTGTTCTTCTTTAGAAAGCATAACAATACCAGCAAGCGTTCAGACTATTGGTGATGAAGCTTTTGGCGATTGGACAGAAAATCAAACTATATATATTGAAGGTAAAGCGAGCATAGCTGATTTTGAAAGCTTAGGACAAAATTGTTTTGGAAATGCAAAAGTAGAATTTTTGGGAACACAAAATACGGATGAGAAAAATCAAAACTTAAATAATGTTGATGAAACAAATTTTAATAACGAAAACGCTGAAGAACATGTAAATACAAATGAAACAGAAAATATAAATTAAAATTATATTAGCATTAAAATGGTTTTGAAACAAAGAGTTTAATACATAAATTTAAAAGAATAGAGGTAAGAAAATGACGGTTAGTAAAGAAGAATTATTACACATTGCAAATTTAGCAGACTTAAAAATAAAAGATGAAGAAGTAGACAAATACTTAAACAATTTGCAAGACATATTAAATTATACTGAATTATTAAATTCAATAGACTTAAAAGATTTAGATGAAACAATAGGTGCAAATGATAGCTCAGATGTATTTAGAAAAGATGAAATAATTGATTTTGATAACAAAGAAGGCATAATGGAAAATGCACCAGAAAAAGAAAGAAATATGTTCAAAATACCAAAAGTTTTAAATTAAAAAATCACCAAAGAAAATAGATTATTAAACTAAAAATAAATATCTTAAAAGTTATTTAATGGTATTTAAATTAACTAATGCGAAAGGAAATGTAGTAATATGGGAAAGTTATTTGTTATTGATGGGACAGATGGAAGCGGAAAACAAACTCAATCAAATCTTTTAAAGGAAAGATTAAAAAAAGACGGAATAGACTTTAAATCAGTTAGCTTTCCTAATTATGATAGTCCATCATCAACATTAGTTAAGATGTATTTAGAAGGAGACTTTGGAGAAAATCAAAAAGATGTAAGTCCATACATAGCCTCTACTTTTTACGCAGCAGATAGATATGCAACATATAAAAAAGATTTTGAAGAATATTATAACAACGGTGGAATAATAATAGCAGATAGATATACGACATCAAATATGATACACCAGGCTGGAATAATAAAAGATAAGCAAGAAAGAGAAAAATTCTTGAAATGGTTGTGGGATTTTGAATTTAATTTATATGGATTACCAATCCCAACAGAAGTTATATTTTTAAATATGCCACCAGATTATACTGAGAAATTAATACAAGATAGAGAAAATAAAATAACACATGAAAAGCAAAAGGATATAATAGAAAAAAACAAGCAAAATACTATTGATGCTTATAATAATGCACTAGAACTTGTAAAAAAATATAATTGGTATGAAATAAAATGTGTTAAAGATGACAAAATAAGAACAATAGAAGATATTAATGATGAAATATATGAATTGGTAAAGAAAAAAATTAATTCATAAAATAAAAATTATAATTGGTTTGAAATAATTAAAATGCTTGCTAGGCAAAATTATAAAAAGCTAGAAGAAAGGAAATAAGCAAATGGACAATATTACAAATCTTACAGTACACGAGTTAGTAGAAAAACTTAAATCAAATGAGTTAACATCAGAAGAAATAACTAAGGCTTACATAGACAGAATAAATGATAAAGAAAAAGATGTAGGTGCATTTGTAACACTTACAACAGATGATGCTGAAAAAAAGGCAGCCGAAATAGATAAGAAAAGAAATGCAAATGCCCAAATGCATAAGGAAGATACAAAAGCTAATGTGGAATCTCAAGCAAATAGTGAAAATCCTGTTTGTAATGATGAGCTTTCAGAGTTTGCAGGAATTCCAATAGGAATAAAGGACAACCTATGCACAAAAGGTGTTAAAACAACTTGCAGTTCAAAAATGCTTGAAAACTTTGTATCACCTTATGATGCAACAGTTGTAGAAAAACTAAATAAAGAAGGGATAATAAGCCTTGGAAAACTAAACATGGATGAATTCGCAATGGGTAGCTCAACAGAAAACTCTGCTATAAAAATTACTCACAATCCTTGGGATTTAAATAGAGTTCCAGGTGGTTCATCGGGTGGTTCAGCTGCGGCAGTTGCTGGAGATTTAGTACCATGGGCATTAGGAAGTGATACTGGTGGTTCAATTCGTGAGCCAGCAGCATTCTGTGGAGTAGTAGGATTAAAGCCAACTTATGGACTAGTTTCAAGATATGGTCTAGTAGCATTTGCATCATCACTTGACCAAGTAGGACCAATAACTAAAGATGTAAAAGATTGTGCAATGCTTTTAAATATAATAGCAGGACATGATGAAAAAGATAGTACATCATATAATGTTGAGAAAAAAGATTATACAAAAAATCTAGAAAAAGGTTTAACTGGAATAAAAATTGGTGTACCTAAAGAATTCTTTGGAGAAGGAATAAACATAGAGGTAAAAGAACAGTTAGAAAAAGCAATAGAAACATATAAAAAGTTAGGAGCTACAGTAGAAGAAACAACACTAAATGTAGCAAAAGCATCACTTGCAGCTTATTATATTATTGCTTGTGCAGAGGCAAGTTCAAACTTAGGTAGATTTGACGGAATAAGATATGGTTATAGAGCAAAAGACTATACAACATTAAAAGAATTATATGTAAATTCAAGAACAGAAGGATTTGGAAACGAAGTAAAAAGAAGAATAATACTTGGAACTTATGTGTTATCTTCAGGATATTATGATGCTTACTATAAAAAAGCACAAAAGGTAAGAACGTATGTAAAAAATGAATTTAATAAAGCATTTAGTAAATATGATGTTTTACTTACTCCTGTATCTCCATCAACAGCATTTAAGATAGGAGAAAAATGCAATAATCCACTAGAAATGTACTTAGCAGATATATGTACAGTATCTATAAATATTGCAAGCGTTCCTGCAATATCACTTCCATGTGGAGTAGATAGTAATGGAATGCCAGTAGGAATGCAATTAATAGGAAATAGATTTGAAGAAGAAAAGATACTAAATGTTGCATATAAATTTGAACAAGAAATCAAGTTTAGAGAAAATCATAAACCTTCATTTAAAAATAAGTAGGAGGAGCAATGAAAGACGAATATAGCTTTTCTAATGGAAGTTTACCAGATTTTAATGAAATGTTAAGACCAAAACTAGAACTTGAAAGTGATATAGAGTTTACACAAGAGCAAAGAAATACAGTATATAAAACAATGTTAAAACCATTGCAAGTAGAAATATCTCAAATATTGTTGTATGACTCTAAAGCGGCAGAAGGCTTATTAAAAAAATATAATGCTTTATTGCATATAGGTAGTCAACAGGAATTCTACTCAAAATATACTGAATTAACCTTAGAACTAGATGCATATAAGAAAAATTACGGAAATCAAAAGGTGTTAGAAAGTAAAGGACAAGCAATATTTGAGCAAATACAAGATATGCAAAAAGATGGTAAAAAACTTTCTTTAGAAGATTATGAAACTGAATTTGAAAAATTAAAACAAACTTATGATAGTTCAATTTCACAATATAGTTTTGAAGATAGAGATAAAATAGAAAAAGCTTTATATAACTTATATGGTAACTTTATGGTAAGAAGAGTAAGAGAAGGCGCAATAGATGAGTTTGAAATATCAGAACAAGATATACCAGGTCTTACAATATTCTTAAATAGTGAAATAAATAGATTATCTCAAAATGCTACTCCACAGGTTAGTAATGTCTTAGAAAGAATAAAGTATAAATTAATGAGTGGAAAAGAAGCATTTGCAGATGATGAAATATGGAAACTTTTAAGTTATGCACAAAACCAAAATGAATCCATAAAAGGTTCTAGTATACAGCAAAATAATTCACGAGAAGAAAAAACAGAAGAACTTGAAACAACAGCTTTGGCAATAGCAAATGAAAAGAAAAGTATTTTTAGGAGAATAAGAGATTATTTTGGAACAAAACCAAAAGAACCTGGAGAAACAGAAGAACCTACACTTCCACTAAAAGAAGAGGATATAGATAAAATATCTTTAGAATGGCTAGTTAAATTTGTTTCAAAATGGCAAAAGGAAAACTTTGAAAGAGAAAGACTATATAAAGATAATAATAAAGATAATAATAAAGATATATATTTGCCTGACCCAAGATTAATAATATACGATATAATACAAAGAAAATATGAGAAATTTGATTATAAAAACTTAATGTATAGAGATTATGAGGAACATTGGCACAATATCTACTTTAGTATAAAAAAATCATATGTGATCCCTAATCTTACATATTGGAATGTAGTTCATAAACCTATAGATTTATATAATTCAGGTCTTTATAAAGAAAATACTATGGATACTAAAATGAAAGTTAGAAATAAAGATTTTATTAGGGGCTTAACTTTTGCAAGCGTTTTAGATGAGTTATGTGGCTCAAAATTTTTAAATAGAGCATTGAATGATATGGGATGGCATATAGATAATAGGGTGAGCATTCTAAATCAAACAGATTTTATATATAAATTGGCTAGAAATAGAGATAGAATCTTACGAGAATATCATAGCATCGAAAATCAATTATTAGAAGATGATGATGCTAGAAGAAAACAATTCTATTTAGGAAACGAATGTCCTTTAGAAAAATATAAAGTAAATCCAACGCAAGCAGGAGATACACAAATAGATACAAAAGTAGGAAATGATAGAAAAAATGCTAATGAAGAACAAGACGATGGCAGATAAAACAAAGGATGTTGAACATAAGGTTGAGGCAAATAAAAAAATCACATATTATTAAAAACTAAAAAGGAGGAAAATAAATGGCAGTAGAAGATTATGAACTAATTGTTGGATTAGAAGTTCACGCAGAACTATCAACAAAAACAAAAATATTTTGTTCATGCCCAACAGAATTTGGAGCAGAACCAAATACACATATATGTCCTGTATGTATGGCACTTCCAGGAGCACTTCCAGTACTTAATGAAAAAGTAGTGGAATATGCAGTAAAAGCAGGCTTAGCTACAAACTGTGAAATTTCAAAAGATAGTAAAAATGATAGAAAAAATTATTTCTATCCAGATTTACCTAAGTCTTATCAGATATCACAATTCGATAAACCACTTTGTAACCATGGATATATAGAAATAGAAGATGATAATGGCAATCCTAAAAAAATAAGAATTTTAAGAATCCATATAGAAGAAGATGCGGGAAAACTAAATCATAATGAATTTGGTGCAGGAACTTTAGTAGATTTAAATAGAGCAGGTGTGCCATTAATTGAAATAGTATCAGAACCAGACTTTAGGTCAACAGGCGAAGTAGACAGATATTTGAAAAAATTAAAATCAATACTTCAATATATAGATGTATCAGATTGTAAAATGCAAGAAGGTTCATTTAGAGCAGATGTCAATGTTTCAGTACATAAAAAAGGCGAGCCTTTTGGTACACGTACAGAAATGAAAAACATAAACTCTTTTAAATCAATAACAAGACTTATAGACTATGAAAAAGAAAGACAAATATATGAATTAGAGCATGGAAACACAATAGAGCAGGAAACAAGAAGATGGGACGATTTAGAGGGAAGAACTTTCTCAATGAGAAACAAAGAAGACTCACAAGATTATAGATATTTCCCAGAGCCAGACTTAGTAGCAATAAAACTTTCTGATGAATATATTGAAAATATTAGAAAAGAACTTCCAGAAATGCCAGAATCTAGAAAAGAAAGATATATGAATAAATATGGACTTTCTGAAAAAGATAGTAATAGTATAACTTCATCAAAATATTTATCTGACTTTTTTGAAAAAGCAGGTGAAATTGCTAATGATTATAAATCAGTATGCAATTGGTTAAATTCAGACATTGCAAGAATATTAAACGAAAAAGAAATGGAGCCAGAAGAAATACCATTTACAGCAGAAGAATTAGCCGAAATGGTAACATTAATAAATAAAGGAACAATAAGCACAAGCATAGGTAAGAAAGTGCTTGACGAACTATTTGAAAATCCTAAATCTCCAAGCAAAATAATTGAAGAAAAAGGATGGGTTCAGATTTCAGATAAATCGGCAATAAAAGAAGTTGTATTAAAAGTTTTAGCAGAAAACGCACAATCAGTAGCAGATTATAAAGCTGGAAAAGACAGAGCACTTGGCTTTTTAGTTGGGCAAGCAATGAAACAAACAAAAGGAAAAGCAAATCCAAAAATGCTAAATGAAATGTTTATAGAAGAATTAAAAAAATAAAAAAGAAACAATAACCAAAACCGCCACAAATTACCAGTTTAAAAAGTAAATAAATGAGCATCATATATATTGAAAAGGAAAACATACTTTTCAACTAAAACTTTTAGGAGGTGAACGTAATGGCAAACTCAAACAGCAATTACAAGGCAGTTCCAGAAGCAGCAGATGCTCTTAACAAATTCAAATATGAAGTAGCTAACGAAGTTGGTGTTTCATTAAAAGATGGTTATAATGGAAATATATCTGCAAGAGACGCTGGTAGAATAGGCGGAAACATGGTTAAGAAATTAATTCAACAAGCTGAATCTCAATTAAGATAGTTTAGTTAAAACTTAACTTTGTGAATGAAATATTTATAATAGAAAGAAGGTACTAATTACATATTAGTATCTTCTTTTTGGTAACTTTTTTTCTCCAAACCTCTTGCCATATGTGAAAAATCATGGTATAATATCATATGTTATAGTTTAATACACTAAAGGGAGGTGCAAAACATGCCAAATATCAAATCAGCTATAAAGAGAGTTAAAGTTGCAGAAACAAAAACAAAAAGAAATAATATGATAAAATCAGAATGCAAAACAGCTATAAAGAAATATGAAACAGCTAACAACAATGGAGATAAAGAAGCTGTAGAATTATTATCTAAAGCAAAAAGTAGAATAGATAGTGCTTGCTCAAAAGGAGTTATTTCTAAAAATGCAGCTTCAAGAAAAAAATCAAGACTTGAAAGCAAATTAGCTGTAAAGCCAGACTCTAAAAAAGCTCCAGCAAAGAAAGCTGAAGCAAAAGTAGAAGCTACTGAAGAGAAAAAAGAAACTCCAAAAAAAGCTACAACAAAAAAGACAACTAAAAAAGCAGAATAATTTTAGAAGTACATAATTAAATAAGCACTTAATTAAAAAGTAAACAATAAATAAAACACCCTACTTGAATAGGGTGTTTTTCTGAATTTAAAAGGATACTTTATTTTTATATAGCATCCTTAAAGTTAAGCGATTAATCTTCTGGTTCTAGAATACCAAAATTCTTGCCATCTTTTAATTTGTATATAACATTTACTTGATTTGTTTCAACATTGATAAATGGTAAAAATTTATTTTTAGCATCTCCTTCAAGAACTAACTTAGCATCTTCTGCTGTAAGAGGTTTAATGCTATAATAAATAGTTTTTATAATTTCACCATCTTCTTCTGAATTTTCAGAATTGACACTATTGTTCATTCTAATTGTTTCAACCATATTTTGTTTATCTTTTTTTGTTTTGCTTTTTCTGATTTGTCCTTCTAATATCTCTATATCTTTGTCAACTGAAGCATATAAGTCTTTGCTAGCAGTTGCGGCTTTAAAAGTTTCACTTGCTATATTAACTCTTATTTCAGCTACTTGGTTATTTCCTTCTATTTTTAAAGTAGCAACAGCATCAAAATCACTACCAAAGTATTTCTCTAATTTTCCAATTTTTTCAGTAATGTAACTTTTAATAGAATCTGTTAGTTCAAAATCCTTTCCTATAATATTTAAATTCATAAAAATTCTCCTTTCTATTGAACGAGTGTTAAGTAAATCAAAGTAGTTTTAATATTGAATAAACGACTCTGATTTCATCTACATTATATATGGAAAAGTAAAATTTTTCAATAGAAAAGAGATAATTTTTTATTAACTTTAAGGATTACTTGTTACTATTTATAGAAATTTACGAAAACACCTAATTTACACCATATAAATTCCCAAGAAAGACAAAACCAAGTAAACTCCGTAAAAAATTCCTTCTACAACCATAAACTTTTTGAAAGACTTAAAATCTTCGCTTTCCTTGTATAAAAACTTAATCGCAAAATATGTTAATACAAGGCTAATGGCAATGCAAAAATAAGATATAGGGTTTGTAATATAATAAGCTTTATCTGAAACTAGATTGATAAGTGAAATAAAGCTTGCAAAGATAATAGGTGTTTTACAAACAATACTTGCAGTTATAGTATTTGTTAAGCTACATTTTTCATCTTTATTAGGCGCCATACAATAAATAATTAAAGCTAAAAAACCTACCGAAATTATAGGAATAGTTAAATCTCGTATAGCAGATAAGAAAATATACAAACCGCTAGTATGATATACATTTCCTAAAAGAGCATGAAAAAACATTATTAAAACCCAAAAAAGAAGTATAATAATAGAAGTGTTAAAAAATAAATTATGTTTTGAATCGCTAATATTCTTTAGAGTTTTTATAGGATTACTAAAAAAAGAAGAAAAGAAATTCTTACAATTTTGAGTTCCATCTTTAAAATCTACTTTTTTAAATTCATCATTAGAAGAATTATTTGAATCATTTTCCATAAGACATCTCCTTACACATAAATTTATTAAAATATATGTATAAGGTTTAAAAATATGAATAATAAATATAATTGGACAATTATAAAATATAAGAAAACAATTAAATACAAAAGAAGATATAAATTTAGTTTAATTTATATCTCCTGCATTTTGATTGTAACCAATTTTAATTAAATAAAATGGTATTATTTGTCTTCTTTATCTTTTTTAGACAACTTTTTGTTTATTTCAGTTGTATTTCTGCAAATAACAAGTAGTAATAAAGAAAATTCATATATAAGTCTTGCTACAACATTTCCTATAATTAAAGTTCCTAGGAAAGCCCAGAAATTAACTCCTATTAGTGCAAATGAAGAAAGTGTTATGTATAAAGCAACTATTAAATATGTGATTTTTAACAAAGCTTCCATAAACATTTTCTTAAATGATAAGAAATCATAAAGCCATCCAACAAATCCTTTGAATTTTCCTTCATTTTTTTTTATAAATGGTAAAATTAAATTACCGTTTTGAAAAAAATAAAAAGACACATAATTAAAACTTATGGTACAATGTTG
>CALXWM010000004.1 GCA_944392425.1 uncultured Clostridia bacterium
AAGTTTTAATTATGTGTCTTTTTATTTTTTTCAAAACGGTAATTTAATTTTACCATTTATAAAGTTTTTGTCATATTTATATATTTTTATATTGATTATTTATGATTTTATTTTTTAGTTGTTTTATTCAACATACCAAGCAACAACCACAAGACTCTTTATTAATCCGGAGTCTCCTTTTGAATAACAATATAAAATACCTGTATCAGGGTTATATGAATTTATAGTCGGACCTCTATTTGTATATCCATCATACCTATATTCCATCACAGAGTTCGTTATTCCAAAGTTATTCACTGTCAACTTATTATATACATCTGGTAATATATTTTTTATATTAATATTTATTTGCCAGTCATTAACATTAGAATTATTATATACTTCAATTCTATGCAATTCTGTACTTTTCATAATTCCTGTTTTTATTTCATTACTTCCTGCGTAAAAAGTTTTTCCTTCAAGTACGTCTTCTGCTGTGGCTGTAGCATTTGAAACGTCAATTGTTTCTAAAGTTCCTGTTATACCTCCTATTGTTACACCTGATTTTATATAACTTGCTACTAAATCTGAATTTGCATTCGCTGTTGCTAAATAGCTTTCGTTATTTACATTTTTCTCTTATTATTTTTATCTTATTATTTACTTCTTCGACAAATGCATTGTCTACATTAATTTTATCTGTACTTACTTTGTATTCTTCTTTTACTTTTAGTATTCTACGCACCTTTCTGTCTAGTCTTCCTAGCATTATTCCGTTTCTTATTTCTTCTTCTATATTTTTCATCCACTTTTCTTCATTACCTAAATATTTAAGCATTATCATATCATTACCTGCATCAAATGCAATTTTTATAGGATTAAATTTTCCAATAAAGTAAAATCTTATTGCTTTCATTCTTATGTCATCTGTTATAATTAATCCATTATAATGATACTTTTTTCTAATATATTTTGTTATAAATCTTTTAGAAAGTGAAGCTGGAAGCTTGCCAGTCTCTTTCTTTATTACTAAATGACCAACAAGTATTGCAGGAATTTTATTCTTAATTGCTTTTTCAAACGGCTTTAAGTCATCTTTCAGTTCATTCATTGTGCATTTTATTTTTGGTAATGTAAAATGCGTATCTTGATTTGTTGCACCATGGCCAGGAAAATGTTTTACAACTGGTATTATATCTTGCTTTTGCAAACTCAAAAGCATATTCTAAGCCATATTTGCACACTTCATCTACATTTTCGCTAAATGCTCTATCTCCTATTGCATGATTATTTGGAAATCTTTTTATATCTAGTACTGGTGCAAAATCCATATCAATACCTAGCTTTTTTAGTATTTTACCTGTAAGTTCTCCCGCCTGTTCTACTAAGTTGTCTTCTTTGGTAGAATATTTAGCTAGTTTATTTGCAGGAGGTAAATTTAAGAAGTCATTTGGTAGCCTATTTACTCTGCCACCTTCTTGGTCTAGTGATATTATGATTGGAACTTTTTGTGAACTGCTCTTTTCTTTAATGTAGTTAATTACTTTTATTAATTCTTCATAAGTATTGTAGTTTTTTCTATATAGACATATGCCACCTGCTTTGTACTTATCTATTATTATATCTATGGTCTCATACATTTTCTTACCATTTGGTACGTCTAAGCCTACTATTAAAGTTTGTCCTATTCTTTCTTCTAACCTTAATGATTTTATGTCCATAATATCACCTGCTTTCTATTTTTGACACATCATAAAATTATATTGTAATTTCTTCTTTTGATGTAAAGTTTTCTCTTACTAGTAGCTTTAATGGTTTGTTTTCTTCCTTTTCCAGTTTTGGATCTTTTTGTATTATTCCAATTGCTAGTGCTTGTATTTCTTTTAGCTCTTCCATATCTTTAAATAGGTTTGCTATTTTGAATTCTGGAAGTCCATGTTGCTTTGTTCCAAAGAATTCGCCCGAGCCTCTTAGCTCTAGGTCTTTTTCTGCAATGACAAATCCGTTGTCTGTTTTTGTCATTGTTTCCATTCTTTGCCTTGTCATATCACTTCCACCATTATATTTTAGAATGCAATATGAAGCATATTCGCCTCTTCCTACTCTTCCTCTTAATTGGTGAAGTTGTGCTAGTCCAAATCTTTCGGCGTTTTCTATTACCATTACACTTGCATTTGGTACGTCTACACCAACTTCTATAACAGTCGTAGATATTAATATTTGTATTTCCCCATTTTTAAATCTTGTCATTATTTCGTCTTTATCTTTTGACTTCATTTTTCCGTGTAAATATTCTACTGTAAAATCTTTAAACACTTCATTTTTATATTTTTCATAAAGCTCTGTTACTGCTTTTAAATTGGCTGTACTTTCGTCTTCCCCTTCTTCTACCAATGGGCAAACTATATATGCTTGTCTTCCTTCTTGCACTTGCTGTTTTATGAAATTGTTTACTCTTTCTTCATATCTTTTGCTTACTGCATATGTTTCTACTTTTTTTCTATTTGGTGGTAATTCGTCTATTATTGATATGTCCAAATCTCCATATAGTATAAGTGCTAATGTTCTAGGTATTGGTGTTGCTGTCATTACTAATACGTCTGGATTATCTCCTTTTGCTACTATTTTTGCCCTTTGTTTTACACCAAATCTGTGTTGTTCATCTGTTACAACTAAACCTAATTTTTTAAATACTACATTTTCTTCCAATAATGCATGTGTTCCAATTAAAATATCTACTTCTCCATTTTCTACTTTTTCTAGCACTTCTCTTTTTCTTTTAGCTGTCATTCCACCTACTAATTCCTCACAAACTATTCCATATTGCTCAAGTGTTCTTTTATAGTTTTGGACATGTTGCTTTGCTAAAATCATGGTTGGTGCTAAAACTGCTACTTGATATCCACTTTTTACTGCTTTATATGCTGATACCATTGATACCACTGTTTTTCCTGAGCCAACATCTCCTTGAAGTAATCTATTCATTGGCTTTTCATTTTCCATATCTTTGTTTATATCTTCTAATACCCTTAATTGGGCATTTGTTAATTTAAATGGTAAATTATTTATTACATCTGACATTTTTACATTTTTATCGTATTTTATGCCTTTTACTTGCTCATTATTTTCGTATTTTAATGCAAGTAATCCCAACTGCATTGATAAAAGTTCATCAAATACTAGTCTTTTTCTTGCTCTATTAAAATTTTGAAAATCTTTTGGAAAATGTATTTCATTCGTTGCTGTGTTAATATTCATTAAGTTATATTCTTTTATTAAATATTCTGGTAATACTTCTGGTAATTCATTATTTACTAATTTTATTCCATTTTCTATTATTTGCCTAATACTATTTTGAGACAATGAGTTTGTTAGTGGATATAATGGAATTATTTTACCTGTATTTTTAGTTTTTTCTATGCTGTCATATGTTGGACTATTTAATTCTATTACACCATTTTTTATGGATACTTTAGCGTAAAATCTATATTTTTGTCCTTTTTTTATGTTGTCTTTTACATATGGTTGGTTAAACCAAGTAACAATAGCACTATCTGTATCATCTTTTATAAGCAATTTTTCAAAACTTCTATTTCTATTTATGTATCTAACATTTACTTCTGTTAATGCTACCGCTTCTATTGTATATTTTTCACCATCTTTTACATCTCTTAGACTTGTTATAATACTTCTATCTTCATAATCTCTTGGATAATATGTAATTAAGTCTTTTAATGTAAATATGTTTAGTTTGTTTAGCAATTTTGCTTTATTCGGACCTACTCCCTTTACGTATTTTACGTCTTTTTTTAAATCTATCATTGATTTTCCTCAAACTTTCCTCTCAATAACTATATTCTATCACACGAACATTGGTTTGTAAATATTTTTTTATAATGTGTATTTTTTATGAAAATGTATAATTACTTTTGCAAATCCACTTGATTAAATTGAATTTTTGTGTTATTATTATATTTGTTACAAGTCATAGGGGTATGATGTTAATGGTAGCATTCCGGTCTCCAAAACCGTGCGTGAGGGTTCAAATCCTTCTACCCCTGCCAAATTACTTTATGCAAATCTTGTGTAAGGTATTTTTTATTTTTCAAAAACAATCTTATTTTTTACTTATAGTACAATAGTTAGTTTTATGGGGCACTTAGATTGGAGTTTTTATGTTAAAAGCTTTTAATAAGTGTTTTATTTTTTTAATTATTTTTATTTTAGTAATCTGTTTTCTTTTTGTACCTATATTTTATTCTACTAATTCTGCTTATTCAGATGAATATTATGAAGAATTGCTTTTAAGTGGTGATGGCTTTTTTTGGCCTCTTCCTGGGTATACATATATTTCATCTTATTTTGGCAAGCGTGAATCTCCTACTTCCGGTGCATCTAGCTATCATTCTGGCATAGATATTCCCGCTTCAAATGGCACAAATATTTATGCAGTAGAAAGTGGCACTATTACTTTTGCTAGTTGGGGTGCTGGTGGTGGTTATACCATTGTTTTAGAACTTGATAAATATGATAATATTTCTGTTTCTTATTGCCATTTATCTCCCAATTATATTGTACATAGAAATGATTATGTAGAGAAAGGTCAGCTTATAGCACATGTCGGTCCAAAAAACGTATATGGCATTAATAACAACCCTTATAAAGATAGTAATGGCAATCCTACAAATGGTGCTACTACTGGCTGTCATTTGCATTTAACAATTAAAGTAGATGGTAAGGCAGTAAATCCATTGGACTTTTTTAGTGTCAATGGTGACTCTTCTTTTTGACAACATATATTGGAGTGTCAAAAAGGGACGTCCCCATTGATAACGTCCCCATTGACAAAAGCACTTAACTACTTTAGTTAAGCGCTTTTATTTTACATATCATCTTCATTTTCATTTACTTGATTGTTGTTTTCAGTTGTGTTTTCTTGATTACTTGGCTTATTTTGGTTTTCTGAATTATTATTTTGCTTATTTTTTGATTTAGAACTATCTTCAGCATTGTACTTAGTTTCATCTTCTCTAATAGAATTTGAAGCTTCTAGCGTATCTTCCGACACACTTTCTAAATCTTCATCATAGCATATACTTGCACAATGATCACACTCACCATCGCAATAGTCATCCCAATCAAGTTCTATTTCTTTATGACATTTTGGACATTCTATTTCATCTTTTAAGTCTGCGTCTTGGCCAACCACAAATTCATAATTGCAATATGGACATTTTATCTCGAATTCAAACTCTTCATCATATGCCATGTCATTATCATGCATTTGATCATTAGAGCTGTACTCATTTTCTTCTTCGTCATCTTCATATTCATCAATATAAATGTCTTCTTCTATTCTCTTTAAAGATTTTTGCATCTTATCTATTTTTTTAGATAGTGATTCATATTGATTACTGTTGTTCATTGCTCTGTTTGTAATGTCAATAAACATCATACTTACTTCAAGTAATTTATTTTTTGCAATTTCTAAATCATGTGGGTCTCTTATTTCTTTTTCTAAATCTGATAAAATTTTTGCAAACTTATCTTTAGGTTCTATCATAGAATCTCCTTTCAAGAAATATTTTTATATTCTTTCCATGTATTCGCCAGTTCTTGTATCTACTCTAACTATGTCACCTATATTTACAAACATTGGAACTGTTAGTTCATAGCCATTTTCAAGTGTTGCAGGTTTTCCTGATGTTGTTGCTGTATTTCCAGAAAATCCAGGTTCTGTATATGTAACTTCAAGTTCTACAAATATTGGTGGTTCTATTGAGAATACCTTTCCTTTATATGATAATACTTTTACATTCATATTTTCTTTTAGGAATTTTAAGCTATCACCTAACTGTTCTTTATTTAAAGGTATTTGTTCATATGTTTCATTGTCCATGAAGTAGTATAATCCACCATCTTCATATAAATATTGCATTTCTTTCTTTTCAATTTCTGCTGCTTGGAATTTTTCTGATGGGTTGAATGTTTTTTCTAAAACACTTCCTGTTATAACATTTTTTATTTTTGTTCTAACAAAAGCTGAACCTTTTCCTGGTTTTACGTGTTGAAATTCAACTATTCTATAAACATTTCCTTCCATTTCAAATGTTGTTCCATTTCTAAAATCACCTGCTGAATATACTGTTGCCATTATTATTTCCCCCTTAACTAAAATTTATTCATAAACATATAGTTTATTTTACAACATTTTAGGCTAAAAATCAAGTCTTTTTACGATGGGGACGGTCCTTTTCGTAAAATTTTACGTTTTGGTCCGTCCCCAAAGTAAAATATTTTACAAAAAGGACCGTCCCCATCGTAAAATTATTTTTTATTAATATAACTTTCCAAAATATATACAGCAGAAATTGTATCTACAATCTGTTTCTTCTTTTTATTGTCTACATTTAAAAAATTCATTGTTCTATGAGCTTCTACTGTTGTTAGTCTTTCATCTACTGATACTATATTTATTTTGTTAAATCTTGATTTTAATTTATGTATAAAATTTTCTGTTTCAATAGACCTTTCGCTTTTAGTTCCATTCAAATTTAAAGGATTTCCTATAACAAAAGTTTCTATATTGTATTGTTCCACTATTTCAGCTAGTCTCTTTAATATTATTTTATCATTTCCATTTGAATTAATAGTTTCTAGTCCTTGAGCTGTTATGCCAAGTTCGTCTGTTATAGCTATTCCTGTTCTAGCCATTCCATAATCTATTCCTAATATTCTACTCATTATTCACCTATATATTCTTTAACCATCTTTTCTAATAGTTCGTCTCTTTCTATTTTCCTAATAAGATTTCTTGCTCCTTTGTGGCTTGTTATATATGTTGGGTCTCCAGATAGTATATATCCAACTATTTGGTTTATTGGATTATATCCCTTTTCTTCAAGAGCTTCATAAACTTCTTTTAAAGTTTCTTTTACTCTTTCGTTTTGTTCTTTTTCAACATCAAATTTCATTGTTTCGTCCATACCCATTTGCTAATCCTCCTTTTGATTTATTTTTCATTGTTGATATTTTTTTAATTCACAAATTTTAAAGCATTTTTTTAAATAGCCTTTATTGTATTTTCATTTGATGAGTCTATGTATTCTTCTAGCTTTTTTAAAGCTCCATCTAACGCAGTTCCTTTGTAATATGTTGATATAACTACTCTTATTTTTGGGCTTACTATTACATCTTCTTCGTCACTATATATATAATCTGGCTGTGCCATAATATCTAGCTCTTCCATTTTTGCTTTTAATTCAGACATAAAGTTGTATACACCGTCTTTATCTGCTCCTGAAAATACTATTGCAAATTTAGGTCCCATATATCTTACAAAAATATATTCTTGTGCCAAATTTTTCTTTACAAAGTTTGTTACTTCTGTTATAGTGGCATCTCCTGTTTTTCTGCTTATTTGTGTGTTTATTTCTGGAAGATTTACTATTTTAAATAAGCATATTGCAGATGTTGTATATTTATCTATTGTTTTTTTGCCTTCTCCATATAAATATTCTGCTGATTTTAATCCTGAATATAAGTCATCCCTTACTATGTTTTCTATAGTAGCTTGATTTTCTACAGTTTTTAAAATTGTAACTATATTGTTTCTTACAACTTCTAAAATTGTTGTATCTATATGGTCAAATTCGTGTGGCTTACTTCCTTCTATTATCCAATATCCTATGTATACATTATCTACATATAATGGGAAGAACATTGCACATTTTGCTCTACCAAATTCCATTTTTTGATATGGCAGTTTTTCATTTTCATTTTCTACTGTAACATATTTTGGAGTAGCTGTTTTTATGCTATCCCCAAATACTGGATCATTTTGCAGACTTTTAAGTGCATCCCAATGTTTCCTATCTACATTTGAGGCTTTTACAACATATTCAGCACCATCAAATACTACTATTGTTGAATATTTTATCGAATATTTACTTATTAATATATCATTTATATTTTCTAATTTTTCATGTATACTTGATGTTTCACCAAGAGTTCTCATAAATTCTTGTAAAACATTCAAACTAGTTATTCTTTGATTTAAGTTACTATATGTCTCTATTTTTTTGTGTACTGAATAGTTGTATATAATTAATGTTAAAACAATAATAACTAATATTGCTATTACAGTTATTATCACCTATTATCACCTCTTTATCTAAATAGTTTTCTTTGGCTTTTTCTATTTTAAATTAATAATTTGACCTCATTCTATTTAATGTATCGTTTACATTTGATGAAAATTGAGTTGGTGGTTGTTTTTTATTTTTGCTTTTAAAGAATCCTTTTTTTTCTGCTTTTTCATAGTTAGGAGAATAGTTTGTGTAACCTCCTCCTGATACTAATGGATATACCATGTTAGCCAAATTTTCTAAGCTAGCTAAAAAGTTTGATGAATACCCACTTAATGATATTTGGCAAAGTGCTATTGCTTCTAAATATCTTGAATAAGTTTGCATTTCAAATGGTATAGTTACATATTTTATTGTAGCAGGATTGAATAGGTCTCTTTGTAATGTCATTGATGGCTCATTATATTTTGCCATACCACCTAATATCATTTTATCGTTTAAGATTTTTAGTTTTATTTCTTTGTTTATTATTACTCTTAATTTTGTTTCATCTAGTACATTTTTTAATTTTAATTCACTTAAAAATTGTGTTAATGGTTGTATTGTTAGTGCATCCATTGATTGTACTAAATAAATTTCTGTAGCTTTAATAAAATAATTTATGTTTGTGTCAAAATCGCAATCCATTAGTACTGCTGAATAGTTGCTATCAAGTGTTTTTAGGATTGTTTCGAAATTTTCTGTTTCATCTGATTCGTCTGGTAGTGATGTATATACTGTTAAATTTTTATTTACCTCTACTCCCTGTGCAATTCCTCTAGAAAGATTTTTGATGCTTTGAGTTGCTATACTCATTAAGTTTTGGTCATTATCTGTAAACATATAATATGAATTTTTATTTTTTGTTAAATCTAATATAGCTGTTTTTATTCCCTTTTGTGCTAAAAGTTCAGCTAAATTATTTACAATAAATGATGTACCATTTTTACTTGTTCCTACAAATGCTACAATTTTATTTTGTGCTACGAAATTGCTTGGTGCCACATTTGTCTCTTTTGTGGTTCTTGACAATTCATTTGTAGTACCGTAATAGTTTTGATCTGGAATTTGATTATAATTGTTTTGATTAAGTTGATTACTATAATTATTTTCATTTGACAAATTATTATAATTGTTTCCTTGATCTGGTATAGTATTTAAATTGTCATTTTGAACATCATTTGTCATGTATGGATTTGCAAATGAATTTGTATCATATGGATTTGCATTTTGCATACTTGCATCATATGGATTTGTATTTTGCATGCCTGTATCATATGGATTAACATTTTGCATATTCACATCATATGGATTTGTAACTTGTGTATTTGTGTCATATGTGTTTGCCATATCAAATAAATTTAATCCATCATTATTGGTGTTTTGTAAATTATTTGTATCTTGTACATTATTATATTGCATATCGTTTTCTTGATTATTCACATTATCATTTTGCACATTTTCTACTTCATTTCCTAAGTCAAATAAATTAAATGAATTTTGCTCTGCTGGAATTGAAGCAGTTTGATCATTGTTTTCATTTTGCATGTTATTTATATTATTAACTTTCTTAGGTCTTCCTCTTCCTCTTTTTACTGTAGTAGGTTGTTCTGGCATACTAGACTGCATAGTATTTGTTTCAGTTTCCGCTGTTTTTGCAACCGCTTCCACATTAATTTTCTTAGGTCTTCCTCTTCTTTTTACAGGTGTCACTTCAGCACTTGATGTTTGATTTGTTGCACTTGAATTTGATGTATTTTTAGCATTTTCATTATTTATTGTTGAATTTGTATTTTGTACTGGATTTACATTCTGTATTTGATTAACCATATTTGAAGTTTTAAAGCCTTGCATATTTGCAGGTGGCATTGGTCTTTCTACTTTAGTTGGTTTTACAGCGTCTATATTCATTGTTGATGGTATAATTACAGGTTTTGTTAAGTTTGGCTTTTCTATATCTTTTGTTAAAAAGTCAGTGTCTTGTTTTCTTACTTCTTTTTGTAATGGACTATATGGAGCATATTTGCCATTAGATAAAACAGTTCCTCCATTTACAAGTTTTTGATATCTAGCTGAACTTCTTTCAAGAATTTGTTTTACTGTATTTGGTAAAAATTTAACTATTATTCTTAATTGAGTTTCATTGTATTGGTTAGCAATACTGTCAAAGCTTTCTACACATTTCTTTTCATTATTACCAATTTTTTTATAGTGATTTAATATGTTTTTTATTTCTGTTTCGCTAACTTCTGATTCATTTTCTGGTTTATAATTTACATCTTCTGAGTCTATTTTGTAATAACTTTTTGCTTCTTTTTTACTTCTAGGTTTATTTATTAAACTACAAACCATATCTATGTTTCTATCATTACCCAAAAGAGCATTATAAATGCCTATTCCAAATAATTTAATTAAAAGCTCATCTGATTTTGTTCTTCTATCTGAGCAAATTAGTATTATTGGAATATCTTCACCTGTTGCTTTATATGCTTCGTCACTAATATTATCTAATTTATCAAATATAAATTTATCTATGGTGTCATAGTTGTTATTTGAAATAGGTTCTAAATCCTCTCCAATAACAACAGCATCATATGTTTTATCTTTTTGTAATTCTTTTATTATTGCATTAAAGTAATAAACATTTTTACTTGTTATTATTTCTTTGTATTTTTCTTGATATTTTTTAATTATAGAAGATGATACATTATCATTACTTACTGCAAATAAAACTTTCATTTGTTAACCCCTCCAACCTTTTACTACTATAGCAAAAATAAGTGGCAATACTTGGCATATAATTAGCATTGTAACTATACCAATCATTGCTCCAAAGCCTTTGTCTCTAACATCTAACTTTCTAATACCAATAACATATTGATATATAGCAGCAATTGCTATTCCTAAAAATGCAACTGGAATACTATATACTCTTACTTTATCTAGTATGTATGCTACTAATCCATATGTAGTGCTTCCATAAGCTTCATTGTAATCTTCTATTGATTTAAGCTCTTTATCTTTTATTTCTACAAGTTGGCTTTTTGTTTCTTCTGATATTATTTCTTCTTGATTAGTATTTGCAGCATATACACAATTTATACCAATTATGCTAATTATGATTGCAAAAACTATAAGTAGTTTTCTCATGATTTACTCCCTTCTTTTTCTATTTTTATAAATTATTTATATATTGTTTTATATCAAAATTTACATACAATAATAATACACTAATCTGCTTAAAATAGCAAGCAGTTTTTATAATTTGTTGTACAAATATGTCATCCATTTAAATACTGCATTTGCCCAATTTTTATCTGTTGCATATCTTTTATTTACAGCTGTTAATGTTGCACCTTCATAATATGTACCTGTTGCAGTTTCGCCTCCATATATTGGCGTACCTTTTGGATTTAGATAATATTTAACAAATACACGAGATACTAAGTCTATGCCTTCTGCATATGACTGGAATGTATAGGCACTTCCTGATGGGTCGCTATCATATGCTCCATATCCAAATAAATTCTTTTTATTTTTAGATATAGAAGATGTGCCCCAGCCACTTTCATGTATTGCTACTGCTGCCACAAATATTCCATTTATGTTGTACTGACTTTCTACATAGTAAAAATATTCTGCGTTATCTTTAAATACATTGTTTTTGTCATTCGAATCATTTTCAAATATTTGCTTAAATTGGTCTAAAGTAAGTCCACTTGGTTTATTCAAAAGCATGCTAAAGCCTAAGTTTTGGCTCAATTGCTCTTTTGTATATTGAATATTATTTTCATCACCATCGCCTGTGCCGTTTGGATCAACATATTCTAAGCTATCTGATTTTGCCCAGCCCAAATAATTATCATAAGACACATAATACCAATCATTTTGTTTTGCTTTTAAAACTACTTTATCACCTTTATTTATAGTAACTACTTTATCTGAATTTTCATCTGGATTTAATCTTATTGTTAGTGTTGTTGATGTAGCCTTTAGCTCATCTCCAACTACTGGAACATAATTGCTTGAGAAAGCTGCCGTGCCTACTTGTACTATTTTATCTACAGATGCTTTAGTTATTCTAGAAGAAACTTGCACACTTGAAATAAGCTCGTCCCCTTCATATACATTTTTTAATACAGCATTTTGTTTTCCATCTACACCTTCTTGTAATACTTGTATTTTTCCCTTTGCAAGAGAACTATTTTCTATGTATTGTGTAGTAAATTCTACATCTATTTCTTGTTCTTCTAAAACTTCTACTTTTTGATTTTTTGTATTATTTTCTACAATTTCTTCTATGTTTATTTTCTTACTTTTATCTTGAGGTGTTATTGGTATTTCAACTGCCACAGTTTTATTTTGTGACTCTGATGCATATGAAATATTTTTGGTTAAATATATACCAAAAATAATAGCTATAACTATTGCTATGGCTATTATTGATACTAATATATATACCCACAATTTTGACTTTCTTACCATAATATTCACCCTAATATTATTGTAATATTAAAGTCACTTTTTGTCAATTATTGTCTTGAAAATGTATTTATTTTTTGCTTACTAAATAATAATTAGCTTCAAATCCTATTGCTCTACCTTCAAGTACAAGCTCATAATTGTTTGAGCCAGTATATTCTAGCACTTTTTTCAACACTTCATCCACATTTAAGTATAGTTTGATTCCTACAACAAAAGTATCTTCTACTTCTCTCTCTTTTAGCAATTCAAGTTGTGTTTCATTTAATATTAAAGATTCTTTATATATTGCAAATTCAGGCATGTTTTTTATGTGATTGTATCCATTTATTCCTACATATACAAATTGAAAATTTTGATATTCTTTTGCCAAATTTATATATTCGTTGTAACCTTTGTATAAATAATCTGGTTCTTTTGTAGTTATTCCATAAACCTGTATTATGCAGACCATAATTACCGCAATAATATTAATTGCAAGTTTTACTTGTTTTTTGCTTATTTTACTAATGTAATATGAAACTAAAAGTACTACTCCAATAGTTATTAAAGGAAGTGTTGGCAATATATATCTTTGTTCTAAATATGGTGCAGTTTTTGATATGATTAGATAATATATTATAACTGGTAGAGTTAATACTGCATATTCTGAAATTCTTTTGTTTTTTCTATTTTTTATAAAATAAATCATTAGCATAATAGTAATTATTCCTAAAAGTACATATCCGAATTATAGTATTTATACTAAATTCTCTAAACATTTCTTCTACATAAAATTTAAGTCTTTCAAAATAGTTTTCCTGAAGTCTAGTTATTCCTCTGTATGAAAAGAATATATGATATATACTTGCCGGAAAAATTGCTACTCCAAGTATTCCAAGTTTTATATTTTCCCAAAGCCATGTTTTTCTTTTTCCTTTTAAATGAATAAATAAAATTATGAAAATTACAAATGCAAATAGGCAAAAATAATATTGTGTTAGGAATCCTAGAATAGTGGCTACGCTAATCTCTGTTAATAGTTTTTTTGTTATGCCATGCCTACATATTTTTATACTGATATATGTGTATAAGATAACGAAAAAAGTCATCATCATATACATTCGTTGAAACATTACAGTTGAAATAGCTCCAATACTTAATCCATAAAGAATTAGGGCAACTATCCCTACTTTTTCTTTTTTGTACAATTTAAATATTTTAAAAATAAATATGCAAGTTAATATATAAAATATTATATTTATTATAAATACTATATATTTTGAAAAATGTCCTAAGAAAAAAGATGATACTATATGTACTAAAATATAGAATAATGGTGGATGTACATCTCTTGATTGATTCCATATTACAGGTGCAAAGTCAAATATGTCTTTTGGTTCTATTGTCAGATACTCCATAGCTTCTTCTTTTGTTTTCCAAATTGGATTTGTGTCTTTTTCAGCATTATATAAGTAGTAAAATGCATCACTATGAAATGCACAAAGCACAATATTTGCAAACCAATTTCCATCTAATACATATTTAAAAATTACTGTATTTATTGCATCTGCTGGTCCATATGGTTGATATAAATTATCATATTTATAATTAGAAGAACCATATGTAAACATTTCATCTTCATTAAATCCTTCTTTTTGTGTTTCGTAAAAAAGCATAGTAATAGTTAATACAACTATTACTATTGCTAAAATTATGTTTGTTTTATTTTTTAAAGCTTTAAAGAAAGCTTGTGATTTTGATTTCATATAATTTTCCTTTTTTGCTTTAATATATGGGCATGCCCTTTTACTAGCATATACATGCCTTTTAATTATAGTTTTTTCTTGTTTTTATTATTGAGCTTGCTGTGTATTTTCTTCTTGTAGTTCATTTGAAAGTTGCTCCATAACGTCTAATACCTGTGTCATTCCTGGATATATTGCATCTATAAATTCATCATCTATAATTACTTTCCAAGCTAGTCCTTTTCTTTCTAAATTTATTGTAACGTCTGTAGTTCTAGTATCTACATTATCTTGAAGTAAGCTTTCTTCTAATAGCTGTAAATTTTGTTCTGTGCTAATATCTTCTTGCGTTTCTAATACGTTTGATATTTTTTCTATCCAGTTTAATAATACTTGTCTAAAGTTTTTTGTTGTTATGCTAGCTGTTACTGTAGCTTTAGTATTTTCCACACTCTCGCCTGTTATCTCCCATGAAAGTTCATTAAAGCACTCTTTTTCTAAATTTGACATAGAACTTCCACTATTAGCTATTATAGTACCATCTAAAACAGAAACAAGACCATCATAGTCAATATTTAATCCAGCCATAAATTTGTTACCATTTTTTAAATTTGTTAACAAGTTATTAACTGAAGATCTTGGTGTTATTGAAGTATATAAAACCATTAGTGCTAATATTATAAGAACTACTAATAATATAGCTACTAACAACCATTTTTTACTTTTCTTCTCTTTTTTTATTTTTGTTTTTGGATTTTCTTTAATTTTATTTTCCTTATCAGTATTTTCTTTATATTCAACTTTGCCTAGTTTTGTTTCAATAACTTTATTCTCTGTTGTATTTTTTATGTTTTTTTCTTTCATATATATACCTTTCCTCTGTGAATATATTTATTCACAAAATCCTTACTATTTTTATTTACTATAAATATATACTATAAAATTTGCTAAATCAAGTGTTTAATCAATTAAAATTTTTATTGCTATTAAAATTAAAATAATTCCTCCTGCAATTTGAGCATGTTTTTTATATTTTTCTCCAAATATATTCCCAATTTTAACACCTAATAAAGATAAGAAAAAAGTTATTATGCCAATTGATACTATTGGTTCTATAATGCTTATTTTAAGAAATGCAAATGTTACCCCTACTGCTAGTGCATCTATACTTGTAGCTATTGCTAAAACAATCATTGTCTTAAAGTCTGTACTGTCGTTTTCTTTTTCATCTTCTTTTTTAAACGCTTCTATTAGCATGTTTATGCCTATTGAAGCAATTAAAAAAAATGCAATATAGTTGTCTACTTTTGTAACGGCACTACTTAATTTGCTTCCAAGGAAATACCCTATAACAGGCATTAGTGCTTGAAATATGCCAAAATATATAGCTATAACTATTGCATTTTTCCATTTCATTTTTATCATAGACAATCCTTTGCAAATTGCAACTGCAAAAGCGTCCATTCCAAGTCCCACACTTAAGAATAGGATTTCTGAAACACCCATTGCATTCCTCCATATTTTACGAAAAGGATCGTCCCCAACGTAAAATCTACAATATACCTAATAGTATAATTACTATGATTCCAAGTATAATTCTATACCATCCAAATACTTTGAAGTCGTGCTTTTTTATGTAATTCATTAAGAATTTTATTACGAATATTGAAACTAAGAAAGCCACAATCATTCCTACTAACAATACAGCAAGTTCCATTCCTGTAAAGCTTAATCCAAATTTTAATATTTTAAGTAAGCTTGCTCCAAACATAACTGGTATAGCCAAGAAAAATGTATATTCTGCAGCTACTGTTCTAGAAATGCCTATTAGTAATGCTCCTATTATTGTAGCTCCAGAACGTGATGTTCCTGGGAATATTGCTGCTATTAATTGAAATAATCCTATTATTAAAGCATCTTTATATGTAAGGTCTGCAATATTCTCTACTCTAGGCTTCATATTTTTCTTCTTGTTTTCTATTACAATAAATGCTATACCTACTAAAATTAGCATTGTAGCTACAACCCATGAATTATATAAATACTTATTTAGTATGTCATCAAATAAAAGTCCCACTATTGCTGCTGGTATGCAAGCAACTAATATTTTTGCCCATAAAACAAGTATATTTTTGTCCCAAGTAACTTTTGATGAACCTCCATGTTTACTTTTTTCCATTTTTAAAGGCCATATGCTTTTAAAATATAACACAACTACTGCTAATATTGCCCCTAATTGTATTACTACATCAAACATATCAAAAAATCCTTCTGACAAGCCTTCAAATTTCAAAAAGTTTTCTGCCAATATTAAATGTCCTGTACTACTTATTGGTAACCATTCTGTGATTCCTTCAATTATTCCATAAATTATTGAATATAATATATTTAACATATATTCCTCCTAATTTTGTCTATTAAAATTTATTTTTGTCATTAAAAAATTATGCTAAACTTAGTAATATATTAAAATTATAATTAAATAATTTTAAATATATTACCAAGGATAGCAACTATGGACAAATAAATTATAACATTATTTTTATACACTTGTAAATATTTATTTTTAATGTTATAATTTTTTTATAAAAAATAAAAAAATATTATATATGTTTATTTTAGAAAGGAATGGTTTTCTATGGCAAATGAAGAAAATAGACATGAACCTTATGATTATGATAAAGATTCTACAAATCCAGGAAAGTTTAATGATGAAGATAGAGTAAATGATGATAATGTTTTCATTAATTTAGCAAGAAAAAATTATAATGCTCAAAGAAATGCTATACAAGCTCAAGAAATAACTAAACAAAATACTGGCAAATCTCCTGTAATGCCTGAAGATGGAAGAATAAATAGTTCAAGTTTTGGCAAAAAAGTTAAAGCCTCAAATGGTAAAAATTCAAAAGCCAAAAGTAGCTATGTTTATAATGGTAAAATGAAAAAGCATAAAAATGGTAAATTACCTAAATCACTAGCTCTATTATTATCTGCTGGCTTTGCTATTGGTGGGATAGGTGCAATTACTTTAGGTGTTAACTATTTGCAAGACAAGCTAAGAGATGAAAAATTAGCTAATTCTCAGCAAGACTTACAGAATATGTTTGATAGAGAAACTGCATTAGGAGAATTTAATACTTATCAAACTCAAAACAATAATATTTCAATTTTGAATTCTGACTTAAATAGCATTTTGGAAAGATATGAACAAGATCCAAATTCGGTCTCTCAAGATGAAATTGCAAGCTTACTTAAAGGAATATATACTCAGGGAAAAGAAATGGTTTCTTCTAAAGTTGCAAATGCATACAATGATTATATGCAAGAGACTAATAGTCCATTATTAGTTGAATCAGAAGTTTTAACATATAAACACTCTCCTAGAGATGGTAATGTTCCATATACTATGGCTTATGTTAATGATAAAAATAACTATGTTTATCTTCCTAGCAATGAGAAATTAAGTGACTTTATTTGGTCTCAAATGGACATTTTATTATGTTATGGTGCTGATGGCAGTTTAGTCGAAGATATTTCAAATGAGAAAGCTTTAGACTATGCTAAAGTGGGTACTACAGAATTGAATGAGATGGCTATTTCAGACTTTACATATGAACAAAAATTAGGTAGCCCTGTATTAGTTATTAGTGAACACGAAAAGGAAATTTCTGATACAAACGATGCTAAAACAAATGCAACTTATGTTAATTCAAGAGACAATTCTGACAAAGGTGATGAAGATAGATAATTTTAGTACTTCATATTTATTTGATAGTATTTATATTTAAGAATTTTACAGTATATTTATAAACGAAAAAATAGATGGTTACAAGAGTATCCATCTATTTTTTCGTTGGCTTTATAAGAGAGTAACTTCGCTTATTTTGAATACACTCTTATATAATGCCTAACACCACAAGTCTCGGTTTCTACTTCCTTTGCAGTAACTACAAGGGAGTCGTTTTCTGCAATTTTCTTTAAGGCTTCTTTTTCTGTGTACTTTGATGTCATATCCCATACGTCTACATCCGAGATCGCCTTTAACGTTTTACTTGTGTTTTGACACAAGTAATCGGTCAAAATCGGACCAATTTCTTGATCCGACAGGGCCTGTATGAAGAGGATATCTTCCCCTTCATCTGTTTCATTGACATTTCGCAGATAGATGTTTTTCATCTGCGTTTTTGTCAATCCTGTTTCGTTTTTCAGTTTCCGTTTAATCGTGTTCAGGAATGTAGCCATTCCTAATCACTCCTTTCTTTTCAACAAATTTTTGCGGTATCTTATCTATTATACTACAATTTACATAAAAAATCAACCAATAAGTAAAAAAACTTACTGGTTGATATTTATTATTCTTCTGAACTTGGAGCATCTTCTTTTGCTTCAGGTTCAGGGGTATTATTGTATACTTCTAATATAGCTTTTTGGATTTTTTCTCTAGTAGCAGGATTGATAGGATGTGCTATATCCTTATGTTCTCCAGTGCTCTTAATCTTTTTGCTAGGCATAGCAATAAATAATACTCCTTCAGGATTTTTGATAACTTTGATTTCATGTACTACGAATTCGTTATCAAATGTTACAGATGCAACAGCTTTTAATCTGTTCTCTGAATTTACTTTTCTTAATCTTACGTCTGTTATTTCCATAATAGTGTTCTCCTTCCAAAGTTATAAAATTTATATGAAAAATACTATCATTTTTCATACTACTTTATATATTCGCTAGTAATCCTCTTTTTCCTTCTTATTTTTACAAAAAATTTTTCCATTTTATGTAACCACCTATATTGTTTTTTTTTATTTTCTGTAATATAATAGTTGGGCAGATTATATAATTAATTAAGGAGCGTGAATTTTTTTGGCAAACTTGCAAGAATTAAAAAGATACAAAAATATTTATATGATAGGCATTGGTGGAATAAGTATGAGTGGTATTGCTGAAATTCTTAAGAATTGGGGATTTCATGTTGCTGGCTCTGACCTTAATCCTTCTGATGTCATAGATAAACTTATATCAAATGGCATTTCTGTTACAATAGGACATAATTTAGATATGCTTTCTAAATCAGATTTAGTCGTTTATTCTGCAGCAATTAAGCCAACGGATGTTGAACTTGTTAAGGCTCATGAACTGGGCATACCAGTTGTAGAAAGAGCTGATTTTTTAGGTGAAATTACTAGATGCTTTAGAAATACTATATGTGTTTCTGGAACTCATGGTAAATCTACTACTACATCTATGGTTTCAATGTGCTTTTTAGAAGCTCATAAAGACCCAACTATTCAAATAGGAGCTGCTTTGGATGATATAGGTGGAAATTACAAAATTGGTAATAGTGATTTCTTTATTTTAGAAGCATGCGAATATGTTGAAAGCTTTTTAAAATTTTATCCTAAAGCAGAAATTATTTTAAATATAGATAATGACCATTTAGATTATTATGGTACTTTAGACAATGTTAAATCTGCCTTTGTTAAATATGTTAAATTACTTCCTGATGATGGTATATTAGTATATAATGCAGATGACATAAATTGTGCTCATTTGTCTCAATATACTAAGGCAAAAAGTTTAACATTTGGCATAAATTCATCTAATGCTAATTTTGTTGCTAAAAATATTTCTTTTGATAAAAATGGTTATCCATCTTTTGATGTATACTATAATAATACATTTTATAAAACAATGAAATTATCTATTCCTGGTAAACACAATGTGCTTAATGCACTTTCTTGTATTGCACTTTGCAATGAATTTGGATTAGATAAAAATGATATAAAAAATGCACTTTTAAAATACAAAGGTGCTCATAGAAGATTTGAATATATTGGTGAATTTAATAATGTAAAAGTTTTTGATGATTATGGTCATCACCCTACAGAAATACAAGCAACTGCAGATGCTTTAAAGAAAAAACAATATAATCATTCTTGGATTATATTTCAACCTCATACATATAGTAGAACAAAAAATCTTTTAGATGATTTTGCTAAATGTTTATTAAATTTTGATAATATTATTGTTACAGATATTTATGCTGCAAGAGAAAGCAATACCTATGGTGTTTCTGCAAAAGATATAGTTGAAAAAATAGATTCTATGGGAAGAACAGCTTACTATATTCCTAATTTTGACGATATAGTTGATTTCGTTAAAAGAAATGCAAAACCAAATGATATAGTTCTTACTCAAGGTGCTGGAACAGTAACTCAAATTGGACCAAAGTTAATTGAAAAAAACTAGGAGTTACCTCCTAGTTTTTTTACTTGATATTATACTTGATAATCATTTTCTGCAAGTTCTGGATATTTAAAGTTTTGTCCTGATCCAGAAACATCTCCATCGCTAACATGATTTACATTAAAGGTTTTTGAACCTTTTAATAAGTACTGATGTTTGTACTCATTTTGTTTAGTACTATTACTACTTCCTATATATATTGGATCATCCCATGTAGTATCTACTGCATACCATTTACCATCTTCCATTTGAACATAATTCCATGCATGTGCCTCTGAATTACCGTTTTCATCATAGCCCACACCATAAACTAATACACATGGAATATTTAATTTATCTAATAAATATTTTAAACCTTCTGCATATCCTTCACATACGACATTTTTATTTATAAAAGTTCCATATATATTGTCTTTATTTGCACTATTGCTATTGTCATATGTTAAATTGTCCACTAGCCAGTCATGTACATACATAACTTTATTGTATCTTGACCCTGTAGCATACGAAACTACTTCATTTGCTATTTTTTGTATTTGACTTATGGCATTATCTATTTCATCTTTATTAGAAAAATACGAATTATAGTATGTCATTCCACTTTGTGGTTGTAAGGTAAAATCATAAGCTCTATATCCTAAAAATGATGTTTCTCTTGTAGAAATAGATAATTTACTTGTGTCAACAAAAAATAATTCTAAATTATCTAATGTTAAAGCATCCCAAGCTGATTGAAAATAATTTTCATCAGAATTTCCTCCAATTTCTTTTATGCTATCACTTACACTTGATGGAAATTTTATAGATTCTGTTCCGCTTTTTAGTGCTTCTATGTTTTCTAACATTGTTGTATACATTATTTTTTCTGGTTCTTCTAATTGATTATAGTAATATCTTGTAGCAACATTATCGGTATTTTTTAATTCTTCGTCAAAGTAATTTTGATAATCTACTTGAGAAGTAGTTGTATCACTTGGACTAAAAGATGAATATATAATAAAACATACAAAGATTATTAAAATAACTAGAATAAGTGTTATAACACTAAAGCCCTGTTCTCTTCTTTTTAATTTTTTCATAATTGTTCATTTCCTTTTCTTCTAAAGTTTCGCTAATTTCCAAATTAACTTTGATAATTATATACAAATTTTTGCAATTAATCAATATCTAGTTTACAAAATTTATTTCATCATCATATCTGCAAATATAGCATATCCCTCAGTTGGCGAATTTAATAAAACATTTGTTATAGCACCAATAAACTTATTGTTTTGAATTATTGGTGTTCCACTCATTCCAGGTATTATCCCCCCTGTTTTCGAAATTAAATTTTGATCTGTTATTTCTATTAACATACATTTATTGTTCTTGGCATTTTTATAAATCTTTTTTATTTCTATTTTGTATCTTTCTACTTTATCATTTTCTAATTGACATATTATTGTAGCCTCTCCTGTTTTTATCTCGTTTCTTTCTGCTACTTCTAGTTCATCTTGTTTAATTGAATTAATGAAATCAATGTTTGTTACTGTACCATACACACCTATTTCTGTATTACTTTTTATTTCGCCTATTTTTTCTCCATTATCAATTATTCCTCTTATTTCCCCTACTCTTCCTTTTACACCTTTTACTATTGAAACTATTTGACTTGTTACTAATTCTCCATTAGATATATTTAATAAATCTCCTGTATCCACATCTGTTATTCCATGTCCTAGTGCAGCAAATGTTTTTGTAGCTTCTTCATAATATGTGAGTGTACCAATTCCAGCTGCAGCATCTCTTACCCATAGTCCTAACATGTAATTTCCATCTCTCCCTTTTGTTGGTGTTATACTTGTATATATAAGCTCTCCGTTCCTTTCATATTTAATTGATATTTCATTTCCATTTGAACTATTTACTATATTTATTAGTTCTTGTGTATTACTTATTTCTTGTCCATTTATTTCCTTTATCATATCTCCTTCTTTTATTCCAGATTCGCTATATGGAGTATATTTATTTCCATTATCTCCATCTATTTCAGACATTCCAACAACTAATACTCCATTTGTATAAAGTTTTAGTCCAACAGTTCTGCCTATTGGGTTTACATATCTTTTTGCACTAGAACTTACAGCTTGAGCATACAAATTACTCTTGTAGCCAAGTAAATTTATATACATACATAAACAAATTACTAATAAAATAATTGGTAAAATTTTCTTTTTCATAAAATCTCCTAAAAAATAGTTACTCTTTTATTAGAGTAACCATTTTTAAAAAATTTATTTATTTTAATTATAGTTATTAAAGTAATCACTTACTTTATACAAATTATACTTTTCTCTTGCTAAAGCAGTTATATAAGCTTTTCTAATATTATTTCCTGGTGTTGCTCCTTCATAATTGCTTTGTCCTTCATCTAAGTATGCATCATTTGTGCTATGAAATCCAGTTCCTTCAATTAAGTTGTCAGTTGAAAACAATATTTCTTCTCTACCAATTACACATTCATAGGCTCCTGATCCTGAATGTGGATAATAGTAAAATGTAAGTGTTGTTTCTTCATAAGATGAAGGATCTATTTCATCATATGATGTTAATTGTTGCTGATAATCAACTATACTATATCCTACCAAATTGTTTGAATTTTCATTATTTAATGTTAAACATCTTGGATTGTGATATGTACCATTTGTATCATTTGACCTTGTTCCAGTTTCTCGTTCTCTCAATATTATAGAGTCTCTTGATACAAATTCTTTGTTTTTAGTATTTGCAACAATAGAATAATTACTATAATATTTATAATTTTCTATTGGAAGACCTTGCATAAATGATACTATTGTAATATTGTTTGCTATTGTATACCAATCAGTTTCAGATAATACTGGAAGAGCAAATTCAAATCCCGAATTATGATGTATGTTAAAGTTTGCTATTATGCTCATTAAATTTGATTCTATTGAACTTATTATTACATCAATTCTATGTTCATTAAATAATGAGCTCTCAAGCTCTGGATCATTTCCTTCAGCTGTTATATCAAACACATCATTTATATCATATGTTGCATGTTCACGAACCGGTATTTGTTCTCCTGTTTCTTCTTCAATTGTTGTGTAATTGAATTGATTGTTGTAGCTTTCTGTTACAACTTCTAAATTTTGTCCACTCACTAGGTTGATAAAGTCATTTGAAAAATTGTAAGCGTCTCTATAATATTTAAATGCACTTCTATCTAAGAAATTGTCTACGTTCATTTGTGTCCAGTCAGAAAGTCCTAAATAGTTTGCTAATCCATTTGATTCACCCTCTGTTAAATAAACTCTTAGGTTATTATTTAGTCTAAAAAAGTTTATTCCTTGTCCATTACTTGCTGTAGTATATGTACTACTTATTCTATTAGGATTATCTTCATTACTTGAAGAATTATATTCTGTATCTATGTAATATTTTTGATTGTTATAGTAAACATATTGAAAATATTCTGGTTCTCTTGAAGCATATTCTGTACCTGTTTGTCCATTTGCTCTTGGTACAGTATCTACAGCCACAAGATATTCACCTAAAAGCTCTGGTTCAATTTGCACTCCATGTGCAATTAATGTGCCTGATTGTTCATTTATGCTACTTGCATCAACTCCACTCGGATCTATTAAGTATCCTGATCTATTAAATATTTCACCAGATGAATTAGTTCCCATTACTGTTATATAGTTATCTAATGTGTAATTTATTATTATGTCAAATTTTCCATATCCCCTATATTCACATGTGTAATAAATAAATGGTTTAACACCTGTTTGAGATGAAAGGGTATTTGAGTTTGAAGTCAAATAATTTTGCTTTCCATCACTAATAGATACTACGTTTTGGTAATCTCCATATAAGTAGTATCCATCATATAATGTAAAGAGCAAAGCTGGTATATAGCCTTCTAAGTCCTCTTTTCTGTATCCTGATGATCCCATTCCAGAAGCTAAACTATTGAAAAAAGAATTTACTGATGCTGAAATATCTCTTATTTTTGAGTCATTAATAGTTGAATATCCATTTCTTAGAGTATTCATTTGATAAGTGTTTACAGCATCATTTGTTGCATTAAGTAATATACTATTATATTCAGCTTGTGTTCTTAGAACTTCTGTATTTTTATTAGTATACATAGAAAGTACCAATGATATTGGTACTACTATAATAACAAATATTACTGCAAGTTGTTGTAATTTCATGTTTATCCTTTCATTTGTTTACCTTCCATTTACATTTACAATTCCGCTATGACTAGCTGTTACTGTTGCTGAGTTATTTCCTGTAACACTATAGAAAAAGTCTCTTAATATTGTTCCTATAGTTCTGTTTGTATTTTTAACACTAACTGTTACCATGTCTCCTTGCTTTAAATACATAGCACCTGCATCTGAATTTATTTCATCAAGTATTTGAGTTGTGTATTCACTATAATAGTAGTTTTCACCAACTTTTGTATACTCTGCTTCTGTTACTTTTTTTCCTGGGTTATCATCTAAAACTTGTACTTCCATTTCTACTTCATAACTATTTCCTGTTGAACTAATTGTTTGTACAAAGTTATCATAACTATCTTGTGTTATTTTTCCTGTAGATCTAATTTCATCAACAAAATCAGTCGTTGCAGATTCGACTGCTTGTGTTGTAATGTCATCAGTTCTATCAGATGTTGACATTAGTGGAAATATGAACATTAAAATTGCTGCTAAAAATATAGCTAAAACTGTTACAACTGTATCGCTCATAATTACCCTCCTTTTTTATACTTCACTTGCTATGTATATATATTGTATAATTCTTTTTGTTGTTCCTCTATTATTTTCTATTGCTTCACCATTGTCATATATATCAACCGATGAAGTAACATTTGATAGGATATTATAGTATTGCACAAGGTTTTCATCTTCTAATGCTGAATTAGATATGTTTTCATAATTGTATTCACCATATCTTTCAACAAATTCATAATCTTTTCCTATAAGTCCTCCACTATTATATCCACCATCATGAAATGTAAAATCTATTTGATAATATGGACCCAATCCGTTATTATCGTTATTAAATACGTTTCTACCTGTATAACTAGATGTTCTACTAGTATAATAATTTTCAGAATTTAAACCATTTACAAATGCTTCAATAAAATTATATGATGTTTCTTGATTAGCACTCCAAGGTTCTCTTCTTATTTGTTCGTCTTGTATATCAAAGCCATATATTGCTCTACTATTATCAGCAGTAGTTAATGTTGACTCATTTAAGTAAGAGCTATTTGTTTCTGTGTAATATATTGGCATAGGATCAATTTGACCAAAAGTACCATTTTCTCTGTTATAATCTCTTCCTACATAAAATAATATTGTGTAGTTTTCTTTATAATACCTGTATAAAGTAGGTATAACTGTTTCTACACCTACTATTCTACTAGATAATGCATTATTACTTGTTGCTCCTGTAGAGCCTAATGAGAGTTGTTGATAATATTCTATTATATCTGCTTCCTGTGTTATCCTTGCCGATGTTTCTCTTACTCTTGTAAAAGAAAATACAGCAAGGGAAAGTGCTGCAATAAACACTAGTACAGCAAATCCCATTTTTAATGCGTCAACTGCATTTTCCATTTATTTGCTCCTTTAGCTTAGGATATATTATCCATTTTCTCCTGTTGATCCACTTTCTGCATAATCTATATAAATAGTTTTTATATATCCATTTTTCCAATAAGCAGTTCCTGCCTTTTCATCATCTGAAAGTTCATCTACTGTTGATAAATAAACTTTATATGATCTACCTGTTCTAATATTGCTAGAAGTAACTTCTCCAGAAGAAATGCCATTTTCATTTGATACAAGATAAATATAATTTCCTATAGTATCACTATTTGCTCTAGCTGTTCTATTAATACCATTTACATATGTTATTAATGCTCTAACATTACTTCCTGTTACTTGGTCACCAAAATATGACTCAATTGGTGAGTTATGTGCACTAACTTGTGTTTGATCAATAGCAGTAGTATCACCTGCTATGTCTGAAACATTGTTATAAATAATAACTCCTAATCCTACTATTAATATTGAAATTAAAATTGCACCTGCGATAATTAAAGCTTTTGATGCGTTCTCCATAAAAATTTCCTCCTTTGATTTTTTTAATTTATATATACCTTTAGTTAAAATGTAACTAAATCTAATAACTTATTTTAATTTTGTCTAATTCTTAACTTGTAAATATTTTTATACTTAGGTACTAGACAATTGTTTAAATTTCTTCAAAATATAAGTAACTTACTAATTTTGTTCTATTATGATATTCTATTTTTGTGCATTTAAAATTTATATTTGCATATAAATTTATAAATTTACTTATATTATTTTTGTATATTTGTTCTATTCGAAATATGTTGTCACTATCTTTGAACTTTATTTCTACAATAATAGAGTTTTCCCCATTGTCTAAATAATATCCATTCTCATCTTTTTGTACATTATTTTTACTATTTGCATCTAAAATTTTGTTTATGTTGGTAGCAAATGTAGTACCACTTATGACATTATTGTATAAACTTTCATAGTCTTTATTTAAGCTACTAATATTATTTGCTCCATTAACATAATTAATATATAAATACGCAATACTAGTTAATGCAATTATAACAATTATTAGTAAATAAACATATTTCTTCATATAACCTCGAATAAATTATATCATTTAAGCCAAATTTATGCAATAATTTTACAATAAATTCACTTTTGTTTTATTATTTCCAAACTATATTATATTTTTGTAAAAGAGCTGTTGAGTATAAGTTTCTGCTTGTTTCATTTTCACCTATTGGATGAAATTTTATCGAAATAACTCTTCTAGTGTTTTCATTATATACTATATCACTATTTGTATATGTTCTTCTTGCTTGTATTTCATTTTCATTATTTGTTGTAGATATTCCTGTTACATTAACATTGCAAGAATAATAAGTTGTGTTTTTGTTTTGTTCTAAAAACTGATTTATATTTTCATTTAATATTGAAACATCACCTATCATTACGTCCACATAAAAGTCATCACCAGGTTCTGCTTCATAAGTTTCATTATTCTTTTGAGCATAATTTATAATAGTGGCTATTTCCTGCATACTTATATTTGTTCTACCTGAATAGTTTGTGAAGTTTACATTAAAACTTGATATTTCTGTTTCACTTATTTGATCATTCAAATTCCTTGAAAATGAGCCAAATTGTGTTATTATATATGCTGCTAATGAAAGAACTAAAATTCCAATTAGAATTTCACCAGCAATTATTAATGCTTTTGATGCATTCTCCATTAGCTTACTCTCCTTCTTATATTTTTTGTAATATTCTATTTATGTATTTTTATTTTAATTTACTTTAGTAAGTCTTCTAAAGCTCATTGATAAAACTCTTGAGTTTTGAGGATCATATTCTACATCAGTACATTCAAACACTAATTGTTTTAGTGCATTTTTTTGATCTGAATTCATGCTATCATAATATGTTTGAATATATGTTACTAAATCTTCATCAGTAGCATCCTCGCTTGATAAACCGTCAACAGTTATAGTAACAGGGTTATATCCGTCTGTTTCAGTATATCTAGAGTTTGTATCATAAACTAAGTTTGCTAATGATATCATTTGATATCCTCTTACAGTTGTCCTATTGTAAGCTTCAAATCTTTCATTAAAGTCTATTATTTCTTGGATGGTTTCTTGATCTGCTTGCTCTTGCTGCAAACTTCTAATTTGACCAAATCCCCATACCAAAAGTCCTACTATTAGCATTGCAATAAGCATTCCACCTGCAATAATCAAAGCTTTAGTTGCATTTTCCATACTCATTTCCTTTCTCAAGGCAGAGCTTAGAGCGATGTTCTCGCTCTAGCTACTTATATTAAAAAATCAATTTGTACTTTTTTAATTACATAGCTTGTATTGTAGCAAATGAAGAAGTCATACTTGTTAGTCCAATTAATACTAGAGGCACAACTAAGTATCCAACAAATATACCTATAAGTGGTGTAAATCCTATTGCTCTTCCTATCATACCTTTTTTAGATATTAATCTCTCATTTGCCTCTTTACGTTTATCTTGATAATACTCTCTATCTGAGTCAAGTTCATCAAAAGCTTCTCTAATTGGTACTTTTTCAACTGCTGTTTGTAAGCTTTCTATTATTCTTATTAAAGGTTGAAAAGATATTTCTCCTTTCATTTCTTCTAACGCTTCCCATGAACCACTTTCATAATCATTTAAACATCTGCTAATTGGCTCTTTAAATATATCTGCATATCTTTCCATCCATTCTAGTATCATTTCAACGTCAACTCTTTCTAACCTCATAAGCATTAGTATGATTGTTTGATACTGCATTACTTCATCTTCCATAGCCATTTTTCTTATAATTACTTGGAATTTAAGCATTAGCATTGGTGCTGCATATCCAATAATTGCAAATACCATTGCTATTAATATTTCGAACCATTTTAAATATTCTGCATTAACTGTTTGTAACTTATCAAGTATTTGTGTTGCATTTGATGTAATAGTTTCATCGTCTGCATCTCTATAATATGTAGATCTTCTCATGGCTCTTTCTATATCTTCTTGTGTAGTATCTAAATGCCCTCTAAACATATCTAAAAAATAATTATGAGTTTGCGTTGTTTCCATCGCTTTTCTATAGTCTCTATCGTTCATTTCCCCAATCAAATCATAATCTGTTGTTGGTTCCGTATAAATGTAATTTATTTGTACATTATGTAGCATAATAAAAATAACTATTGATGCAAAAAACACTACAACTGTTAGTACCAGTCTATTAATATAGAGCCACTCTATTTTTTGCTTAGAAGCAGCCGCTTTTAGTGCTTCTTTTATTTTTCTTCTTTCTTTTGTGCCATCTTTAGGAATAAATAAATCCACAAATTTCTTAACAGGCTTTATATTGTATAATTTTGCTTGCCAAGGATTTTGGTTATTTTCCAATTTCATATTAACTGCACCATTGTCTTTAAGTTTTCTAATTAATATGTAGCAAACGAATGTTACAAGTAAAATTATTATTTGTACAATCATACCCAATTTACCATTGTAAAATGACTTCGTAAAAGAGAAATTGCTCAAAGCCCAGCTTTTAAGTGGTTCTAGCATTACCATTGGTATAATTGATATAATTGATAAACTTTGAAATGTATAATTTAATTTGTCTCTTTTTAATATTTCAAGTTGCATTTCTTGGGTTATATTATCCAAGTTTTTTAAGTAAAGTGATGTTCCATCTACTTTTCTGTCACCAAATTCTTGTGTTAAATATGATATACCAGCAAATTCTTTTAAGTAATTATTTGGTGCAATATCATAATATTTCTCAAGCTCTGTTTCTGGATCTTCTGAATTTAAAATATTGTATATTCTTTCTGCTTGTCTAGAAATTTCTATATGTTCATCATCTTGAGCTGTTTGGTATATTGCTTCTCCTACCATGTTAGTTTCATGATATGAATGTCTCATTGCAGCAAAGAAATCAACTTGTTGACTAAGCAAGTTATTATCTAATTTATCAACCATACCATCAACTAGTGAATCAACAATGAATAATTCAAAAATTAGTATAATAATCATTATCATTGGGTTACTTTTTGTCATTAATATTACAATTAAAGTAACTGGTATAATAATGGCTAAAGCCTTTGTTATTATTTTAGATGTTTGAAGTCTTGTTAGGAATTCATCATCTATATTAATAATCTCAAGTCTTCTTCTTATTTTTAATAAATACCTTCTTAAAAATGGTAACTTTAAATATCTTATATAAAGTTTCTGATATAGTACATCAGCTGAAAAATTTTTTTCCTGAGTGCCTTTTCTTAACTTTTCAATTCTTGCTACATCTGAGCTTTGCATCTTTTTTCTTAAAATCATATATGCAAATACAACTATTGCAAATATGGCAATTACTATTCCCATTAATACAAAGATTGTTTCATTTGACATTTAAAGTCACCTCCTTTTTGTTAATATTTTTGAAGTTGTTTTTTGGATGTGTACCCAAAAACATATTAAAATATTTATTTAAGATATTTTTATTAGCCTTCAAGATTAACACTTAATTTTTCTCCCCATGTTCTTTCTACAAATTCACTAAATCCTTTGCTATCGGCATCATCCATATTTAAAAGCATTTCTTTTAAGTTTGTATCAGAAATTTTGTTTGTCATTACATATTTGCCATCTTGATATTCAAGTATGTTTACATATTTGTATAACTCTTTATTAGTTTCTTTTGTATAGTATTTTGTTGTATTTTCTGCAAATCTTTCAAATTTGCTTTCAAGTGTTTTTTGACTTTTGTAGTCATTATTATAATCATTTACATCTTCTACTGGAATACATTCTGTAATTCTTTCAACATATCTTTTTCCTCTAAAGTCCTTAGTTAAGTGTATATCAAAGTTTAAAACTGATACAACCTGCTCTTCAGCAGTTTTTTCGTTTGTGAACACACCAGTTCTAAGCATTGAGTTACGAAGTGCTGTAACTAAGTTAGGGAATGTTTTAGCGTGGTGAGTGAATAATGTAAATTTAGATGCAACTTGGGCAGCTTGGATCATCCAAGATGCTACGGGGTCAGTTGCAACCTCACCTATGATGTTAACAGAACCATCAGTTTTCTTCTGAACGTCTAGACCTTCCTGTCCAGATATTGTGTCTGTTTCTCTAAATGTTAATATATTTCTAGTTGGATATATTTTTCTTAAGTGAAGCTCGAATGCTGTTTCTTGAACACGAATGTTCATTGTTTCATATATGTTTTCTATCATACCCATAAGCATTGTAGTTTTACCACAACCTTGCTCACCAGTGATTGATATAATTCTTGCACCTTTTACTAAGTATTTTAGAAGTTCTATTGTTTCGATACTTCCCTCTTCACCTTTGAACCATTGCTCTAGTGTTGAACGCTTAACGTCGAATTTTCTTACAAAGAATGCCCATGTTTCTGAGAAACTTGGTCTAACAACAACAACACGAGAACCATCTTTCATTTCATTTATTTTATAACCATTTGTATCTGAAAGCTGACCTGGGTTATTGTATTTGTATATGTTTTGACATACTCTTTTTAGTTCTGCCTCTGTTCCAAAAGATAAGAATGCTAACCTAATAGATTTACCTTGGAAGAATATCCATATACTATCACAAGCTCTTGGTACTTTGTGTTCCATAACTTGAGATAAATATCCTGAATCTGTTTGTGCAACTTGGCTTAAAAAGCTTTCTGGCATACCAGATACACCACCAGATACACCATCTATGTTCATATCTCTAACTTCATCTATTGAGCTATATCCTTTGTATTTTTGATAAATTCTTTGTACTATAACATTTAATTTATCATCATATGTTAGTGTGTAATTTTCTTTCTCATATATTTCATTTATCTCTTCTGGAGTTATAACATATGATGGCTTTGACTCTCCTGATGTGTATTTAAGTCTTGCTAAATCATATTTTTTTATAAGTTCTGTTAAAGCTTCATATCCATAGTCTTTTTGATACATATATATAAGTATATCAAACTTATCTTGAGGCGTTAAAAGTGAAGGAACATCAAAAGGTATAGCTTTTGATATATTTGTTTCATCAACTCCATATTCTTGATATAATAAGTCATAAATAAGTTCTTTTACATACTTTTTATCATTTACATCTCCATATGTACAACCTTTTAAAGCTTTCTTTAATTCATATTTTTTATTTTTTCTTCTTTTTAATTCTTCTTCAGAAAGTCCTAAATCATATAGGTTTACTTTAGTTATTTCATCAAGTCTTTTCTTAACAAAGTTCATCATCATGTCTAAGGTATATGTTTTGTCATCTACTACAACTTGTTCTTCTACCTTTGCGTCTTGATTTTTCTTTATGTATCTTAGAACTAAATAACCAGCAATTAGAACTACTGCTAAAATCAAAATTATATTAAGAAACATAGTTTGCTCCTTCCTTTTACTTTATATCAGTCCATTTTTCTTTTCTTGTATTTTATATTCCAAGTTTTCAACAGTTTGCCTTAATTGTTTAACAAAATATGTGTCTTTATTATCATACCCTTCTAGTCTTTGTACTTTTAAAAAGTAATCAATAATTTTTCCTTCCGCACAATCATCTGAAAGTAATATATTATATGGTACTACCATTGGAATATTTTTCTCTTTTAAATAACGAGCCACGTTTTTATTTGAATATTTAGAATTTGGATTATATCGCCCAATATTTAGTAGAACATTATTTTTTCTATAAAATTCATTGTTTTGCTTTAGCTTTAAAAAATTATTAATTGAAGTAATATTTTGGCTAAAGTTTACTACTACTAAGTCTGATATGTTAAGCACTTTATCTTTATTTTGCTTTGGTATTTTTTTGCTTAAATCAACAAGTACTATGTCATAAGTTTGATTTGCAACTTCTACTATTTGTGAAAAATAACTAGAAATATTTATATATTCTTTAAAGTCTACTGTTTTTGGAGCTTGCAATATATCTAGTCTATCTTTTAATACTGGTTTTGTGTAACTCCTTATAATGTCGCCTGAAGCTCTATTACTTGCAAATGTTCTAACCAAACCTTCTAGGCCATTTGATACATCCATTACATTTGCTTTTGTAAAAAGTCCTGTTATTCTATTGTTTGAATTCCAAAAGCAATTTTCTAAAGTTTTGTCTATAAATTCTGTTGAAAAAAGCAATATTTTATAATTATGCTCAATAGCCATAGCAGTTGCTATGGCTGAAATAGATATGGTTTGTCCCGTTTCTTTTATATCTTCACTTATAAATGTTATTATAGACATTTTTCTACCTTTCTATTTTTTTCTAATTATTCTTCTAATATCACTTTGTTCTACAACACCTTCTAGTATTAATGACACTAAATATTCTAAGCTATCTTTATATGTAGAAGAATAATTTTTCAAAATCACTTGTTTAATCAATTGATTTGTAAGAGTTGCATTTCTGTCGGTATCTGTATCTGGAAACTCTACTTTTTCATTACTCCATGTAATTGGAAAGCTCTGCATTAAGTAGTTTAAATATTCATCATGTTTGTTATTTATATCTGATGAAAATATCAGTTTTGTCATATGAGTTTCCGCCCTTACTGTGGCTAATATTTCCAAACTTCTCTGAAGTTCAAATTCATCATAAGATGTACAAAAGAATGTGATTTTTGAATTCGGTATCATAAATGAGTTGAAAGTTTGAGGATTATCACTATCAATTAATATATAATCATAGTTTAGACTTGGACTATTTAAATAACTTTGTATTTGCATTAAGTTCATAAATCCAACTGCCACATCTATGCCATCATACTCGCTCACATAGGTAGGAGTAGATGATACTTTTGGTACCAAATATCTTAATCTTTGTAGCATTGTACTATCTACTATTAATACACTTTTATTAAGTTTTGATATTGTTTTTGCTATGTTTAACAGCAAATCTTTTTTATCATTTACCCCAACAAAACCTATTTGTTCCACTATAGTTTCCTTTCTTTTTTCTTTCAATGTTTATTTTTATTATTGCATTGAGTCTAAGTAACTTTGTCTTGCATCTTGTGCACTGCTTATTTCAGAAGTTGTACCTGTTGAAACAGCATCTGCTCTATCATCTGCATCCATAGAATTTAATTCATCATTTATGTTTCCTCTATTTAATTGTCCATAGCTATTTATTCTATTAATTAATTCTTGTTTAGCTTCATTTACTATATTAGGATCTTGTGCAATTAAATTTTGTACGTCTCCACTTGGTACATATGTTGTGATTGCGCCTGCTTGCATTCCAGGTTCAACATATCTTGTTAAATACAATCTGCTACCTTCCATAATATATGATTCTACTATAGCATTGCTCATCATTAATATTTCGCCTTCTGATAATTCAAGTGAAATTGTATTAAGTGATGGTATTCCACCTTGATCCATTACTGTAACTTTTTTCTTAGATACTACAATATAATTTGTACCATCTGGCATTCTTAGTCTTACATCTACTGTATCTCCTGTTTCTAAGTCAGCAGGTAATGATATCATATTATATTCTTCTACTCTAACATCATCAGTATTAATATTATCAGATGAAGTCAACATGTTTGCTGTAACAATTGTGTTTGCAGCTATATCTATTTTGGCAACAACTTGTAATTCATTGCCTTCTTCATCATATGCTAAAGTACTAAAAGAAGAGGCTGTTAATGCATCAATTGGAGCTACATTTGCATCAGCACCAACAGTTGTAAACATATCCTGTGTAATTACAGTACCAGATTGAACCGCTGTTCTTAATACATAAACATCTTTTTGAGCATCTAATCTTGCTTGTTCTTCTCCCCTCATTCTCATTAATATTATTACTAAAATTATTATTCCTATTAAACCAATTAGTCCAGCTATTACTAATCCTTTTATAAAAGAATTACGAGCTTTTCTCTCCAATGGATTCATTGTTGTCATTGCAAATTCCTCCTTAATATCATAAAAATATTCTAATTTATTTTATACCAAACCTTTGACTTATACAAGATTTTAGCATATTATTACTTTTTTTTAATCATTTTGTAATATTTGTAATATTTTATTGATTTACATTTTCTACCCTATTATTTACTATTTCTTTTTTATCCATATTCCAAATATCTTTTACATAGATTTCATAATTTCCTTTATAAGTTATTAATACAGCTTCATTTGGCACATCTTCGTTCTGTATTTCTCCATAGTTTTTTAAAAATTCTATTAAATCAGAATATGTTTCTGGTGGATCTTCTACTAATTCTATTTTTATTCCTTCTTCAATCGTCATTTTTTCTGTTTCTTCTTTTTTAGCGTTTGCTATTTCCAACACTCCATTATCGTCTATATTCGTAGCAATAATTATTCCCGCTAAAAACATTAGTACAATTACAGTTACAGCTAGTGCTATTAGTGTTATGCCTTTTTCATTTTTTACATTTGTTTTCATATATTTCCTCCTTTGCTCTTTTTAATTTTATATCAAGTATTTATTTTTTTCAATTCCCAATTTTATATTTTTTAGCATTTTTTATTTTTAACTTTTTTATATATTGTTATTACTAGTAAAACCAATGTTATTCCAAAAAATATGCCTAAAGAATCTATTATAACATCATTTATACTAGCATGTCTTCCAAATGAAAATTTTTGATGAAATTCATCACTTATTGCATATGCTATTCCTAGCACACTCGCAATAGTAATTTGATATTTCAATTTTAATTTAAAAGTTAATATAAAGCTAATCAACCAAATTCCTAGTGAAGTATATATGCTAAAGTGAGCTATTTTCCTTACTATGCTTTCTCCTACTTCTAAAAAATTCTCTCTATTTTCTTCAATATTTAATATATCTGCTATTTTAGATATAACTAATTTGCTCAAATTACCTGATTCTTCACCATTTTGTGCAGAAAATCCAAAAATTATTACTGAATTAATTATTATTAAAATTAAAAATGTGATTCTTAATATGTTTGTTTTCATTTTTTACCTCTAATAAAGTTACTATTCACTGATTAAATAATTTACTCAACTTCAATATACATTCTTTCACATTTCGCTTCGCGGGTCGCTATACGCTCCAACTCGCACGTTACGCTCCGCTCCTACGTCGCCTCCGCTCACTTGAAATGCTCAAGAACATATATTGAAGTTAAGAATTAAAACAGAACAGTGAATAGTAACATTATAATTGATACAAATTCAACTTTCAATAGCAAAACCCTTTATTTTTTAGGATTTTTATGTTATAATTATTGTAGATATGTGATTTTAACAGTTTATAAATAAAAATTTAGGAGGTTTTTATGTGGATTTTAATCATACTACTAATTATTCTAATAGTTTTAGCTGTTATGAGTATTAAAATTGTTAGACAATCTGAGGTGTATATTATAGAAAGACTTGGTAAATTCCATAAAATAGCTGACGCTGGTCTTACTATTATAATACCATTTATTGACCACGTACGTAGCATAGTTAGCTTAAAACAACAAACTATGGATGTTCCACCTCAAGATGTAATTACTAAAGATAATGTTACTATTACTATAGATACAGTCGTTTTTTACAGAATTTTAGAACCTGCTAAGGCAGTATATGAAATTCAAAGTTTAAAAAAAGGTATTGAATATCTTTCTGTTACAACAATTCGTGATATTGTTGGTAAAATGGATTTAGATTCAACCTTTACTTCTAGAGATGCAATCAATGACAAATTGAGAGCTATACTTGACGAAGCAACTGATAGATGGGGATGTAAAATAGACAGAGTTGAAATTCAAGATATTACTCCTCCACCAGATGTAAAAGATGCTATGGAAAAACAAATGAATGCAGAAAGAAATAAAAGAGCTTCTATTCTTGAAGCTGAAGGTGAAAGACAAGCCGCAGTTTTAAAAGCTCAAGGTGAAAAAGAAGCTGCAATTCTTCAAGCAGAAGCTGATAAAGAAGCCAAAATAAGAAGAGCTGCTGGTGAAGCTGAAGCCATAAGAAAAGTAGCAGAGGCTAAAGCTGATGAAGTAAAACTTGTTTATGGTGCTATGATGAAGGCTAACCCTGATGAAAAATTAGTTCAATTAAAATCTTTAGAAGCTTTAAAAGATGTATCTAAAGGTGAAGCTAACAAAGTCTTCATACCTTTTGAAGCAACAGGGGCCCTTAGTGCAATTGGTGCAGCAGCTGATATGCTTAATGAAAAAAGTGAAAATAAGCAAGAAGTCAAAAAAGATAATACAAAATAAAGTTGACTTGTTTTTACAATAAAAAAACTGGGAAAAAATTTCCCAGTTTTTTATAATGCAGGAAAAGTCTAAAATTTTGACTGTTCTATTTCTTCTAATTTTCTACCACCAAGTCTTTGTATTTGCTCTATCAAAGCTTTACTAACGCTATTTTTTTCATTATTTTCTATTATTCTTCCATCAAAATCTACTCCACCAATATCAATTAATCCTATTATATTGTTGTTTTTTTGCAATTGTTGAAATTTCATCGAAAGCATTTTTTGAATAGAGTTTTTATAAACTAGAGATTGGCTATCAGTATTTTGTACTATATCAGACAACCTCCCAGGAGTAGTAAAAGCTATTTGATACCCTATCGAATTGGCATATTCTGTATAAGCATCTTCATTTGTATCTCTAATATATGCAGTATAAAGATATCTTCCAGAATTATCCTTGTATTTTTTCATTTGTCTAATCAACATAATATTTCCAGAACTTAGGTTAATAGCATCATAACCTTCTTTTCCATTAATATCAGATATATTTTTAAAATATGGATTTTGTAACCTTTCCTGTTTAATTCTTTGATTCATTTCTATTTGTCTTTTAATGCTTTCACTTATTTCCCAAGGCTTAGTATTTTTCTCTTGGTTTATTTTTGACATTCGCTCTGCATATTCCCACCTTTGTTTTCTTTTATTTTGAAAATTTCTTTCTAAATAATTTATAATATTAGATACTTCATTTGTTGGGCTTTCATTATAATAATACAAATTTCCATCATCTGCTTTTTTTATATTTCCTATATAAGTATAAGATACTTTGCTTAAATCAGTAGTATTTCTTTGTGAATTCCATAATTTTATTAGACTTTCCATTAAATCACTTCTTTTACTTGGTAATTCAAAAGCAATCGGCGAGGTATAATCCATTAACATTGCATCGTCAATATTATGAGTTTCATATACTTCCATTGTATACAAATCTGTTCCATGATCTGTTTGAAAAACTTGTTGATTTAAAATATGCATAATATGTTGTTCATCTATTTTTATATAACCTAAAGTTTTATTATCTTCTATTCCTTTTTTATTCTTTTTACCAAAATTAAATATCCCCATTTTTTTCCTCCTATGTATATAGTATATTATAATTAACAGGTTGTCTAGTATTTAATCTTTTTTTGATAATTACTTGTATCTACATTTTCATCAGGAATAAAATACTTTGTTTCAAGCATTTTATCAGGCAAGTATTGTTGTTCCACATAATGTCCTGGATAATCGTGTGGATATTTGTAGCCAACATGGTATCCTTCTTTTTTCATACCTTCTACTGGTGCATTTCTTATATGCATTGGTATAGTTCCAGTATCTTTATTTTTTACATCTTCTAAAGCTGAATTTATTGCATTATATGATGCATTAGATTTTTTAGATGTTGCGACATATACAGCGGCTTCAGCTAATATTATTCGTGCTTCAGGCATTCCTATCATATGTACTGCTTGCATTGCTGAATTTGCAACAACTAGTGCCATTGGATTTGCCATACCTACATCTTCTGATGCACAAATTACTATTCTTCTTGCTAAAAACATAGGATCTTCCCCAGCATTTAATGCTCTTGCTAGATAGAATATTGCAGCATCTGGGTCAGTTCCCCTCATTGATTTTATAAAAGCACTTATATTGTCATAATGTGAATCTCCACTTTTATCAAACACCGCTTTTCTTGTTTGAACACATTCTTTTGCCACTTCATCTGTAATGTGTATAAATCCATCGGTGTCAAACGGTGTTGTAAGTACTGCTACCTCTAAGCCATTTAGTGCAGTTCTTACATCTCCATTAGCTGTTTCTGCAATTTTTTCTAATGTTGAATCTTCTATTTTTATATTATATTTTTTTAAGCCTTTTTCACTGTCTATAGCTCTTTTTAAAATAGTAAATACATTTTCTGTTGTAAGTTCATGCAATCTAAATACCATACTTCTAGAAATTAATGCCTTATTTACTTCAAAATATGGATTTTCTGTTGTAGCACCAATAAGTATTACTGTGCCTTTTTCTACATATGGTAAAAGTGCATCTTGTTGTAGTTTGTTAAATCTATGTATTTCATCTATAAATAATATACATTTTCCACTCGGATTTAAGAGCATATTTTGTGCTTCTGCTATTGCATTTTTTATATCTCCTACACCAGCTGTTACTGCATTTAGTTTTGTAAATTTATATTTTGTTGTATTACTTATAACTCTTGCAAGCGATGTTTTTCCACAACCGGGTGGTCCCCAAAGTATAATTGAACTTAATCTATCTGCTTTTATTGTTCTATATAGTATTTTATCTTTTCCGAGAATATCTTCTTGTCCAACATATTCATCTAAAGTTTGTGGCATCATTCTATATGCTAAAGGCTCAGACATGTCCATATGTAACTACTTTCCTTATAATAAATTTAGGTTTTCAAAGGTAAAACCTATAAACCTATTCTATGTCATTTGTTCATTAGTTTATATATTATAGTATTATTTTTATATCAATTTTCTATATAAATGTTTATTTTTCAATCTATCTTCCTAAATATTTTAGTCCTTGTTTTATAATTTCTTCTACTGTAAGTTTATTCGTATCAATATTAGATAATACTTTTTCTACATCTTTTCTTGTATAGCCTAGTACACAAAGTGCTTCTAAAGCGTCATTTGCTTTGTTATCTAATACAATTGCCTCTTTAATTTCTTCGTTTTTGCTTTCTTCTATACTTTGCTCAGTTTTCATTTTGTCTTTTAATTCTAATATAATTCTACCTGCTGTTTTTGCACCTATTCCCGGTAGTTTTTTAAGTGTATTTACATCATTTGTAATTACAGCTAAAGCAAATTTAGATGGAGTAATATTGCTAAGTATTGTTATTGCACTTTTTGCTCCTACACCACCTACACTAATTAATAACTCAAATGTTACAAGCTCTTCATTATTTAAAAATCCATATAAACTTATATCATCTTCTCTAACTTTCATATAAGTAAATATTTTTACTTCTTTTCCTTTTTCTAATTCGTTTATTGCTGTTTCTGACATAAATATTTTATATCCAATACCACCAACATCTACTACGATGTAATCTTTTGATTTTATTTCTAATCTTCCTTTTATGTATGAAATCATCGTTTGTTTTCCTTTCTTTTTGCTTTGCAAATTTGTATAAATATTCTTAATTTAATAGTTCGCCATATATTTTAACACAAATATTTGTTTTTGTGCATATTTTTTTGAAAAGTTGGAAATTATATACATAGAATTTATTTTTTAGGAGGTTTTTATGGGAATTGAAAAACATATAAAAGTAACTGGTAGGTCAACTATTTCATGGAAAGATGCAACTGTTAAGACTTTAGAAGAAGTTGCAAAAACACTGGATTATATTACAAGTTTAAAAATCTTAGACCAAAGAGCTAAAGTTACTGTGAATAAGATGACTGAATATTATGTAGATTTAGATATTACATTTATGGTAGACCAAAGTCGTTAATAATATTGTGGTAAATCAAAAACATTAAATAATTCAAATATTATTGTGACTTAATAATATTTTGACAGAAAGGAGTTGTTTATGAATCCAATTGAAACGCCAAAAGAATATAACAAATATGTAGAAGCAAAATCACCTAAGTCACCAATTTTAAAGGATTGTTTTAATGCCTTTTGGGTTGGTGGTCTTATATGCTGTTTAGGGCAATTTATACTTGAATTTTGCTTATACAAAGGATTAGACCAAACTTCCAGCAGTACAATAGTGTCAATTAGTTTAATCGGACTTTCTGCACTTTTGACAGCTTTAAATATCTTCAACAAAATTGGTAAATTTGCTGGTGCTGGTACTCTTGTTCCTATTACTGGTTTTGCAAATTCTATTGTTTCTCCAGCAATTGAATATAAATCTGAAGGATATATTATGGGAGTTGGAGCCAAGATGTTTACAGTAGCAGGTCCTGTACTTGTTTTCGGTATATCATCTTCTGTAATTATTGGTATTATAGCATGTTTTTTTGTTTAACAATTTAATAAAGCTAAACATTTTTGCTTTTTATAATATTCGCCTAACGCTTCAATATACATTATTCCACATTTGACATATTCAAACAAAAGAGGGCTCCTGTTTAAGGACACCCTCTTTTCTTAAAAAAATTCCTACTTAACGTCTAAAGTCGTAAAGTTATTTCAATGTTCAAATTTCCAGCTTTCTCTACTTTATATCTATAGTTTAGGTACAGCGGCTTTAGCTTTCAGTTTTGCAAGTACAAAGCTACACGGAAGCCTATGATCTCGTCGTCGTCGTCTGGAATGCTGTAGCTGCGATAAGAAGCTGGAATGTTCGAGCCGGAACCGCCGAAATTGCCTCCACGAAAAACTCGACTGTCGGTCGAGATAGCCTCCATTGTCCAATCATATACATTTCCTGCTAAATCATATATATTATTTATTCTATATGAATCACTTGAACCACAAATTGTAACATTTCCTTTCCAGCTATTTGTATTTTCATTTTCATTGTAATTTCCTCTTCCTCTGCTATTTCTTACAAATGAATTAGTAGCACAATTCGGATTTCCTATTGTAGCATTTGTTATATAATTAGAATCTATAAAATTCATTATTGCATCCCATTGTACTCCATATATTAATGTACTATGTACACTTGTATAATTATTTGCTGTATCAAAGTTTCTAGATATTTCTACTGCTCCTCCTGTTGTTCCTGTTGTTTCTTGCATACTTCCATTTGAAGACCACTTGATATTTGTATATGGATTTACTGGATTTTCTGTTGTTCCTTTTTTTATAACTACTGCTCCATCTTTATCTTTTCCTACTTCAAATCTTCCTACATAAAATCCTCCATTTTGATATACACTATCATACATTGCGATTGCTTCTGCTTTAGTTGTATCTGTTTCTGTAACTTTACTATTTACTCCTGTGCTATTTGCTTCTCCGCAAGAAGATAGCCTTGAGGCTTTACTTCCATTATAATATCCTTCTTGTCTTTGGAATACTTTATTAAAATTTTCTTCTGATGAGTTATCTACTGGTATCCATACAAACTGGTTTCCTATTAATCCATCTGCTGGTACTGGATTATTTTTTGTAGATTCATTAAATGTTTCTGCATCTTCTGGATCGTCAGATATTACTAATCCTGTTGCTTTACTTCCTCCTACATAATAAAATCTTGCTGGAATTGGTACTGTATCTACATATGTAACTCCACTACTTGGTGGATTATCATCATCTTGATTTCCACCATTTCCATTTAAGTACCCTTCTATTAAATCTGCTCCTTCTTGAAGTGCTAATTGTTCATTTGTTTCAGCGTTTCTCCATGTATTTGCTGCTGTTTGTGCTCTAGTAAATATTCCATTTTGTCCTATTGTAAGGTTAAGAGCTACTCCTGCTAGGATTAGAAGGACAATTATAGTAACTACTAAAGCTATTAAAGTAATACCTTTTACTTGTCTCTTTATTTTTTTAATATTCAAGATTTTATCTTTTCTTGATTTCATAAAATTTCTCCTTTCATTTGTATTCTTAGGTTTTATCTTAATTTAATAATATAATAACTTATATTTTTTCACTTTTTTATTGTTTTATCTTTCGTATTTTTATTTATGTCTACTTATATAAATAGTATTTATACATCTATTTTCTCTTGAATATTTAATTTTCAATGTACTCTTACTATTTATGCAAATAGATTTAATCATTTATAATTTTATACGTACACTTATTTTTAGTCAAGTAATTTTTTATTACATTTTTGTTACAATTTATTTTTTATCAACACTTAATATTATTATGAAATCATATTTAATTTACTTTCTAAAAATTTTTTAATCATTTTTCATATTAACACAAAATTTAATTTATGTGCATATTTTTTGAAAACTTGGAAATTATATACATAGATATTGAAAGGATTTGTTTAGTTTGAAAGAAATTTCTTTCGTAACTATGTGTGCCTTTTAAGCAAAGCGAGAAAGGAATGAAATTTTTTATGAAAAAATTAGGTAATCAAACTTTAAAATTAGACCACCCACCTACAATTCTAGATACGGCATCAATTGTAGGACCTAAAGAATCTGATGGACCTCTTGCACAATATTTTGATAAGTGCTTAGAGGACGAATTTTGGGGAGAAAAAACTTGGGAAAAAGCTGAAACTAAACTTTTTAGAGAAACTGTAAATACATTACTTGCCAAGTCCGGTTTATCTGCTAAAGATATTGACTATTCATTTGCAGGTGATTTACTAAATCAATGTATTTCATCAAATTTTGGTATGCGTGATTCAAATATTCCATTTTTCGGTTTATTTGGAGCTTGTTCTACTTTTGTTGAAAGCTTATGTATAGGTTCTGTTTTTATGGATAGCTTAGCTTGTAATAATGTGCTTTGTGCTACTTCTAGTCACTTTTGTAGTGCTGAAAAGCAATTTAGATTTCCATTAGAGCTTGGAAATCAACGTACACCTACAAGCCAATGGACTGTAACAGGTTCAGGTGCAGTTATACTTTCTAAAAAAGGTCTTGGTCCATATATAACCCATATAACCCCTGGTGTTATTACTGATTTAGGAATTAAAGATGCAAATAATATGGGAGCCGCAATGGCACCAGCAGCACTTTCTACACTTCTTGCACATTTTGAAGATACAGGTAGAACTCCAGACTATTACGACGCCATTATTACTGGTGACTTAGGTCATTTAGGTAAATCTATATTAATTGATTTAGGTAAATCTAAAGGTATTGATTTATCTGAAAATTATGATGATTGTGGTGTGCTTATGTTTGATAAAAATAAGCAAGATACTCACTCTGGTGGAAGTGGCTGTGCTTGTATTGCAACTGTATTTTCTGGTTATTTATATAAGCTTTTGAAACAAGGTCATATGAGTAAGCTTTTGTTAATTGCAACTGGTGCTCTTATGAATTCAACAACATCTCAACAAGGTGAATCTATTCCGGGAATAGCACATGCTGTATCTATTGAAATGGAAAAGGAGTAAATACTTTTTACGAATAAATAAAATCTATTTTTTACTAAAAGAATTGATGAAAACTAAAAATTAATTTGAAAGGAGTAATCGTCAAAAACGATAATTAATTATGGAATTTTTACAAAGTATAGATTGGGGATTAATGCTTAGATGCTTTTTAGTTGGAGGATTAATCTGTATAATTGGTCAAATATTATTAGATAAAACAAAACTTACATCTGCTAGAATTTTAGTTATATTTGTAACTGTAGGTGCATTTTTAGGTGGTCTTGGAATTTATCAATATATAATAGACTTTGCTGGATGTGGTGCTACTGTTCCCCTTTTTGGATTTGGTGCAAATTTAGCAAAAGGTGCTATAGAAGCTGTTCAAACTCAAGGCTTACTTGGAGCATTTATTGGTGGGGTAAAAGCTGCAAGTGGTGGCATAGCTGCTGCAATATTCTTTGGCTACATTGCTTCGCTTCTTGCCAAACCAAGAATAAAAAAACAATAATTACAGCTTGACAAAATAGCGTTACTTTTGTTAATAATAAGTAGAAAGGTGAAACGTTAATGATAAATAATATACTAATGATAATACTAGGATTTGTACTTTTGGTTGTTGGAGCAGATATGTTAGTTAAAGGTGCTAGCAATATAGCTAAAAAGTTTCATATTCCTGAAATGTTAATCGGATTAACTATTGTAGCTATTGGTACATCTGCTCCAGAGCTTATTATAACAATTACATCCACTCAAAGTTCTAGCACTGATTTAATAATTGGTAATGCTATTGGAAGTAATTTGTGCAATCTTTTATTTATTCTAGGTCTTATGGCTGTTATAAGGCCTGTTAAAATTGATAAAGAAGCAAGAATTTTTCATATTCCAATGGCATTTTTGGCAAGCACAGTTATTCTTTTAATGGGTTTAGGCATATTAGGAAATAGTACTCAATATATAAATCAAATAGAAGGCTTTTTCTTGATTATATTGTTTATAGTATATTTTTCTTATCCTATCATAAAAGAATTTGAGGATATAATCAATTCTTATAAAAAAGAAAAATTGGAAAGGCAAAATTCTAGTAATAAAAATTCTAAAAAGAGAAAAATTAATATTCCATTTTCTCTATTATTAATAGTTGTAGGTGTGTTTTTATTAAAATATGGTGGAGATTTTGTTGTAGATTCTGCAAGCAATATAGCTCTATACTTTAATATATCTGAAAGAGTAATTGGTTTAACTGTAGTTGCTATAGGTACTGCCCTACCTGAACTTGTCACATCTATTTTTGCTGTAATACGCAAAGATACTGATATAGCAGTTGGCAATTTAGTAGGTTCTTGTGTTCTTAATTTATTTTTAATTTTAGGAATTGGAGCAATGATTACACCACTTGAATTTACTCCAGACTTTATACAAAACTTAATTTTACTTTGTAGTATGACTATTGTTTTGTGGTTATTTAATTTTATGGGCAAAAGAGATACCATAACTAGACCTAAAGGATTGGTTTTGTTAGGTGTATTTGCTCTTTATATGGTCAGTTTATTTGTTTAAAATACTATAATTTTTTATTTTATGGAATGTTGAAGATAAATAACATTAAAAATAAAAGAATTTTGTAAAAAAATCTTAAATATGCACAAAAACCTCAGAGTTATTATTCTCTGAGGTTTTTTGTATATTTTTTTAAAATATTATCTCTTACTAAATTGTGGAGCTTTACGAGCTTTCTTAAGACCATATTTCTTTCTTTCTTTCATACGTGGGTCTCTTGTTAGGAATCCGTTTGATTTTAATACTGGTCTATATTCTGCATTTGCTTCATTAAGAGCTCTTGCTATACCATGACGTACAGCACCAGCTTGACCGCTGAATCCGCCACCTTGAACTTTAGCAATTACATCATATTTTGATAATGTATTTGTAACTGTTAAAGGTTGTTTTACTATTACTCTTAATGTTTCTTCTCCAAAATATTCGTTTATATCTTTTCCGTTTACAGTTATACTTCCTTTTCCTTCTACAAGTCTAACTCTAGCAATTGAGCTTTTTCTTCTACCTGTACCTAAGAATACAACTTTTTCTGATTTTGCCATCTTCTATTCCTCCTAATTAAAATTTCCATACTTCAGGTTTTTGTGCTGCATTTTCATGCTCCCCACCTGCGTATACTCTTAATTTTGTTAACATTTGTCTTCCTAAGCTGTTATGTGGAAGCATACCTTTTACTGCTATCATCATAGCTTTTTCTGGTTTTTGTTCCATCATATCTTTTGCTAAAGTTTTTCTCATATTTCCAATGTATCCTGTAAAATGAGTGTAAACTTTTTGATTTAATTTTTTTCCTGTTAAAACTGCTTTTGCACAGTTGATTATAATTACATGGTCGCCATTGTCCATATTTGGTGTAAATGTTGGCTTATGTTTTCCTCTTAATAATTTTGCTGCTTCTGCTGCAACTCTACCTAAAGATTTGCCTTCAGCATCAATTATATACCATTTTCTTTCAATTTCACTTTTCTTAACACTGTATGTAGTATTATTCATGGTAAAATTATCCTCCATTCAAAATTAATAATTTATATGAAACCATATAAAGCCAACCGGGGAATTGCTTTATAGGACATATTCAAATTCGCTATATTATTTTATTACATATTGGCAAAAAAGTCAAGCAATTTTCAAAAAAATGTTGACAAATACTAAAAAATATAGTATTATTATTTATGTATTTAAGAAGAAGTTACATTCTCACCTTAACGTTAAGCGGAAAAGGTTAATATTTTAAAACTTACATTATTCAAATTATTTATATGTTAAATTTGTAACTATAAATTTATTAAGTTTTAATCTGTTTGAGAATGATTGGCTTCAATAACCAATCTTTTTATTTTGTCCGAAGCTTAATTTTATATTCGTTACATATAAAAGGATTTAAATGCAAGTAAAATTTAATTTTACTATTTTTAGGAGGTGTTTTAATATAAAACAAGAATTACCAATCAATGAACAAATTAGAGCAAATGAAGTTCAGGTTATCGATGAAAAAGGCGAAAAACTTGGTACAATGCCTTTAAGCAAAGCTTTAGACATTGCTTATGAAAGAAAATTAGATTTAGTTTTAGTTGCTCCAAATAATAATCCAAAAGTTTGTAGAATAATGAACTATGGAAAATACAAATTTGAGCAAGCTAAAAAAGAAAAAGAAGCTAGAAAAAAACAAAGAAGTTTTGAAATTAAAGAACTTAGAATTACACCTAATATTGATAAACACGATTTTGATTTTAAAGCTAAAAATGCTAGAAAATTTTTAGAAGATGGTAACAAAGTTAGAATTACTGTTAGATTTAGAGGTAGAGAGCTTAACTATGTAAAACAAGGTGAAGAAGTTTTAAATCAATTTATCGAAAATTTAAGCGATATAGCGGTAGCAGAAAAAAAGCCTATTCTAGAAGGAAAGAATTTGTTTATAATTTTAGCTAAAAAAAGCTAATTTATATATAACTATAATATAAGGAGGAATTTATTATGCCAAAGTTAAAAACTAATAAGGCAGCTGAAAAAAGATATAAATTTACAGCTACAGGTAAAGTAAAAAGGACTAAAGCTAATAGAAGACATCTATTAGGAAATAAAACAAATAGACAAAAGTCATCAGGAAGTGTTCAAAATGCTTACGTTGATAGTACTTCTAAAAATCATGTAAAAAAATTATTACCATATGGTAAATAGAATAAAGGAAGGTGAATAAAAAATGGCAAGAGTAAAAACAGCTATAATTACAAAGAAAAAACATAAAAAAGTATTAAAAAGAGCTAAAGGTTATTATGGAGCTAAACATTATAGATTTAGACAAGCTAAACAAGCAGTTATGAAATCTGGTGCTTATGCATATGTTGGAAGAAAAGACAAAAAGAGTAATTTCAGAAAGCTATGGATAATCAGAATCAACGCTGGTGCAAGAATTAATGGTTTAACATACAGCACTTTAATAAATGGTTTAAAGAAAGCTAATGTTACAATTAACAGAAAAATGCTTGCTGATTTAGCAGTTACAGACCCAAAAGCTTTTGCAGAAATTTGCAAAATAGCAAAGAAATAAAATTTATTATATTTATGAAAAACACTTTATTAAAACTATGTTTCCTTAATAAAGTGTTTTTTATTTTCAATTTAGACAGTGTAAAATAAAATGTTTCTTATTTTCAATTTATCAATTTTATTCAGATATAAATGGTATTTGGACTTTTTCCTATTTTAATTATTACTTAATTTCATACTCTTTCCCATTCCAAGTAAGTTCTGTCTCTTTTCCTTTTTTATTATTTTCTTTAATTTTGTCATAGAGTTCATCAGATATATTGAAATCTTGCATTTCTTTGCGATCAGACTTTCTTGTTAAGTATGCATATCTTTCATCATCACCAAGTTCATCTACTGTGTAAGTTTCTCCCTGTTTTCTAAACTTCATTGATTCTTTTTGTTGCTCTTTTAATATGCTTGACTTTTCAATGTTAATTTCTGAATTTATTGTTTTATTAAGTTCTTCGTCATATCTCAAATTTCCTTGATCATCTAAAATATAGTATCCTTTTTCTTGTCCAAGATACATTCCTTTTTGTAATTCTTCATATTCATTATCTAAGCTGTACTTATATACTCCCCTATTTTTTACTTCATATACTTCTCCATGACTTTTTATAATATCTCTAGTTTTGTCCTGCAATTTAACTTTTGATGCATCAGTTAGTTTATTGTTTGCTATAGCATTTGATAACTCAGATATTACCTTATTTCCAAAGTCTTTTGTAAAATTAGTTATTTTTCCTAAAATATTATTTAATTCCAAATTTCCAATTCTCCTTTCTTTATTCATTTTTTACGTTTTATTAAATTATATTTTGCATTATTAATATTTATATATTTCCATCCAAATTAATATTTACTTCTCTTATGTCTATGGTGTTTCCATCACTCGTTAGCCAGAAAGATCCTACTTCTTCTCCATTTGCTTTATCTGTTCTAAGAACCTGTGTGCCACTTTCTTCTAGCCTTCTAATTGCTTTGTCACTTGGAAGATTGTATGAATTGTTTTTTCCAACTTCTATTATTGAATATTCCGGTTTAACTTGTTCTAAAAATTTTGTAGAGCTACTTGAATTTGAACCATGATGGCCAACTTTTAGTACATTTACTTTATTCCAACTCCTTGAATTTTCAACCTCTGTTTCTGCATCCCCCATAAATAAATATGTTGTATTATTATAGGTAAATTCTATTACCAAAGAACTGTTATTATCTGATGTATTTTCTTCTTCCATTGCCGACATTACTTCAAATTGTGCATTCTCAAAATAAAATATTTCTCCCCTTGTTGGATGTTTAATTTGTATGTTTTTTTCTTTAGCCATTTCTACTGCATTTTTATAATCTGTTCCATTCTCTCCAATTGTAGGAATTAAAAATGTACCTATATCCATGCTATTTATTATATCGTCTATTCCACCAATATGGTCCTCATCTGCATGAGTTCCTATTAAGTAATCTATTTGAGTTATACCTTTTTCTTGTAGAAAACTTACCACATTTTTACCATCATTATTATTTCCTGCATCAATTAGTATGACATCATCATTTAGTTTAATTAGTGTACAATCTGCTTGTCCAACATAAAAAAATATAATATTTAGCTTATCGTTGTTTAAATCAACCTCATCTACATTTTCTATGCTAGAAGATGTGGTAATTTTCACTTCATTTGTTGAAACCTCTTTAGCTATATTATCGGAATTTGAATTTTCTAAGAAGTAATCTGTTCCAAAGTATCCTGAAACACATAAGATTATAAATATTATTAGACTTAATATAATGTTATTGGTTTTTTTTCTTCTTTTGCTCATTCTTTCCACCTACTTTTTCACTTATTATACCACATTTTTATAATGTTTCAACCTTTTTTACGTTGGGGACGGTCCTTTTTGTAAAATATTTTATTTGTCAAGCCAAAAATATACGTTCTCTCCCATTTCACTGCGCGGGTCGCTATTCGCTCCAGCTTGCCCGCTACACTCTGCAGTCCTACTTAGTTAAAGACAAAGATGCTCGCGCTGCAACCGTTCGCTGAAATGTCGAGAAGTATATTTTCGGCTTTTAATATATATCTTTTTTACAAAAAGGTCCGTCCCCAACGTAAAATTTTATTGCATCATGTTCATTGTATCCTCTGCACTCACTCCCTCTAAGTCATAATATGCATCTGGTATATCTCCAGAAATTACTGTTTCTGATATTAAAACTTGAGCTGTTATATGTTCATCTACATCTTTAAATGGTGTAAGAAGGCTTACATTACAATTTACATTTATATATAGTCTATGTAATGTTTGATTTACTCCCATTTCTTCAAATTCTGATTTAAGCTCAGTTGTGACTTCTCCTATTGTAGACATTCTTACTTCTACATCTGGTCCTCTACCTGCAAGTAATTTTATTCCTGTAAAACTTCCTAATTTAACATAGAACTTACTTATTGTTGTATCATTTAATTTTTCTTGAACTTCTAATGCAATTTTAGAATTAAGCTTATTTATATTTATTGAATTCATTTTTATTAGGCTTACATCATTGGTTTCGTCTTTTTCAATTGTGCATAAATCATCATAAGTTATATTTTGCATATTATTTATACATGCTTCATTAGCAAATTCTGTAGCTAAACTTCTTGCTTTTACCCTACATTGTCTTTCGATAATCGGTGTAATGGCTTTCATAATAGTTGTTGCCGTAAAATATCCTATTACTAAAATAATAAGTAAAATTGCAATTCTACGCTTATACGGTTTCATATTAAAGCCATTACCGCCAATTTCTGTTTATATTTATTCTAGGTATCCTAGGTCTCGAATAAATTTTATCCATTTACTCCTGCTTTTTTATTTATAAAATTTATTCTAACCTCTTTTAATTTAGATTCCATTTTAGCAATTTACTCCTACGCTTTTTGTTATAAATAATTGCATTCCTGGTGTTATTATATCTTGTGACAAACCATTACTTTCTTTTATAATTTGCATTGTACTTCTAAATTCTTTAGCGATTTTCCACAAATTATCCTCTTTTTTAGTAAAATATATTACCATATTATATCCACTATTCTCGCTACTTTCTATTTCTTTTACATCACATATTTCATTTAGTCTTATCTCTATCGAAGAATCTACCATAAATTCAATATCTATCTTTATATCTATTTCTCCTCCTGGTAAAATTGTAAAATCTTGCAATGGAATACTCATATCTATTTTTACTTGACTAGTAGCTCTAATTCCCGAGCATGCCATTCTATAATTAATTGGTAGTTCAAGTGTAGTTGTTCCTAAGTCTGTCATATTATTTAGAGAATGCATAAATGTAATATTTACATTTCCACTAAGTTCTATTTCATCATTTCCTATTTGCATATTATCTATGTTTACTTTTACATCTGCATCATATAATTTTTCATCCCCAATATTTAATAATTGTTTTTCTCTAATGCTAAATACATCATGGAAATTCTTTTTATTTTGCATTGCTTTTATTTGTTTTTGTTCAAAACTTAAATTTCTACTAGGGCTATATAAATCTTCTATTGTATTTATTTCTTTAGTCTCATAACTAGATGCTGTAATTTCTATTTCAGCCTCTATATATATTGAATGTTCTTGCATACTATTAGGCTTTATTACTAGATTTCTAATTTCATATTGCATATCACAAACATTTTCTTCTGAAATATTTTCCATATCTATAAATCCCATTATTGGCAATGTAGCTGAAACTACACAAATTCTTCCATCTTCAGTTAAATAAAGTATTTTAAGTTTACTATCGGCTTTTGCAAGTATTTTGTTATAACTTATTTTTGTATCTTTGTTAGTTATATCTATATTTACTTTTAATATTTCTGTTAAATTATCTACTCCATCTATTGGCACAGTTTCTTTTACTTGTGCTTTTGTTTTTGCACAACCGAGCATAGAATTTACAGTCATCTTTTTTTCTAATTTTTGTAAATCTGGAATATCATTTATTCCGGTAATAAATTCTTCTGAATTATTTGCAAATAGTTTAATGTCAAAATCTAGTACCGCTTTTACATTTATTTTCCTTTCATTTACAATTCTAGCTTCCACACTTCTAAGTTTTGTGTTTACTTCTGCTATTTGATCATTTTTTGCAGTTTCTATATTTTCTATTTGAGAAAAGTCTATAACATAGTTAATTGCTCTTATCTCTTTTTTTCCATCTTCTTCTGAGCTATATATTGTATATGTATTTATTCCTCCGTCTATTCTAACTTTTCCATCCATTACTTCTTTTTTATAAATAGTTACTATACCACTAGATGATATTATATTATATATGTCTGGTTTTATATCTGGAACTATACAGTCTCCTTCACATATTGCAGTGTCCAATTTTTGAGCTACAATTTGATTAATGGATATTTTGTTTTTTTCTAACTCCATCTTGCCCTTTACCTCCTTAATTATGTTTTATTAATATATATGCTTTAAGGAGAAAAAAAGAACCTGTATAAAAAAAAAGAACGTCCTTTTGGACGCTCAAAATCCGTTAATTAGTTTTAATCAAGAAATTATAAAGCAGCTTTTATTTTCTTTGGCACCTTTACTAAAGGAGGAATTAATGGGCTATATCCTTCACCATCAAAAACATCTACTTCTACTGTTCTTGTTAACACATCTTTATATTGATAAGATACGCTTCTTTTGTTTTCTTCATACTTTACTATGAATATGTTAGTATAAGCTTTTTCTATAGTAGCTTCTTTTTCAAACGACTTACTCCTTCCTAAAGATCCTTTGACAATTATCTTTTGTCCTATTTTGTCTCTTATGTCTGATTCTAAGTTTGCAATATCATTTTGGTAAATCATTTTATCACCTACTTTTCTCAATATGTTAATAGCTTATCATCAATTTTTTTAAAAGTCAAAGACGAAAAAACGAGGAAGAGCCTATCTATCCTCATTTTTAGGTATTTGTTAATAAATATTACATTTATATTACATTTGCATTTTTTGTCAAAATATGTCGAATTTTTATTTATGTTTAGTAATATAGTTAACTATATTTTTTTAATTTACATGCTATTTTAAATAAATTTCTGGATTTATGTTGCTTCCATCTTTTAATAATTCAAAATGTAAGTGATTATCTTCTGCCACTTCAAACACACTACTGTTTCCAACTGTTCCTATAGTTTGGCCTTGAGTAACTTTTTCTCCTTCTTTTACAAATTCTGCTGAGAGTAAACTTGAATAGACACTTGTATATCCATCATTATGTTCTATAGTTACAGTTAATCCATATCTTGGATCATTTTTTATTGATTTTACTGTACCATCAGCTGTAGCTTTAACTACAGTAGTTCTATCTGCTTTTATATCAATTCCTGTGTGTGTAATCCATTCTTCTAAAGTTTCTGAGTATATTAAATTATCTTTTGCAAATTCTTTTATTACTTCTCCTTCTACTGGAAAAATAAATTGTGTTTCA